>JBBWZH010000653.1:0-9806 GCA_039648995.1 Mycobacteriales bacterium
CCCGCGGCCAGCCGGGTCAGCACCAGGTGCACCTGCAGCAACGCGGACAGGTGCGGGTCGGCGTGGATCTCGGCGGCCAGCGCCTGCGCGTCGGTGAACATCCGGGCGGCCCGGGCATGGTCACCCCCGACCAGCGCGACCATGCCCGCGGTGTCCAGGAAGTGCGCCCGGGTCCAGCGCTCGCCGCTGCTGGTGGACGCCGCCAGCACCCGGTCCACCAGCTGCCGGGCCTCGGCCAGCCGGCCGAGCGCGAGCAACGCCAGCGCCTGGCTGTGCTCGGATGTGGCGGCACCGGTCAGGTCACCGAGCGCGCGCTTGGCCGCGACGGCCTCGTCCAGCAGCCGGATCGCGTCGGCCGGGTCACCCCGGTTCAGCCGGATCACGCCCATCGCGTGCAGCACCCGGCCGGCGCCGTAGCTGTCGCCGCGGCCCCGCATGTCCGGCAGCAGCTCGGCGAAGATCCGGCTGGCCTCCACCAGCTCGCCCTGCTCGAACCGGAGCGCGCCGACGTTGAACGTGGAGCGCGCGGCAAGCTGCGGCAGGCCGGCCATCCGCGCCGCCGCGACCGAGCTGCCCAGGTGCGCCAACGCCGCCGCGGTCTCCCGGCGCAGCCGGCGCACCACCCCGAGCACCGCGTGCACCCGCGCCGCCACCTCGGCGGACACCTGCGGCGAGACCGGCGCGATCCGGTCGGCCAGGTCCAGCGCGTACCGACCGACCGAGATCGCCGTGTCGTGGTCGGACAGCATCAGGTGCGCCCGGCACTCGACCGCGGCCAGCTGCCCGACCACCACCGCGTCCCGGTCGGACAGCCCGGCGCCGGCGGCCCGGCACAGCTCCAGCGCCTCGGCCACCCCGCCGCGCTCCAGCAGCACGTTGGCCAGCCGCCAGCCGACCTGGCCGCGGACGAGCGGCGGCGCCGGCAGGACGAACGCCTCCCGGTACGCGGCCTCGGCCTCGGCCGCCCGGTCGGTCTGCGCCAGCAGGTCACCGCGGGCGATCAGCAGCTGGCGGATCACGTCCGGGTCCGGCTCGGCGGTGGTGCGCACCGCCCGCAGCAGGTCGGCGGCCAGGTCACCGGCGGCGAACGCCTGACCGCGCTCGACCAGGGCGATGGCCCGGGCGGCGAGCAGGTCGGCCGCCTCGTCCGCGTCGCCGGCCCGGGTGTAGTGCCAGGCCGCCTCCAGCACGTCGTCGGCGACCCGCTCGGACCACTCCGCGGCCACCCGGTGCAGCCGCCGGCGGCGGCCCACGTCCGAGATCAGCGTGGCGTAGCCGTGGTCACGCAACAGCGGGTGCAGGGCCGCCCGCGCGGGGTGGTCGATGATCTGCCGGCGCTGCAGCTCGCCGATCGCGGCCAGCAGGTCGTACGGACCGTCCGTGGCCCGGTCCAACGCGTCGCACAGTTCCAGCAGCGTCTCGTCGTGCAGGTCGACCGGGCGGCGGAACACCGACAGCAGCGCGACCAGCCGCTGGCTGCCGGCGGCCAGCCGCCCCAGCGTGGTCTCGGCCAGGTAGGACGCCACCTCCGGCTGCGCCTCCAGCCGGTCGACCAGCATCGTCGCGTCCGGGTCGTCGGCGTTCAGGTGGCCGAGCGCCAGCCGCAGCAGCATCGGGCTGCCGCCGGTGCGGGCCAGCAGCCGGTCGGCCAGGCCGGCCGGAACGCCGCCGTTCAGCAGCCCGATCAGCGCGCGGCCCTCGGCCTCCTCCAGCCCGCCCAGCCGGACCACCGCGGTGCCTGGCAGCGGCAGCTCCTCCCGGCTGACCAGCAGCACGGCGACCGGCGCCTGGGCCAGCTCGACCAGCAGCGCCAGCACGTCCGGGGCGTCCCGGAGCAGGTGCGCGTTGTCGACGCAGATCAGCACCGGCTGACCGGCCAGGCCCACCCGCAGCTGGTGGACCCGCTCCGGCAGCCCGCCGTCCGGCTCGGCCCGGTCGGGCAACCCGGCCCGGCCGTCCGGCTCGGGCCGGCCGGGCAACCCGGCCCGGCCGCGCAACTCGCCCCGGCCGGGTAGCTCGGCCCGGCCGGGTAGCTCGGGCCGGCCGGGTAGCTCGGCCCGGCCGGGTAGCTCGGCCCGGCCGGGGAGCAGGCGGGACAGGCGGTACAGCAGCGTGTCGGCGGTCAGCGGCGGCCCCGGGGTGGGGGCGAGCCAGCAGACGACGTGCGAGCCGGCCAGGTCCCGGGCCAGCGTGCCGGCCAGCGTCGTCTTGCCGACCCCGGCCAGCCCGCTCAGCACGACGAGCCGCTCGGCGTCCAGCCGGGACCGCAGCCGGCTCAGCGCCGCCGGCCGGGCGACCAGGTGCCGGGGCGGGGCCGGGACCGCCGGGACGCCCAGCGGGCGGGCGCCCGCCGGACGGCGCGGCGGCGGCACGCCCCGGTCGAACGCGTCGGGGACGCCGTAACCGCCGGCCATGCCGTCACCGGCCGGTGCGTTGTCCGGAGCGCCCTGGCCGGGAGGTGCGTGGCCCGGAGGGCCGTGACCGGCAGGTGCGTGGCCCGGGGCGTCGTCACCGGCAGGTGCGTAGCCCGGAAGGTCGTGCGTGTCGTGTCCGGGCGGCCGGCCGCGGCGGCGGCCGGCGCGGGCGGCGGTGGCCAGCTCCAGCAGCCGGCCGGCCAGCTCGGGCTCGTCCGCCAGCCGCAGCGCGGGCAGGAACAGCGCGGCCACCGTGCTCGGGTCGGGCAATCGCCGCGCCTGCTCCAGCCGGCAGATCTGCGCCTCGCTGTAGCCCACGGCGTCACCCAACTCGCGCTGGGTGAGCCGGGCCCGGCGACGCAGGAACCGGAGCAGCGCGCCGAACTCGGTGAAGCCGGTTGGCGCAACAAGTGACTGGCGAATGGACACGGCTGCCGCTCCCCCGGACGCTGCCCCGCCGGCGCACGCCTCTGGCAGGAAATGTGGCAAGGATTGTCAACTTCGGCAAGCCCCAGCCCGCTAGAACATGGCTCCTCTCCTCGCGGCCTGAACACGAGGAGTGATACGACGTGACCCCGGAAGGATCCAGACGTAGTGAACCTGAACCGGCTCACCCTCGGTGGGCGGATCATCGCGATCGCCGGCCTAGTGTTTTTCATCGACTCCTTCCTGCCCTGGTTCAAGGCACCTTGTGTCGACCTCGGGGCACTCGGCGGCAAGATCTGCGGCCAAGGCACGCACAACGCCTGGAACAACGCGCCGAGCCTGATCGCCGTGCTGCTCACGGTCGGCCTGGTCGCGTTGATCGTGGTGGAGCTCGCCGGCAACACGCTCCCGCCGCTCGGCGGCATCACCTGGGCGCAGGTACGGCTGGCCGCCGCGGGGCTGGCGGCCCTCCTGGTGCTGCTGCAGCTCCTCGTCGGCGACTCGCACGCCACCCGGGCGTACGGCCTCTACATCGGCGTGGTCCTCGCCGCCGTCCTGGTGTACGGGGCGTTCCTGCTCTACCGGGAGGCGCCCGCCGCGGTGCCGCCGCAGGGTGGCCCCTACCAGCAGGGCCCGCCGCCGGGCTACCAGCAGGGCCCGCCGCCCGGGTATCAGCAGGGCCCGCCGCCCGGCTACCAGGCTCCCCCGCCGGGTTACCAGCAGGGCCCGCCGCCGCCCGGGTACCAGCAGGGCCCCGGCGTCTGAGCCCAACCGCTAGCTGACCTTCCGCACGCCCGTCGGGCCGGCCCGCCACATCGCAGTGGCAGGCCGGCCCGGTGGCGTTGCGGGGCGATGGTGCGTCAGGCCGCGGCCGGCTCCTGCACCACCTCGGCCGGCTGCTGGCGCGGTGCCGCCGGCCGGACCACCACGGCCAGCACCACCAGCGCCAGGCAGACGAAAAGCAGGCTGACGCCGAATGCGGTGCCGATGCCCCGGCTGAGCGCCGCCGCCGCGGTGCTGCCAGCCGGCGCGCCGCGGCGGGCGGTGTCGAACACGGTCACCAGCACGGCCAGCCCGAGCGAGCCACCCACCCACTGCATGGTCTGCAGCAGGCCGGACGCCGCGCCCGCCTCGTGCCGGCCGACGCCGGAGAGGATCACCACGTTCGCCGGCATGACCACCAGCCCGGCGCCCGTCCCGAACAGCACCATCGGCCCGAGCACGCCGGCGGCATAGGCGGTGTCCCCGGTCAGTCGGCTCAGCCAGGCGGTGGCGATCAGCAGCAGCGTCGCACCGGTCAACTGCAGCCGCCGGGGCCCCACCGCGGCCAGCAGCCGGGGCACCAGCCGGACCGTGACGAACATCGGCAGCATGATCGGCAGGAACGACAGGCCGGCCACCAGCGGGCTGACCCCGAGCACCTCCTGGACGAACTGGGTCAGGAAGAAGAACGCGCCGTACATCGTGGCCGGGATGAGCAGCATCGCGGCGTACGTGCCGGTCCGGTTCCGGTTGGCGAACAACCAGAGCGGCATGATCGGCTCCGGCGCGCGGGTCTCCACCGCGACGAACAGCACGAGCAGCCCGGCGGCGGCGACGAACGTCGCCAGCGTCACGCTGTCCGTCCAGCCCTCGGTGGAGGCCCGGATGCAGGCGTAGACCAGGGAGGCCACGCCGAGCGTCGCGGTCAGCGCGCCGGCGAAGTCGAGCCGGCCCGGCCGCCGTTCCGGCTCCTGGATGTAGCGGGGGGCGAGCACCATCAGGGCCAGGCCCACCGGGATGTTGATGAACAGCCCCCAGCGCCAGGAGGCCAGGTCGGTCAGCGCCCCGCCGACGATCAGGCCGACCGCGCCGCCCGCGCCGGCCACCAGCGCGTAGATGCTCAGCGCCCGGTTGCGGGCCGCGCCCTCGGTGAAGTTCGTCGCGATCAGCGCGAGCCCGCTGGGGGCGATGAACGCGCCGCCGGCGCCCTGCACGGCCCGCGCGGCCAGCAGCCAGCCGGCGCTGGTCGCGCAGCCGCCCAGCAGCGACGCGATGGTGAAGACGGCCACGCCGCCGAGCAGCACCCGGCGGCGGCCGAAGATGTCCCCGGAGCGGCCGCCGAGCAGCAGCAGGCCGCCGAAGGCCAGCATGTACGCGTTCATCACCCAGGACAGCCCGGTGCTGGAGAAGTCGAGGCTGGTCTGGATGCGGGGTAGCGCGACGTTCACGACGGTGGTGTCGAGCACCACCATCAGGTAACCGCAGGTGATCACGGCCAGCACCAGGTTGGGATGCGGGACGCGGTGTACGGCGCGGGTCTGCCGCCGCGACAGCGCGGATGTCGACAAGGGTCGCCTCCGTGACGATGATTGGGGAGGTAGCCTCCGGATAGAATCGGAGGGTGCCTCCGGAACCATACGGAGGCTGCCTCCGCTTCGCAACCTGAAATCGGGAGCCGTTCGATGACCACGCCCGGCGCCGTCGCCGCGGGCACCTCCGAGCCGGGGCAGCCGGCCCGGCCGATGCGCGCGGACGCGCGGCGCAACTACGACCGGTTGCTGACCGCGGCCGCCGCCGCGTTCGCCGAGCACGGGGCCGACGCGTCGCTGGAGGAGATCGCCCGGCAGGCCCGCGTCGGCATCGGCACGCTCTACCGGCACTTCCCCACCCGCTCGGCGCTGCTGGAGGCCAGCTACCTGGTCCAGCTGGACACGCTGTCCGACCAAGCCATCGCGCTGCTCGACGAGCCCGACCCGGGCGCCGCGCTGGTCACCTGGCTGTACGCGTTCGCCGAGCACAACGTCCGCAGCCGCGGCCTCAAGGAGATGCTGGCCGCCGCGGTCCGGGAAGAGGGGTCACGGCTCTCGAACTGCAAGACGGTGCTGCGCGAGGCCCTGGGCGCGCTGTTGCGCCGGGCGCAGGAGGCCGGCGCGATCCGGTCTGACATCACGCCGAATGAGCTGATGCGGCTGGTGCACGCGGTCTTCCTGACCGCTGATCTGACCGGCGACACCGGCCAGATCGACCGCTTGCTCTCCCTCCTGCTGGACGGCATGCGCCGCCCCGCCCCGGGCGCCGCCGAGGAGTAGCGGGCCGGCGCGGTCCGTCCCGGATGGCCGGGCTGGACGGCACTGTCGGCCGGTCGACCTACAGTGGCCCGATGGTGTCGCTGGGGTGGTTGCGCCGTCAGGCCGTCGGGTGGTCGTTGCCCCGCGGCGCCGACACGCTGGCCGCCACGCTCGCGCAGGTCGAGTTCGTTCAGGCCGACCCGATCCAGGCGCCGGCGCCCGCGCAGGATCTGATCCTGCGGCACCGGGTGCGCGGCTACCGCGCCGGCGACCTCGACCGGCACTACCCCACCCTCGAGGTGGACGAAGACAGGCTCTACGCCTACGGCTTCGTCGCCCGCCGGCTGCGCCCCTACCTGTACCCGCGCCGCGACCGCCGCGCCGCCGACGGGGCGTTCGTGCTCACCGACCGGGCCGCCGACGTGCTGGCGTTCGTGCGCGAGCGGGGGGTGACGCATCCACGCGACGTGCAGGCGCACTTCGGGCACGAGCCGGTCACCAACGACTGGGGCGGCACGTCCTCGGCGACCACGCTCGTCCTGGAACGGCTGCGGCACTACGGGCACCTGCGGGTCGCCGACCGGGTGGCCGGGGTGCGCCGGTACGAGGTGGCGCCGCCGCCGGGCGAGCCGCTGGACCCCGACGAACGGCTGCGCACGGTGGCGCTGCGGGTCGCGCGCACCCTCGCGCCGGCGACGGTGGCCACCCTCAGCCCCGCGGTGAGCATGATGGTCCCGTGGATGCGCGGGGGTGGCCGGCCGGGCGGGTTGCCGGTGATTCGTGACCTGTTGACGCGGGGCGACCTGGCGGCGGCGGACGTCGCGGGGACGCGTTACGTGTGGCCGGCCGACGTGCCGCCGGTCGAGGCCGACCCACCGGCCCGGGTACGGTTCCTCGCGCCGTTCGACCCCGTGGTCTGGGACCGGCGACGCTTCGCCCAGCTGTGGGGCTGGGAGTACCGGTTCGAGGCGTACACGCCGGTGGCCAAGCGCGTGCTGGGCTACTACGCGATGCCGCTGCTCTGGCGCGACCGGGTGATCGGGTGGGCCAACTGCGCCGGGGTCGGCAGCGACGTCGAGGTCGGGTACGTCGACCGCGCGCCGACCGGGGCCGCCTACGCGAAGGCGCTCGACGCGGAGATCGACCGGCTCGGGGCGTTCCTCACCCGGGCGTGACCGCGCCGCGGCCGTCGTCAGCCGGCAAGCGCCCGGCCGACCACGGCCTGGGCCTCCTGCTGCACCTGGCGCAGATGCTCCTCGCCGCGGAAGGACTCCGCGTAGATCTTGTAGACGTCCTCGGTGCCGGATGGCCGGGCGGCGAACCAGGCGTGCTCGGTCGTCACCTTCAGCCCGCCGATGGCCGCGCCGTTGCCCGGCGCGGTGGTCAGCTTCTCGACAATCGGCTCGCCGGCCAGCTCGGTCGCGTCCACCTGGTCCGGGGTGAGCCGGGCCAGCACCGCCTTCTGCTCGCGGGTGGCCGGCGCGTCGATCCGGGCGTACGCCGGGTCGCCGAACCGGGCGGTCAGCTCCTGGTAGTGCTCGCCCGGCGACCGGCCGGTGATCGCGGTGATCTCGGCGGCCAGCAGGGCGAGCAGCAGGCCGTCCTTGTCGGTGGTCCAGACCGAGCCGTCCCGGCGCAGGAACGACGCCCCCGCGCTCTCCTCGCCGCCGAAGCCGACCGTGCCGTCCAGCAGCCCGGGCACGAACCACTTGAACCCGACGGGCACCTCGACCAGCTGCCGGCCGAGGTCCGCCGCCACCCGGTTGATCATCGCGGACGACACCAGGGTCTTGCCGACCGCGGCGCCGGCCGGCCAGCTGTCCCGGTGCCGGTACAGGTAACCGATCGCGACGGCCAGGTAGTGGTTCGGGTTCAGCAGCCCGGAGTCCGGGGTGACGATGCCGTGCCGGTCGGCGTCCGCGTCGTTCCCCGTGCTGATCTGGTACGCCTTGCGATTCGCGATCAGCGACGCCATCGCGTACGGGGACGAGCAGTCCATCCGGATCTTGCCGTCCCAGTCCAGCGTCATGAACCGCCAGGTGCGGTCGACCAGCGGGTTGACCACGGTGAGGTCCAGCCCGTAGCGGTCACCGATCTCGCCCCAGTAGTCGACGCTGGCGCCGCCGAGCGGGTCAGCGCCGATCCGCAGCCCGGCCGCCCTGACCGCCGGCAGGTCGATCGCGGCCGGCAGGTCCGCGACGTAGCGGTCGAGGAAGTCGTACGTGCCGGTGGTGTCGGCGTTCCTGGCCCGCTGGTACGGGACGCGGCGGATCCCGTCCAGGCCGCCGGCCAGCAGCGCGTTGGCGCGGTCGGCGATCCACCCGGTGACGTCGGTGTCGGCGGGCCCGCCGTTCGGCGGGTTGTACTTGAAGCCGCCGTCGCTGGGCGGGTTGTGCGACGGGGTGACCACCACGCCGTCGGCCCGCGCCGCGCCGGTTCGCTCCCGGTTGTGCCGCAGGATCGCGTGCGAGACCGACGGCGTCGGCGTGTAGCCGTCCCGGGCGTCGACCAGCACGGTGACGTCGTTGCCGGCGAACACCTCCAGCGCGGTCGCGGTCGCCGGCTCGGACAGCGCATGCGTGTCCTTGCCGAGGAACAGCGGCCCGGCGATGCCGGCCTGTGCCCGGTACTCGCAGATGGCCTGGCTGGTAGCCGCGATGTGACCCTCGTTGAACGACGTCCGCAGCGACGAGCCGCGATGCCCGGACGTCCCGAACACCACCCGCTGCTCGGGCACCCCCGGGTCCGGCCGCTGCACGTAGTACGCGGTCACCAGCTTGGCCACGTCCACCAGATCCGCCGGCTCCGCCGGCCGCCCTGCCCGGTCATGAACCATCCGACACCTCCG
This sequence comes from Mycobacteriales bacterium, assembly GCA_039648995.1. GTDB lineage: Bacteria > Actinomycetota > Actinomycetes > Mycobacteriales > CADCTP01 > JBBWZH01. The sequence goes on from JBBWZH010000653.1 coordinate 8,739, forward strand.
GGCCCGGTCACCTGGCTCATCTGCGCGAGCCGGCACAGTGACCAGATCCTATCGACCTTGCCTCGTAGGGCCGCACGATACATGGCGTACCCAAACAACTACATTCAGGCACATAGCCGCGAAGTATGAAATAGTAGTCGGCTAGCGGGCACTCCGCTGGCATCTTCAATACGCGAGATTCAGAGCGAGCAGGCGAGCACTCAATGCGAGCCCGCGTACGCCAAGTTTGATTCCGGTATCTAGGGTTTTCGCATCTTCCGGCGGCCGTCAAGGCCCACTCGCGCACGCGCGCGTCGGCACCGTATCGCCTTCTTAAAACCGGACGCCGACGCTGATCGGACGGTCGATAGCCATTCGGGCGCGCGCTCAGGTCCGCGGCGTGCGGTGTCCCTCCGGAAGCTCGGCCACTTCGCCGGGGCACGGGCGCTGAACGAGTCGATGCTCCCGAGGTTCCGGAGATTGCCGGATAGCGATCATCCGGATACCTTGGCCTGTGCCGTAAATCTGGCCTGCGACATGTTCGCGGTCAGCGACGAAAGCAGTGCTCTGGACCTGTCAGAGGACATGCTCGGCCGGTACCAGCGCGTGCGGGGCGACGATCACCCATTCACCTTGGCATGCGCCAACAACCTTGCTGTCTTCCTCCGCGCCAGCGGACATAACCAGCGTGCCAAATCCATTGCCGAGCAGACGCTGAGACGGCTCCGAAGCGTACTGGGGCACAGCCATCCATACACGCTCGCCTGCCGTCAACCTGGCGAATAACCTGTATGACCAGGCCGAGCATGAGGCCAGCTGCGGTGAGGACCATCCTGAGACACTTGCCTCCGGTAGCAACCTGGCGATCAGCCTGCGGGCGATCGGCCAGCCGGCGGAAGCACGCCATGTCCAGGACGACATCCCGCGGCGCAGCCGAGAAGTGCTCGGAAATGACCACGCCAACACGATCAAGATGCTGGAGGGCCATCGGTTGAACTGTGACATCGAGGCACCGCCCACGTAGGAGCGACGCACGGTCCGTCAGCGGTGGGTCAGCAGCCACTTCTCGGCATAGTCGACGGCGTGGGC
>JBBWZH010000487.1:0-3154 GCA_039648995.1 Mycobacteriales bacterium
GTTAAGGACGGGGCGGTGACGCTGACCGGCCACGTGCCGAGCTACGCCGAGAAGCTGGCCGCGGCCCGGGCGGCCGAACGGGTCTACGGGGTCAAGGCCGTGGCCAACGACCTGAAGGTGCAGTTCTCCCGGGCGCCGCGGGACGACTCCGACATCGCCACGGCGATCGCGCACATCCTGGAGTGGAACGTGCAGATCCCGGAGGGGAAGGTGCACGCCCGGGTGGAGAACGGCTGGGTCACGCTCGACGGCGAGGTGGACTACGACTACCAGAAGCGCGAGGTCGAGCGGATGGTCAACCACGTCCGCGGGGTGGCCGGGGTGCGGAACTTCATCACCGTCCGGCCGCCAGCCAGCCCGGAGGCCGTCGAGGCGGCCATCGAGCAGGCGTTCAGGCGCGAGGCCGAGGTGGACGCGCGGCACGTCAAAGTCGAGGTGACCGACCACACCGCCAAGCTCTACGGGCACGTGCACTCGATGCGGGAGGCGAGCGCCGCGGCGGCCGCCGCGGCCGCCGCTCCGGGGATCGCCGCGGTGGACAGCCACCTGGCGGTAACGCCCTAGCGGGCCGTCCTAGCGAGAGAGCAGGCGCCGCGGCGGGCGGAGCCGGGCCGGGCGCAGCCGCCGCCAGGAGCGGCGGCGGCGCCGGGCCGTGCGTCCCGGCTTGCTCTCCCCGAGCTCGTACCTGAGCCGGTCGAGGTGGCTGATCAGCTCGCCGCGCAGCGGCCAGGTGGCCTGGCCGGCGGCGGGATCGGCCCGCATCAGCTCGCCCAGCCGGTCCTGCTGGTCACGGGCCGCGGCCAGGTGCCGCTCCAGCTCGGCCTCCAGCCGGTCGTGCGCGGCGGCGTCGTGCTCGGTGGCGAGGCGGCCGTACGTGGTGACTGTGGTGGCCAGCTCGCGCAGCACCGCGGCGAGCCCGCGCCGGGCTTCCGGGTCGTGCAGCGGGTTCTCTTGTGGCGGCAGCCGGGAGCTGTCCGCCATCGAGCGGGCCAGGACGCGGACCGTGATCGCCTCGTGCTCCAGCGTCTCCAGGCTCTGCCGCAGCGTGATCGGGCTGTACGGCAGGCGCATGCCGCGCGGGTTGAGCCGCAGGCTCTCCTCCGCCTCGCGCAGGGCATCGTCCACCCGCCTGACCTCGCCGGACAGGGAGCGGGCCCGCGCCAGCCAGCCGCCCGCCGCGTCCAGGGCGGACCCGGCGGCCAGCCCGTCGGCCATCGCGGTCAGCAGGCCGGACAGCTTGCGGCACAGGTCCTCGATGGCCTCCTCGGCCGGCTGCAGCCGCGGCCTGGTGAAGACGAACCCGGCGATCAGGCCCGCGGCCGTACCGATGGCCGTCTCGGCGATCCGGCCGACGGCCGCCGCCCGGGTGGCGTTGGAAAGGATGAGCATCGCGCTGACCGGCACCTCGAGGACGGCGTCGCCGAGGTGCAGGGCGGAGCCGACGGCCAGCCCGGCCGCGATCGTGAGGCCCAGGCTCCACCACGTGAACCCGGCCAGGTCGGCCAGGGCGATGGCTAGCAGCACCCCGGTCACCACGGCCGCGACCCGGTGCACCGCGCTGCGCAGCGTCTGGTACAGGCTGACCTGCACGACGAGCAGCGCGGTGAGCGGCGCCAGGATGGGCTGGGCGGCGCCGGGCAGCGGCAGCGGCAGCGCGACCAGGTAGGCGAAGACGGCGGTCACGGACAGCCGGGCGATGGTCTCCGCGGTCGACTGAGTTCGGTGCCGGACCAGGGTCAGCGTCTCGGGTGCGCGCTGCGCGACCACCCGCGCGGTGGCGCCGATCGGGATGACCTTGCGGTGGGTGAATCTGGGCATGGCGAATGCCCCAGCCTGCCGGACTCCGGCCCGGCCGACATCCCCCGTCCGGCTAGCCCGGTGCCCCGTCCCAGCAGGGAACTAGCTGGTCTGATGATGTGCGGCCCGCGTCCCCCAGCGAGCATGAGGAGATGCGCAGCGGAAGCGAAACGGCGAGCACGCCGACGTCTACGGTGAGCGACCCCCACCTGAGCATGACCCGGCAGGTGTACCCGCGGACACCGAACGGGTGCGAGGAATGCCTCCGGCTCGGGACGGAATGGGTGCACTTGCGGCTGTGCCTGACCTGCGGGCACGTCGGCTGCTGCGACTCTTCTCCGCTCCGGCACGCCCGCGCGCACGCCCACTCGGCCGGCCACCCGGTCGTGCGGTCGTTCGAGCCGGGCGAGAGCTGGCGCTGGTGCTATGTCGACGAACAGTACGTCTGAGCCCCGGGAGCTGGCGGAGACCCCGGACCTGAACGGGGCCTACCCCCGGCTGGACGAGGCCGGGATCGCGGCGCTCGCCCCGCTGGGCCGGCGCCGCCGGGTGCAGCCGGAGGAGATCCTGTTCCGGGAGGGGGACCGAGAGTGCGAGTTCTTCGTGGTGCTGGCCGGGATGGTGGCGTCGGTCGAGGGCTACGGGACCACCGAGGAGAGCGTTATCAGCGTGCACGGCCGCGGCCGCTTCCTCGGCGAGCTCAGCCTGCTGACCGGGGAGGGCTCCTACTACACTGCCGTCGCGGCAGAGGAGGGCGAGGTCCTCGCCGTGCCGGCCGGCCGGCTCAGGGAACTCGTCGCCTGCGACCAGGGCATCGGCGACCTCATCCTGCGGGCTTACCTGATCCGCCGGTCGATCCTGATCGGGCTCGGGGCCGGGCTCCGGATCATCGGCTCCCGGTACTCCCCGGACGCCCGCCGGGTCCGGGACTTCGCGGCCCGCAACCGGCTGCCGTACCGGTGGCTGGATCTGGACGGCGATCCCGCCGCCGAGGCGCTGCTCGCGCGATTCGGCATGGCACCGCAGGACACCCCGATCGTGATCCTGCACGGGCGGATGCTGCGCAATCCCGGCAGTGCCGAGCTGGCCGCGGCGGCCGGGCTGCCGGCCCCCACCGCCTCCCCGGCCCGCTGTGACCTGCTCGTGGTCGGGTCCGGCCCGAGCGGGATGTCCGCCGCCGTGTACGGCGCGTCGGAGGGCCTGCGCACCATGGTGCTGGAGTGCACGGCCACCGGCGGCCAGGCCGGCACGTCGTCGCGGATCGAGAACTACCTCGGCTTCCCGTCCGGCATATCAGGGGCCGAACTGGCCGAACGGGCCATGCTGCAGGCCCGCAAGTTCGGCGCCGAGTTCGTGG
>JBBWZH010000656.1:0-18774 GCA_039648995.1 Mycobacteriales bacterium
CCCGCGGCCAGCCGCAGCATCGCCTCCGAGTGCCAGGCCCGGGCGCGTACCTCGGCCGGCCCGGCCTGCCGCGCCCGGCCGGCCAGTTCGAGGTCGCGCCGGGCGGCGACCCGCTGGTTGCGCCCCAACGCCAGCCGGCCGGCCAGGATCCGGGCGTCCAGCGCCGGCACCTCCCAGCCGGCCCGTTGCAGGCTGTCGGCGACCCGGCGCGCCTCCCCGGGCCGGACGCCGGCCGGGTCGGCGGCGACCAGCGCCTGCAGCCGGGCGTACCGCGCCAGCGGCAGCCACTGCCGCCGGCCGAGCCGGCGCAGCTCGACCAGCGCCCGCTCGGCGGCCAGCAGCGCCGCGCCGCTGTCCCCGGCCACCACCGCGACCGTGGCCAGCACCAGCTCGGCCTCCGGCCGGTGCACGTCGCGGTGCTGCCGCTCGTACGCGCGCACCGCCGCCTCGGCCGCCGCCCGCGCCTCGTCCAGCAGGCCGACCGACAGCAGCAGCTTGGCCCGGTCCAGCAGCAGCGCGCCGACCTCGGAGCCGAGCCCGAGCCGGCGGTAGCTCGCCTCGGCCAGCCCGAACTGGTGCAGCGCCGCCGGCACGTCGCCGCGCTCGGCCTTCACGTACCCGAGGTTGTGCTGCGCGTACGCGGCGGACAGCGCGAACCCGTGCTGCTCGCAGAGCGCCAGCGCGGCCAGCAGGTCCGCCTCGGCCTGGCCCAGCGCGTGCCGGCGGACCTGCAACAGGCCCCGGTTCGACAGCGCCCGCGCCTCCCACTGGGCGTCCCGGGCCCGGTGCAGTACCGGCAGCGCCCGCCGCAGGTCGTCCAGCGCCTCGTCCACCCGGCCGAGCTCCTGCTGGATCGCCGACCGCTGGGTCAGCGCCCTTGCCGCGGCCACCCCGTCCAGGTCGCGCAGCGCCGCGTCGAGCTCCCGGAACGCCTGGCGCGGACGGCCGCGCAGGGTGAGCGCCGACGCCAGGCTCATCCGCGCCTCGCCGGCGTACCGCGCCACCCCGGACCGGCCGCCGGCCAGCACCGAGGCGCGCAGCCGGGTCAGCGCCAGGTCCAGGTCGTTCAGGTGCAGCGCGGCCAGGCCGAACGCCCGCTCGGCCACGCTGACCGCGGCCCAGTCGCCGGCAAGGCGGGCGGCCGGCAGTACCTCCTCGGCCCGGCTGCGGGCGTCCAGCGGGGCGACCGTGACGAGCTCGACCGCACCCGTCGCGGCCTCCAGCAGTCTCATCCGACCTCCCGCCGGCCGGGTAGCTCAGCCGCTCGGTGTGGAGGTCCATCATCGCGTCCGCGCCGGCCCGATGGACGGGCGTCATCGCGGCATTTCGGGTCCGGTCGTCCCCGATTCGCCCCGGATGCCCGGCCGGCTCCGGGCCTTAGCCGGCCCGAACTGGTATCTGGCCGGGCCCCGCCGATATCCGAAGGTGCAGACCCTGCCGCAACCCGATCGTTGTCATCGGGCACTCGACGTATGTGAGAGGAACGACGATGGCACAGCCGTGCTACGTCAACGGTCAGAAGAACGCCAGCTACCGGAGCAGACAGATCGTCGTCGCCAACGCGCACTCCGAAGCGGTCATCGACACGCTCAGCAGGGCCGGCGCCCGGCCGGTCGTGGTCGACCGCGGCGAGGACCTCGGTCTGACGCTGCTGTCGGTCAGCAACGTGACGGCGGCGACCGGCGAGCTCGTCGACCGCACCGAGCCGGCGCACCGGGCACGGCTGCCCCAGGCGGCCAGCGCGGACGACCTTGACCCGCTGCTCACCGCGCTGCGGGCGCAGTTCGCCGGCGAGCACGGCGGGTGGCGGCCGACCGTCGGCAAGAACCGCTACCTCGGGCAGGTGTTCGGCGGCGACGGCATCGTCAACCACGGCACCGGCGGCCGGCCGAGCTGGACCGCCGACGACACGCCGTTCCCGGCGCGCACCGACGGCGCCGGCGCGGGCGTCGTCGTCGGCCTGCTGGACACCCCGATCTGGCCGCACCGCTGGCTCGCCGGCGGCTGGGTCGGCGGCCCCGCCGATCAGCTCCCGGACACCGGCGAGTACGCGCCGGCGGACGGGCACGCGACGTTCCTCACCGGGCTCATCCTCAGCCAGGCGCCGTCGGCGCGGGTTCTGGTCCGGCACGTGCTGCCGGCCGGCGGCCAGGGCGCCGAGGCATGGACGGTGGCCAAGGAGATCGTCCGGCTGGGCAACAGCGGTATCGACGTCCTGAACCTCTCGCTGATCTGCCAGACCGAGGACGGCGACGCGCCGCTCACGCTGCGGGCCGCGGTGGACCGGGTGCCGCCGAACGTGGTGATCGTCGCGGCCGCCGGCAATCACGGTGCGCTCTCGACCGACCCCGTCGACGGTCCGCCCGTGCTGGACCCGCGCTCGCCGGCCTTCCCGGCCGCGCTGGACCGCGTCATCGCCGTCGGCGCCAGCACCAGGGACGGCCGGATCACGCCGTTCACCCCACGCGACGCCCAGTGGGTCGAGCTGGTCGCCCTCGGCGACGAGGTGGTGAGCACGTACCTCGACGGCGCCGTCCGCCAGGACGACCACACCGTCGACCTGTTCACCGGCTGGGCGAGGTGGAGCGGTACCTCCGTCTCCGCCGCGCTGATCAGCGGCGCGATCGCGGCCCGCGTCAAGCCCGGCACCACGCCCCGGGACGCGCTGCGCCAGCTCTACCACGGCCGGCGCATCCAGCCCGGCGGCCCCGGCTCGACCTGGCGCCCGCACCTGGTCGACCTCGGCGGCCCGTTCGCGAGCGAACCACCCGCCGACCGCTTGGCCCACGGCCTCAACCGCCGCGCCTGAGGCGCCGGCCGCCTCGGGTCGCGCGGCTCGCACCGCGGCCACGTCCCCGTGCCACTCCGGCCGGTTCGGTCAGTAGGGGTCAGGGTGGCCGGTGAGGAGGCGGAGGGAGCCGGTGAACGTGGGCTGGTCGCGGAGGTGGCCGTGGCGGGCGTCCCAGGCGCCGGTGCGCAGGTCGGCGCGGAGGTGGTCGACGGCGCGGCGCTCGGCGGCGGGGTCGACGAAGCCCCAGGCGGACTGGGCCTTGCGGACGCGGGCGTCGAGGAAGGCCTCGGGGCGGGCGTAGAAGGCCTCGGTGAAGCCGTCCGCGCAGTCGATCGGAACCGGGACCGGTCGCACGTCGGTGCGGCTGCCGATGAGGGCGGCGATCGAGCCGATGGCCGGGTAGCGGCGTGATTCGGCGGCGAACAGCTCCGGGGCGTACTCGCCGAGCCAGAGCGCGTCGAGCGCGGTCCCGTCGAAGGTGAGCACGACGACCGGCCCGCGGGCGACCCGGCGTAGCTCGCGCAGGCCCGCGTCGACATCCGCCCACTGGTGCACGGTGATCATCGCCATCGCCGCGTCGAAGCTGCCGTCGTCGAACGGGAGCCGCTCGGCGGTCGCGTTCAGCGCCGGGGCCAGGTGCGGCGGGCGCTGCGCGCGCATCGCCGCGGACGGCTCGACCGGGACCACGTAGCGGTCCGGCGGCTCGTACGAACCGGCGCCCGCGCCGACGTTCACGACCGTCCGTGCGCCGCCGAGCGCGGCGTGCACCATCGCGGCAAGCCGCGGGTCGGTGCGGCGCTGGACGGCATATCCGGCACCGTGCTGGTCGTAGTCGAAATCCCCGGCGGTCACTCCGGCATTCTGCCGGATACCCCGCCCGCCGCCGCCCCACCCGGCATCCCGACCGACGGCGCCCCACCCGGCATCCCGCCCAACGGCGCCCGACCGGCATCCCGCCCGACGGCGCCTCGCCGGCGTCCCGACCGGCGCGGCGCCCGCTGTCCCGGAGGTTGGCTGGTATCAGGCGGCCTCGGCCGCCGGCTCGCCGGCCGGCGCCGGCGGGTCGTGCGGCAGCCGGAGCGCGGGCGCGGCCGCCGCGACGAACAGCGCCAGCACCGCCGGGACCAGCAGCGCGACCGGCAGCCCGACCAGGGACGCGACGCCGCCGATCAGCACCGGCCCGACGGCGAAGCCGAGGAAGCCGAGGCCGGCGACCCGGGCGATGGCCTGCCCGGCGCGGGCCGGGTCGAGGTTGCCTGCGGTGGAGAACACCTGCGGCGCGATGCCGGACAGCCCCGCGCCGAGCAGGCCGAAGCCGACCAGGCCGGCGGCCTGCCGGTCGACCGCGAGCGCCGCGGCCAGCCCGACCGCGGCGACCACCGCCGACCAGCGCACCAGCCGGACCGGGCCCACCGCGGCCACCAACCGGTCCGCGACCAGCCGGCCGGCGAGCATGCACGCCGAGAACGTCGCGTACGCGGCGGCGGCGAGGCCGGGGGCGCTGCCCAGGTCGTCGCGCAGGTAGACGGTGCTCCAGTCGGCGGCGGCGCCCTCCCCGACCAGGCAGCAGAACACGAGCGCGCCGAGGAACGTCACCCGGCTGACCCGGCCACGGGCCGGAGGCGCCGCCCGATCGGCCCGATCGGGAGGGCCGCCGGTCGCGCCGGTCGCGGCGGTCGCGGCGGTCGCGGCGGTGAAGATCCAGCGGCGGGCGACCAGTGTTACCGCGACGACCGTGCCGCAGACCGCGCCGAACGTGGCGGTGGGCCCCAGGCCGGCGGACGCGAACAGGCCGCCGACCGCCGCGCCGAGGAACCCGCCGACGCTGTAGACCGCGTGGAACGACGAGATGATCGCCCGCCCCGCGGCCCGCTGCACCTCCAGCGCGTTCGCGTTCATCGCCACGTTCAGCGTCCCGAGCGCGGCGCCGAACGCGAGCAGCGCGACCGCGAGCGTCGGCAGGTTCACCGCGCGCGCCGGCCCCACCAGCAGCACCGCGTCCAGCAGGGCCGCCGGCGCGATGACCGGCGCGCTGCCGTACCGGTCGACCAGCCGCCCGGCGAGTTGCATCCCGAGGATCGAGCCGGCGGCGAAGGCCAGCAACCCGAGGCTGAGCCGCCCGTCGCTGAGCGCGAGCCGCTGCTTGATCGCCGGGATCCGCGACGTCCACGCTCCGAGCATGGTCCCGTACAGCAGGAACACGACGCTCACCGCCGCCCGCCCGCGCCGCACCGTCCGCACCGTCCGCACCCCACGAGCATGCCGGCCGCGCCCCCGGCCGAGGTCACGGGGATTGACAGCGCGGGACGCCGGACGCAAGGTGAACGTTCACATCAGGACATCAGCACGCGGCGGGTGCCGTCCCCTATCGAATCGGTCAAAGGCGTGACTTTTGGCTGAAAGGGTGAGGTGGATGACCCGACGTACGTTCGGCTCCGGCATCCTCGGGAGATTCGCGGCCGGTGCCGCCGCGGTGACGCTGGCCAGCGGTGCGGTGGTGGCGCTGGCGGGCGCGCCGGCCGCCGCGGCCGGATTCGGATTCACGGTCAGCGGCGGCTTCGTCACCGTCGACACCGGCGCGGGGCTGGTGTTCAAGGTGCGCCAGTCGAACGGCGACATGACGTCGCTGCAGCTGTCCGGCCGGGAACTGCAGAGCCAGAGCAAGCCGGCGCACGTGGAGTCCGGCCTCGGCACGGCGACCGTGACCGCCAGCCAGAACGGCAACGTGATCATCGTGGCCGAGTCCGCGAGCACGTTCTACGGCAGCGGCACGCTGGTGCACTACTTCGTCGCGCGCAGCGGTGAGAACACGATCTACATGGCGACGTTCGTGGACGCCGCCGGGGCCGGCGAGCTGCGCTGGATCCAGCCGCTGGACCGCAACGTGCTCACGAACATCGGCACGACCTCCGACGTCAAGGGCGGCACCGCGATCGAGTCGACGGACGTCGTCACGGTGAACGGGCAGACGCGGTCGAAGTACTACGGGCACAGCCGCGCGCTCGACCTCACCGTGCGCGGGGTCACCGGCAGCGGCGTCGGCGCGTTCATGGCGTTCGGCAACCGGGAGAGCAGCTCCGGCGGCCCGTTCTTCCGGGACATCGAGCAGCAGGGCACCGACACCACGATCGAGGTCTACAACTACCTCTGGTCAGGGCACAACGACCCGGAGGCGCAACGGCTCAACGTCCTCTACGGGCCGTACGCCCTGATGGTCACCAACGGCTCGACCCCGGCCGCGCCGGACATGAGCTTCATGCTGAACCTCGGCCTGCGCGGCTCGGTGCCGGCGAGCGGCCGCGGTTTCGTCGTCGGCCGCGGCGGCGGGGTGGCCGCCGGCCAGCCCGGCGAGGTCGGGTTCGCGAACAGCCAGGCGCAGTACTGGACGCCGGTCAAGGCGGACGGCACGTTCTCGTCGCCGGCGATGAAGCCCGGCAGCTACACGCAGACGCTCTACCAGGGCGAGCTACCGGTGGCGACCCGTACCGGCGTGACCGTCACCGCGGGCGCGACCAACAGCGGGCAGAACATCACGTCGACCTTCAGCACGCCGGCCGCGATCTTCCGGATCGGCGACTGGGACGGCGCGCCGACCGGGTTCAAGAACGCGGCGAATCTGACCACGATGCACCCGTCGGACACGCGGATGGCGAGCTGGGGGCCGACCACGTTCACCGTCGGCAGCGCGATCAGCGGCTTCCCGGCGTACCAGTGGAAGGGCGCGAACAACCCGACCACGGTGCGGTTCACGTTGAGTTCCAGCCAGCTCGCCGCCCATACCGTCCGAATTGGACTGACCGCCGCCTACGCCGGTGGCCGTCCACAAGTGACGATCAACAACTGGACCTCGGCGGCACCCGCGCCATCCAGCCAGCCCAGCTCGCGCAGCCTGACGATCGGTACCTACCGCGGCAATGAGGCGGTCTTCACCTACTCGGCGCCGGCGAGCGCCTTCGTCGCCGGCACCAACACGATGACGATCAACACGATCAGCGGTTCCGGCGGCACCGGCTTCCTGAGCCCCGGCTACGGCTACGACTCCGTCGAGCTGGCCTGATCCCGGCGGCGCCCGCCCGCACCGGTCAGAGGTGCGGGCGGGCGTCGGTTGGTCCGAAGTGGACGGACCCACACCCCGTCCCCAGCGCAGCGACCGCATCCGGCCGATGATGCCGGGCGGGCTCCGCACCGGTAGCGGTAGCGTGCGGCAGATGGACGCGGACTGGCCGGTCGCCGAGGCGATCGAGGCGGGCCGGCTGACGCTGGAGCCGCTGCGGGTCGATCATGCCCCCGAGATGGCGGTGACGCTGGCCGACGCGCGCCTGCACGAGTTCATCGGCGGCGACCCGGCGACCGAGGCGCAGCTGCGCCAGCGGTACACCGTCCAGGTCGCCGGCCGGTCGCCGGACGGCACCCAGGGCTGGCTGAACTGGATCGCCCGCGACCGCGCGACCGGCCAGGCGGTCGGCACCGTGCAGGCGACCATCTACCTGGACGGCGACCGGCCGGTCGCCGAGGTCGCCTGGGTGGTCGGCGCCGGCCATCAGCGGCAGGGCTACGCCACCGAGGCGGCGACCGCGATGGCGGCGTGGCTGCGCGGGCACGGCACCGAGGTGCTGATCGCGCACGTGCACCCCGACCACCACGCCTCGGCCCGGGTCTGCGTCCGCCTCGGGATGGCGGCCACCGACCTCCTCGTCGACGGCGAGACCCGCTGGACCACCCCGATGCCGGAGGGGTGACCGACCCGACCAGCCGCCGACGCCGGTCGGGCCGGTCACGCCTCGTGACTCATGGTAGGCAGCCGGCGGCCGTCGCGCGGCTGAACGAGTGTCGTTGGTCCACAGTAGACAGCCGCACCGGTGCCCCGGCGGTGCGACCGCCGGGCGCCGGCGTCGGCGGTCGTCCGGCGGCCCAGGTACGCCCCAGATACGCCCCCACCAGCAATTTGAGTATGGACACCGTCGCGCTGTGTCGCGAAGATGCCCGAATGGTGTCCAATGACGAGTACGTCGCCCGCTCAGGTCACGAGCCCGAGCGCGAGCCCGCGGACGAACCGAGCGCTACCACACCCTCCCGACGCGCCTTCCTCTCCGCCTCGGTCGTCTCGGCCGCGGCCGTCGCGGCGGTGCCGCTGACCGCCGGAGCCGCCGCGGCCGGCCCGGCGGGACCGACCCCGGCAACCTCACCCGCGGCCGGCCCGGGAGCCGCGGTCCGGTCGCAGCGGCCGAGCGGCGAACTCCGCCGGATGCTCGGCGAGATCGACCACCGGCGGATCGAGGCGATCATCCGCCGGCTGGTCGCGTTCGGCACCCGGCACACCCTGTCCAGCCAGGACGACCCGGTGCGCGGCATCGGTGCCGCCCGGGACTGGCTGTTCGACCAGATGCAGCGGATCGCGGCCACCTCCGGCGGCCGGATGACCGTGGCGAAGCAGTCGTTCGTGCAGGCGGCCGGCCCGCGCATCCCGGTACCGACCGTGATCACCAACGTGGTCGCGACGATCACCGGCTCGGTCACCCCGTCCCGCATGTACGTGGTGACCGGCCACTACGACTCCCGGGTCACCGATGTGCTGAACGGCACCGCGGACGCGCCGGGCGCCGACGACGACGCCTCGGGCGTCGCCGTGGTGCTGGAACTGGCCCGGGTGCTGGCCACCCGGCGGCCGGACGCGACGATCGTGCTGGCCGCGGTGGCCGGTGAGGAGCAGGGCCTCTTCGGCTCGACGTTCATGGCGGCGCAGTTCAAGGCGGCCGGCGCCAACATCCAGGGAATGTTCAGCAACGACATCGTCGGCAGTTCCACCGACGAGAAGGGCAACCGGCACCCGAACACGGTCCGGCTGTTCAACGAGGGTCCCCCGACGTCGGAGACCACACAGCAGGTCAGCATCCGGCAGTCGATCGGCGGTGAGAACGACTACAACTCGCGGCAGCTGAGCCGGTTCGTGCTCAGCGTCGCGCAGAACGACGCGACCGACATGAGCGTCCGGTCGATCTGGCGGCGCGACCGGTACCTGCGTGGCAGCGACCACATCCCGTTCCTGCAGCAGGGCTACCCGGCGCTGCGGTTCACCGAGCCGGCCGAGAACTTCGCGCACGAACACCAGGACGTGCGGGTGGAGAACGGCGTGCAGTTCGGCGACATGATCGAGTTCTGCGACTTCCCCTACATCGCCCGGGTGGCGCGGGTGAACCTGGCCACGATCTGGTCGCTGTCCCAGGCGCCCGGCACGCCGACCGGCGTCCGGATCGACACCACCCAGCTGACCAACCAGAGCACGTTGACCTGGCAGCGCGGCGCCGAGCCGGACCTGGCCGGCTACGAAGTGCTCTGGCGGGAGACCACAGCGCCGGACTGGACCAACGTGATCGGCGTCGGCGACGTCACCTCGGTCATCATCGACCTGGCCAAGGACAACGTGATGTTCGGCGTCCGCGCCGTCGACACCACCGGGCAGCACAGCCCGGTGGCCTTCCCGCTACCGGGCTAGCCCGGCGGGCCAGTCGCCACGGACCGGGGTGCTCACCGTGACCGCCCCGGTCCCGGGCACTGCCGTTTCGCCGTGTCGGAACCGGCTGGGTGTGGCACGGTTAGCGCAGGGCCGGGCGTACCGGGGAGGCGGCGGCGATGGCGGATGTGGCGGTTTTCGACGAACGGGTCTGCCAACTCGGCGAGGGTCCCTACTACGACGAGCGGGTGGGCCGGGTCAGCTGGGTCGACATCCTCGGTCGTTCCGTCCGCTGGCGGGAGCCGGCATCCTCGGTCACCGGCGAGATGCCCGTCGCCGAGGATCTCGGCGCCGCGGTGCCGCGCCGGGGCGGCGGGCTGGTGCTCTGCCTGCCGGCCGGCCCGGCCCTGCTGGACGAGGACGGCTGGATCCAGCCGCTCGGCGGCTACGCCGAGGCGGACGAGGCGGCCGGGGTGCCACCGGCCACCGACCCGCCGCGGCTGCGGTCCAACGACGCGAAGGCCGACCCGGCCGGCCGGCTCTGGCTCGGCACGATGGCGTACGACGAGGCGCCGGGCGTCTGCGCGCTGTACCGGCTGGAACCGGACGCCACCCGGCCGACCCGCGTGCTCGGCGACGTGACGATCAGCAACGGTCTCGGCTGGTCGCTGGACGGCCGCACGATGTACTACGTCGACACGCCCACCGGCCGGGTGGACGCGTTCGACTACGACCTCGGCTCCGGCGACATCGCCAACCGCCGCCCGTTCGCCGAGATCGACCACGCCGACGGCTTCCCCGACGGGCTGTGCGTCGACGCCGAGGGCGGCGTCTGGGTGGCGCTGTGGAGCGGCGGCGCGGTCCGCCGCTACACCTCGGACGGCATCCTCGACCGCAAGGTCCAGCTCCCCACCCCGCTGGTGACCTCCTGCGCGTTCGGCGGCGACGGCTACGCCCAACTGCTGATCACGACCGCCGCCATGGGCCGCCCCGCCGACGACACCGCCGCCGGCCTGACCTACGTCTACCAACCGGGCGACGTGGTCGGCCGGCCCGTCGACCGCTACGCCGGCTGACTCCCCGGGTGGCCGGGCCGGCGGTCAGACCTGGACGAACTCGATGCCGGTGAGGTCGCAGAAGACGCGCCAGGTGTCGGCGTGCCGGCCGAGGTTCATCACCTCGTGGTGCGCTCCGCCGTTGCGCAGCCAGCCGTTGAGGCACGCCCGCACGCCGCTGTCGGGGTGGAACTGCCCGTACGGCATCTCCAGCGCGGGTAGCTCAGGGCTGTCCAGAACCTCCCCCTCGGCCAGCACCAGCCGGAACCGCTCACCCTCCAGCGACACCAGGGTGGCGACTGTCGCCGGCCCCGGCTGGTACTGGAACAGGAAGGTCGGCGGGTCGCCCAGCTTGCCGATACCCAGCTCGCGCTTGATCAGCCGGACCGGGCGGTCGCGCCGGGCCACCTTCCAGTTGCCCTCGCCCATGTGGCTCATCAGCACCGAGTCGGACGGGAAGTCCATCGCGTACATCTCGGTGAAGTGTGCGTCGCCGATCAGCGAGTGCCCGGCCGACACCAGCGCGGCGGTCAGCACGTCGCCCTCGGCGCCGTAGCCGTACCCCTTGGCCATCAGCGTGGACGCGGCCGCCAGCGGCAGCCGGCTGAAGCGGCCGTCCTCGCCGATCGCGTCGAAGTGGGTGGAGTAGGCGCCGTACCCGCGGTCGGTCAGGATGCGCTCGATCGCCACCTGCATCCGGGCGTGGTCCTCGCGCTCCTCTGTGGACAGTCGCGGGTCGATCTCGAAAGTGGCGTCCTCGAAGGCGATCACATCGGCCACCTCGTCGGCGGTCGCCGCGGCCACCCCCCGGACCAGGTCGCCCGGCGCGACCGCGCTGATCTCCGGGCCGAGCGCGCGCAGCAGCGCGTTCTCGTCCACCCGGATGTCGCCCATGCCGTTCATCGCGTAGCCGACGATCGCCACCTTGAGCGACCGCCAGGCGGTGACCGCGGCGGCGGCCCGGGCCCACCGGCCGACGTCGTGCCTGAACGAGTCCGCGCGCCAGTCGTCGGTCAGTACGTGGAACGGCACGCCGGCACGGACCATCGCGTTCGCGGTGTCCTGCGCGCCGTGCACGCCCTGGTTGTAGGTCATGTCGGCCATGTCCCACGCCGCGGTCACGTTCGGCTCCGGCTGGATGTTCGCCAGGCAGATCGGCAGCCGCGCGTCGGCGAGCAGCCGGGCCACCCGCATCGCCGGCCCGTACGTCAGCATCACCACCAGCACGCCGTCCAGGTCGGCGCCCTCGAACTCGCGCATCACGGCCTCCGCGTCCGCGCGGCTCTTGATCGGCCGCCCGGGCCGGAAATCGGCCACGTCGGACAGGTGCCTGCCGATCTCGGCCGCGTAGCCGGCCTGCCGCTCGGTGATGCCGGGGATCATGTGGTCGTACAGGTCCTGCATGATCCCGAGGATGCCGATCCGGGGCTTGCGTTCCGCCATGTTGTCCCCTAGGAGCTCGCTGGCCGCTGGCCGTACACGTGCTGGTACCGGTGGTAGAGCGAGTCGATATCGGCCGGGTCGATCGGCACCAGCGGGCCGAGCGACCGTGCGATGTGGACAGTGCGGGCCACGTCCTCGCAGAGTACCGCCGCCTTGACGGCGGCCTTCGCGGTCCTGCCGATCGTGAAGACGCCGTGGTTGCGCATCAGCACCGCCTTCGAGCGGTGCCCGGTGAGCGTGGCCACGATGCCCTTGCCGATGTCGTCGCCGCCGATCAGCGCGAACGGGCCGCACGGGATCTCGCCGCCGAACTCGTCGGCCATCCCCGTCAGCACGCAGGGGATCGCCTCGTCCCGGGCCGCCCACGCGCTGGCATACGTGCTGTGCGTGTGCACGACGCCGCCGACATCCGGCATGTTGCGGTAGACGTAGGCGTGCGCGTCGGTGTCACTGGACGGGCTCAGGTCACCCTCCACCCGGTTCCCGTCCAGGTCGGCCACCACCATGTTCCGCGGGGTCAGCTCGTCGTAGCCCACGCCGCTCGGCTTGATCACCATCAGGTCGGCGCCCGGCACCCTGGCCGAGACGTTGCCGCTGGTCCAGGCGACCAGCCCGTACCGGACCAGCTCGGCGTGCAGCCGGCAGACCTCCACCCGCACATCCTCGACCGTCGCACGTGGACTCATTGCGCTCGTGCCCTCCGTCGGATCTCGCGCAGCCGGTGCATCACGTCGTTCTGGCCGCGGCCGAAGTAGTCGTGCAGCTGGGCGTACTCGCGGTACAGCGGGTCGTACGCGGCCGACCGCGCCGGGTCGGGCCGGAACGCGGCGCGCTCCCGCCGGCCCATCGCGGCGGCGGCGGCGTGCACGTCCGGGTAGGCACCGGCGGCCACCGCGGCGTGGATGGCCGACCCGAGCGCGGGGCCCTGGGCCGAGCCGACCACGGCCAGGTCGCGCCGGGTGATGTCCGCGTACAGCTGCATCAGCGGCTCGTTCTGGACCAGCCCGCCGGCGACGGTCAACTCATGCACGGCGACGCCGGCGGCCTCGAACGCCTCGATGATCACCCTGGTGCCGAACGCGGTCGCCTCCAGCAGCGCGCGGTAGATCTCCTCCGGCCGGGTAGCCAGCGTCAGACCGACGATAAGGCCGGACAGCTCGTGGTCGACCAGCACCGACCGGTTGCCGTTGTGCCAGTCCAGCGCGACCAGGCCGTGTTCGCCGACCTGCTGCGTCATCGACAGCTCGGTCAGGTAGGTGTGCAGGTCCTGGCCGCGCGCGGCGGCCGCGGCGGCGTACTCGGGCGGCACCCCGGTGCGGACGAACCAGCCGAAGATGTCGCCGACCCCGCTCTGGCCGGCCTCGTAGCCCCACAGGCCGGGCACGATCCCGTCCCGCACGACGCCACACATGCCGGGCACCTCGGCCAGCGTCGCCGCGTTCATCACATGGCAGGTCGAGGTGCCCATCACCATCAGCATGTGGCCCGGCTCGATCGACTGCGCGGCCGGCGCGGTCACATGCGCGTCGACGTTGCCGACCGCGACCGGGGTGCCCGGGGCGAGGCCGGTCCAGCGGGCGGCCTGCTCGGTCAGCCCACCGGCGACGCTGCCGAGCGCGCCGAGCGGTTGCGCGACCTTGGCGGTGAAGAAGTCGGTGAAGCGCCCGTCCAGCGCGGCCAGGAACTCGGCCGACGGGTAGGCCCCGTCCTGGTAGACCTCCTTGTATCCGGCGGTGCAGGCGTTCTTCACGTACCGGCCGCAAAGCTGCCAGACGATCCAGTCCGCCGCCTCCACCCAGTGCGCGGTCGCGGCGTAGAGCTCCGGGTCCTCCTCCAGCAGCTGCAGGCCTTTCGCCAGCGCCCATTCCGACGAGAGCCGGCCGCCGTACCGGTTGATCCACGGCTCGCCGCGCTGGTGCGCGAGCGCGTTGATCCGGTCCGCCTGGCGCTGCGCCGCGTGGTGCTTCCACAGCTTCACGTACGCGTGTGGACGGTCCCGGTATCCGTCCACTTCGGACAGCGGGGTGCCGTCCGGCAGCGTGGGCAGGATCGTGCAGGCGGTGAAGTCGGTGCTGATGCCGATGATCTCGGCGGCCGGGACGCCGCTGGCCGCGACCGCCTTGGGCACCGCGTCGCGCAGCACGTCGACGTAGTCGGACGGCACCTGCAGCGCCCAGTCCCGGCCGAGCCGCACGCCGGACGGCAGCGCGGTCTCCAGCACGCCGTGCCGGTACTCGTGCACGGCGCTCGCCAGCTCCGCCCCGTCGCTGACCCGGACCACCACCGCCCGCCCCGACAGCGTCCCGAAATCCACTCCGACGACAGCTTCACTCACAGGGGAACCTCCCTACCTGCGGTGCTCTGGCGGACGATCAGGCGGGGAGCGACCACCGCGCGGTCGTCACCGCCGGCGCCGTCGGCGATCTGCCTCAGCAGCAGGTCGATGCTGCGCCGGCCGACCGCGGTGAAGTCCTGCCTGACCGTGGTCAGCGGCGGGGTGAAGTAAGCCGCCTCCGGGACGTCGTCGAAGCCGGCCACCAGCACGTCGTCGGGCACCCGGATGCCACGTTCGTGGAACGCGCGCAGCAGGCCCAGCGCCATCTGGTCGTTGGCGACGAACACGGCCCGCAGCCCGTCCTGCCCCGAGATCCGGCGCCCCGCTCCGTACCCGGAGGCCGGGCTCCAGTCGCCGCGCAACGGCTCCGGCACCGGCACACCGGCCGCGACCAGCGCGTCCTGCCAGCCCTGCACCCGGCTCTCGGCCTCCAGCCAGTCGACCGGGCCGGCGATGTGCCAGACGGTCGGCGCGCCCAGGTCGAGCATGTGCCGGGTGACCTGGCGGGCGCCCTCGGCCTGGTCGACGCAGACCACCGGGAAACCCGGCCCGCTGCCGCCCTCGACCGCCACCACCGGCAGCCCGCGCGGCAACTCGGCAACCGCCTCGGCCGCCTCCCGCTGCGGCGCGATCACGATCAGCCCCTCCACGGCCTGCTCGGCCAACCGGTCCAGGGCCTCGTGCACGGTCCGCCGGTTGATCGTCTTCACGCTCGCCACGGTAACGAAGTAGCCGGCCTGCCGGGCCGCCTGCTCCACCCCGTACAGCGTGCTGGCCGGCCCGTACAGGGTGGTGTCGAAGCTGACCACGCCGATCGTGTGCGACCGCCGGGTGACCAGCGCGCGGGCGGCCGAGTTCCGCCGGTAGTCGACCGCCTGGATCGCGGCCAGCACCCGCTCCCGGGTGGCCGGCCGCACCGACGGGTGTTGGTTCAGCACCCGCGACACGGTCTGGTGCGAGACGCCCGCCAACCTGGCCACGTCGGCCATCACCGCCGGCCGGTGGGACATGTGGGCGGCACGGCCGCCGCCCCGATGCGGTGCCCGGTCGGCAGGGTCCGTGGACCCGCCCACGACGGCCCGGTCCCCCGGGCCCGAAGGGCCGGTCAGGGGGTTCGCCACCACCCGCTCCTCTCGTTGGTGCACACATGCTGAACGAGGGCGCGACGACGGGTCCGGAGCCGGGTCCCGCTGCGACCCGCACAGTGTTAACGCTCACATCATGCCGGTCAAGACGCCGCGATGCACGCCGGCGCGCTCCGCGCACAACACTCTCATTCCGGCGCCGACCGGCCGACCAGACTGGACACAGTGGACACCACGGGCGTTGTGTGACTGGGGGTGACGGGCCGGACGCGGCACTCAGTTGCCCGGCGGTACCTCGGTTTGCTGGGTAGCCTGCGCACGCCGTCCGATGCCGGCGGCGCACACGCCCACTCCCGGGGAGCCGTCGCATGCGGGCCTACCTGGTCACCGCGCCACACTGTGGCGGCCTGACCGAGGTGGCCACGCCGGAGCCGGGGCCGGGCGAGGTTCTGGTCGCCCCGGCCGCCGTCGGCATCTGCGGCTCCGACGTCGAACTGCGCGACGGCCGCCGGCCACCCGGGTACGTGCGCTACCCGGTGGTGCCCGGGCACGAGTGGGCCGGCCACGTCGTCGCCGCCGGCCCCGGGGTCACCGGCCTGGAGCCGGGCGCGCCGGTGGTGGCCGAGGGGATCCGCGCCTGCGGCGTCTGCGCCCGCTGCGCCGAGGGCCGGAACAACCTGTGCAGCGGGCCGTACGCGGAGACCGGCTTCACCCACCCCGGCGCGCTGGCCGAGCGGCTCGTCGTGCCGGCGGCGCTGCTGCACCCGCTGCCGGCGGACCGGCCGATCGTGGCCGCCGCGCTGATCGAGCCGGCCGCCTGCGTGGCCACCGGGCTGCTGGAGGTCGGCTTCCCGCCGCCGGGCAGCCGGGTCGCCGTCGTCGGCGACGGCCCGCTCGGCCTGCTCGCGATCGCGCTGCTCCGCCTCAGCGGCACCCGGGAACTGGTCATGTTCGGCTCGCGACCGGAACGGTCCACGTACGCCCGCCGGCTCGGCGCGACCGACGTGGTGCTGCGCGCCGACCCGCTCGCCGGCGCCGAGCCGCCCGGCCCGCCGCCCCGCTGGCCCGGCGGCACCGGCCCGCCCCGCTGGGCGGGCGCCGCGGGCGGCCCCAACGGCACCGGCGGGTTCGACCTCGTGGTCGAGGCGACGAACTCGGCGGCCGGCACGGCCAGCGCGCTGGGCCTGGCCCGGCGCGGCGGCACCGCGATCCTGCTCGGCATCTCCGGCCCCGCCGGCCCGAGCCTGCACCCGGACGTGATCACCCTGAACCACCTGCGCGTGCAGGGCGTCTTCGCCGCCTCCCGCACCGCCTGGCGCTGGCTGGTCTCGCTCTACGCCGCCGGCCTGTTCGACCCGGCCGACCTGATCACCCACCGGTTCGGGCTGCCCCAGGTCGACGAGGCGTTCGCCGTCCTGGCCGACCGCGACGCCGGCGCCCTGAAGGTCGTCGTGGAGCCGGCCGGCTGACCGCACCCGGTCGCCGCGCGGTCAGACCGCCGGCGGGCGGGCGGCGCGCGAGGCGCGGTACTCGGCCACCATCAGCTCGGTCAGCTCCTCCACCGAGGTGTCGGCCCGGCGCTTGTCGAAGGTGATCTGGCCGTGCTGCAGCACGTTGACCCGGTCGCAGACGTCCAGCGCCTGGGCGTAGTTGTGGGCGATGATGATGACCGAGACCTTGCCGCCGGCCTTCAGGTCGCGGATCAGGTCCAGGATCTGGGTGCCCTCTTTCGCGCCCATCGCGGCCAGCGGCTCGTCCAGCAGCAGGATCCGCGCGTCCGAGTAGACCGACCGGGCCACCGCGATGGCCTGCCGCTGGCCGCCGGACAGCTTGGCGACCTCGGCGTTCACGTCCGGGATGTTCAGGCCCATGCTGGCCAGGTGCTGGCGGGCGAGCTTGCGCATGGCCCGGTTGTTCAGCAGCGGCCAGCGCACCTTCTCCCGGTTCAGGAACATGTTGTGGAAGACGCTGAGCTCGTTGACCAGGGCCAGATCCTGGTAGACGCAGTCGATGCCGACCGAGCGGGCGTGGTCGACGCTGCGCAGTGCGACCTCCTCGCCGACGACGAAGATGCGCCCGGCGTCGGGCTGGTGGAAGCCGCAGATGGTCTTGATGAGGGTCGACTTGCCGGCGCCGTTGTCACCGATCAGGCCGAGCACCTCGCCACGACCGAGCCGCAGGTTCACGTCCCGCAGCGCGGTCACCCCGCCGAACGACTTCGCCACGTGCTCCACCCGCAGGGCGTCCGAAGTGGACGCTGCCGGCGCGGGCGACTCCTGCGGGGCGTCGGCCGCCCCGGCCAGGGCTTCGCTCATCACGCCCTCCCCGTCCGGCGCAGCCGGGACAGATACTGGTTGGCGATCATCGACGCCAGGATCGCGAGGCCGGTGATCAGGAAGATCCCGTTGGCGTTGAAGCCGATCAGGTTGAACCCGTCCTGCAGTTCGGCCAGCACGAACATGCCCAGCAGGGCGCCGATCATCGTGCCGGACCCGCCGGCCAGCGCGGTGCCGCCGATCACCGCGGCGGAGATCGCGGTGAACGGGATCTGGGTGCCGCCGCCGAGGTTCGGGTCGATGGTGTGCACCCGGAACGCCTCCATGATGCCGGCGAACGCGCCCAGCGCACTGGTGATCATGAAGTTACCGATCTTGATGCGACTCACCTTGATGCCTGCCTCGGTCGCGCCGAGCAGGTTGCCGCCCACGGCGATGGTGTGCAGCCCCCACCGGGTGCGGGTGAGCACGACGTGGAACAGCGCGACGATCACCAGGCACCAGCTGATCTCGGCCCAGTTGCCGGCGCCGAGCCAGGTGCGGATGTGGCCCTCCGCGGCCTTGGGGACCTCGGCGGGGTAGGCGTGCGAGGTCAGCAGGACGATGCCTTGCAGCGCGTAGAAGGAGCCGAGCGTGGTGACGAACGAGGGCACTCGCAGTTTGACCACGATGAACCCGTTGATGAACCCGATGCCGGCCGAGATCAGCAGCGCCAGCAGGATCCCCGGGATCACCGGGACGCTGTAGAAGTCGATCGCGAAGTGCATCAGGAACGGGGCGAACGCGAACACCATGCCGACCGACAGGTCGATCTCGCCGGCCACCAGCAGCAGCACGATGCCGACCGCCACGATCGCGATCGGCCCGGTGGACTGGCCCAGGTTGATCAGGTTGCTCTTGCTGAGGTAATTCGACTTGGAGAACTGGAAGTAGATCATCAAGCCGACCGCGACGAGCAGGATGCTGGCCTCGCGGCGGCGCAGGAACGCGTCGCTCAGCAGGCTCAGCACCCGCCGGGACCCGTTGGCCGGGGCGGGCTGCTGCTCCGGCGCCGGGCGCTGCGTCACTTCGACCGTTTCACTCACGCCATCCCGCCTTTCTAGTGGCCCGCCCGGCTGCCGGCCTGGTGTCGGCACCTCCGCACGGCCGCGAAATGCCGGAACGGGCAGGCCGGTCGGCCTGCCCCATCCCGTCACCCCCGAAGGGGTTGCACCTACGCGTGCGCGATCGGCCCGCTGCGCGTCAGCGCCTTCTGCGCTGTGTCCGAGCCTTCGTACCGGGACTTCGTGGACTGGTAGGGGTCCACGTTGTCCTTGGTCACGAACAGCAGGCCGGTGT
>JBBWZH010000507.1:0-18175 GCA_039648995.1 Mycobacteriales bacterium
GCACCGCGCTGCTCGGCGTCCGGGTGGTGCTGGCCGAGTCGTACGAGCGGATCCACCGGTCGAACCTGATCGGCATGGGCGTGCTCCCGCTGCAGTACCGGGACGGCGAGACCGCCGAGTCGCTCGGACTCACCGGCGAGGAGACCTTCGACGTGGTCGGGGTCGAGGCGATGAACGGCGGGGACGTGCCGCGCGAGGTCACCGTCCGCGCCGACGGCCGGGAGTTCACCGCGGTGGTCCGGATCGACACGCCCGGCGAGGCCGACTACTACCGGCACGGCGGGATCATGCCGTACGTGCTGCGCTCGCTGCGCTGACCGCCGGCCGGCCCGGCACGCGCGGCCGGCTCATCCCGGCCAGGTACGTCCGGCCGGATCAGCCCGGCGCCGGGCAGGGCACAGCGGGCCGATGTGTTCATGTCGCGGACCCGGGAAGGCTAGCCCGCCGACACCGGCACGCCGGCGGCCGCCACCGCCCGACCGGCCCGCGTGGGCGACCCGCGGCGGCGTCGGTCGGGTCGGCCGGCCGCGTCGCGGCGGCCGGCCTGACCGGGCTCACGCCGGCTGCGCGTCGGACTCCCGCGGCAGCGTGTTGATGTCGGCGTAGTAGACGTCCGACCCCGCCGTATTCGTCCCGTCCGGTCACTCCGATCACCGGAAGGCATCCGGTTCGCCGGAATGGGCGAACACCTCGCAGCACGCCCGTCGGTCACCCGACGAATCGCGATGTGACCGAGGGGGGATCGCGCGAATGGCGCACCAGCCGGCTCAACCACGCCCGGACGAGGGCCAACCCGAGCGGAACGGCCCAGCCGAACGCGACGGCGGCCGGGCGACCGACGCGGAGGGCCGGTTACACGCCCGGCTGCTGGCCGGTGAGGAGGACGCGCTCGCCGAGCTCTACGCGCGGTACGGCCCGCTGGTCTACGCGGTCGCCGTCCGGCTGGTACGCGACCGGGCTGTCGCCGAGGACGTCATCCAGGACGTCTTCGTGCAGGTGTGGCGGCGGCCGGCGAGCTACGACCCGCGGGCCGGGACGCTGCGGGCGTGGCTGGCGATGCTGGCCCGGCGGCGGGCCATCGACGCGATCCGCCGGGCGGCCCGGCAGCGGCGCCGCCCCGCCACCGAGCCGGAGCCGCCGCCGGACCCGGCCGAGGCGGCCGTGCACGCGGCGCTGACCAGCAGCGTCCGGGCAGCGGTGGAGGCGCTGCCGGAGGCGCAACGGACGGCGGTGCTGCTGGCGTACGCCGGCGGGTTGACCGCCCGGGAGATCGCCAACCGGCTCGGCGTGCCCGAGGGCACGGTGAAGTCGCGGCTGCGGCTCGGACTGCGCCGGATCAGCCGACTGCTCGCCGCCGAGGGCTTCGTCGCGGACCGGCCGGGGCGACACCATGTTTAACAAAAATCTTCACCAGGGATATTTGGTTCACAACGCAGCTACCTGCGTGTTTCCTGCCCAACCGGTCCGCAATGGTGCCCATCGCGGAAATCTGTTGGTTACCGAGTTGAACCGACCGGTTACGCACTCCGTACGGCGTGCGGGACGGTGCTGTCCCGGCACCGTCTGACAGACGTTGGGGAGGGCGCAGTACATGAACCTCGTCCGCAGGGTGTCTTCGACGCGGGCCCGGGCCACGATCGTGGCCGCGGCGCTCGCCGTACCGCTGGTCGCGACGCCTGGGGTCGCCGCCGCCGGCAACCATCACCCGGCTGCCCCCGCGTTCGCCGCAGTCAACCTGGTCGCAGATGTCGCCGGCGCGGCGCCGGTGGTCGACCCGCACCTGGTCAACGCGTGGGGGTTGGCGGCCAGCCCGACCAGCCCGCTCTGGGTGGCGAACAACGGCACCGACACGTCCACGCTCTACGCAGGCGGTGCCGGCGGCGCGGCACCGACGATCAACCCGCTGGTGGTGGCCACCGCCGGCGCACCGACCGGGCAGGCCTTCAACGGCGGCACGCAGTTCGTCGTGACCGGGCCGACCGGCACGTCCGGCCCAGCCCGGTTCCTGTTCGACACCGAGGGCGGCGACCTGCTCGCGTGGAACCCGGCCGCGGCGGCGACCACGGCGATCTCGGTCAGCCATGTCGACGGCGCGGTCTACAAGGGCCTGGCCATCGGCAGCAACGAGTTCGGCTCGTTCCTGCTGGCCACCGACTTCGCGCACAGCCGGATCGACGTCTTCAACAGCCTGTTCCAGCGCAGCAACCTGCCGGCGCCGGCGTTCACCGACCCGCGGATTCCGCGCGACTACGCGCCGTTCAACGTGGACTTCCTGAACGGCGAGGCGTACGTCACCTTCGCCAAGCACGACCCGACGGACGCCACGGGCGGCACCGAGCTGCACGGGCGCGGGCTGGGCTTCGTCGACGTGTTCAACCGGTTCGGCCAACTGGAGCGCCGGGTCGCCAGCCGCGGCGCGCTGAACGCGCCGTGGGGCCTGGAGATCGCGCCGGCCAGCTTCGGCGCGTTCGCCGGCGACCTGCTGGTGGGCAACTTCGGTGACGGCCGGATCAACGTCGTCAGCCCGACCACCGGCCGGTTCCTCGGCCAGCTGCGCGACGCGCAGGGCAAGGTCATCGTCATCGACGGGCTGTGGGACCTGCTGCACGGCACCGCGAACACCGGTGGTGCCGACGCGGTCTGGTTCAGCGCCGGGCCCGGCGGCGAGGAGCACGGCCTGATCGGCCTGCTCCGCCCGGCGGCCTGACCGCCGGACAGAACCGGCCCGTCAGGGCCGGCAGCGCGCTCGGCCGTGGCGGCGGCCGGGCGCGCTGCTGTCCGCGGCGGCAGCCGCCGCGGCCCGGCGCGGGAGCAGGGGCCCGGGGCGGGGGGCGAGGTGGGCCGGAGGCTGGCAGGATCGGGGCATGGATCTTGGGCTGGCAGGGCGGGTGTACGTGGTCAGCGGCGGGTCACGCGGGCTGGGCCGGGCCACCGCCGCGGCGCTGGTCGCCGACGGGGCGCGGGTGGTGATCGGCGCCCGGGACGCGGCCGCCGTCGAGCGGTCCGCGCAGGAGCTGGGCGGGCCGGCGCACGCGGTCGGCGTCGAGGTCGACCTGAGCGTGGCCGCCAGTGCGCAGCGGCTGGTGGAAGCGGCGCACACGGCGTACGGCGGGCTGGACGGGGCGCTGATCAGCGTCGGCGGCCCACCGACCGGCACCGCCATGGACACCAGCGAGGACGACTGGCGGGACGCGTTCGACTCGGTGTTCCTCGGCGCGCTGCGGCTGGCCCGCCGGGTGGCCGGCGCGATCGGGGCGGACGGCGGCGCGATCGGCATCGTGCTGTCCTCGTCGGTGCGCTCGCCGATACCAGGGCTGGCGATCTCCAACGGGCTGCGCCCGGGGCTGGCCGGCCTCGCCAAGACGCTGGCCGACGAGCTCGGCCCGCGCGGCATCCGGGTGTTCGGCCTGATGCCCGGCCGGATCGCCACCGACCGCACCGTGCACCTCGACTCGCTCGGCGGCGACGCGGCCGCGGCCCGGGAGCGCAACGAGGCCGCGATCCCGCTGCGCCGGTACGGCGAACCGGCCGAGTTCGGCCGGGTCGCCGCGTTCCTGCTGTCCCCCGCCGCGTCCTACCTGACCGGTCTGACGGTGCCCGTCGACGGCGGCGCGGGGCGGATGATCTGACCGCTCCCCTGCCGGCGGCCGGTCGCCAAAGCCCGGCCGCCGGCAGGGTCGCCGGCTCAGCGACCGACCGCCCGCAGGGTGCGCCTGGGGTCGACCCGGTCGGTGCTGAGCACGCGGTAGGCGTGTGCCACCGAGGCGAGCGTGACGTGGTGGTGCCAGCCGCGGAACGACCGGCCCTCGAAGTGCTGCAGACCGGCGCCCTGCTCCAGCTCGGCCAGGTCGCCGCGGGCCAGCTCGTGCAGCCGGACCAGCCTGGCCACGTCCGGCAGCCGGCCCGGGCTCAGGTTGGTGACCCAGAGCGCGAACGGCTGCCGGCGGCCCCACTGCCGCTGCGCGACGATCCGGCGGGCCCGGCGGGTGGGCCGGCCCGGGCCGTCGGAGCCGACCGGGCCGCGGGACGGGCCGGCCCCCGCCGGCCCGGCGGACGGGACGGGCACCGGCACCGCGATGAACTGCGAGCCGAACGGCCGGTCACCGGCGCCCGGCCCGGCGGCCAGCGTGACCCGCTGCTGGATCGAGTGCCGGACCAGCTCGCCGGCCCGGATCACCCGGCCCGGACGGGCGTCCATGGTGGCGCACGGCATGTCGTCGGCGACCTTCACGACGTACTGGGCGCCGCGGTCCTCCAGGCTGCGCAACAGGGGCTCGACGGCCGGGTCGTGCCGGCGGTCGGCCACGATCGGCGGCGGGGTCAGCCCCCAGCCGAGCGCGACCTCGTCGATCAGGTCCAGGAGGTGCTGCCAGGCCGGGCGGTGCCGCTCGACGGCGGGCACGTGCGCCTTGCGCCGGCGGTCCGGGTCGGTGTCCCAGCACCGCGGCAGCATCAGCCGCCAGTTCACCGGGCAGCTGAGCCGCTCGCCGGCCATCGTCAGCGCCAGCGCCACCTGGCAGTTCATCGTCCGCCCCACCGACGGCACGTACTGGCTGGTGACGCCGACGGAGTTGCAGCCGTTCTTGGGGAACGCCACCTCGTCCGCGATCCAGGCCTCGACCGGCAGCGATGTCGACAGTAGCTGCGCAACCATGTAGCGGACCGGCGCCCAGTCCCACGGGCTCTGGTTCACGAACTGCTGCAACGACTGGTCCGCGGACGGCCCGCCGACCAGCTCGGAAATCTTCTGGATGGTCTTGCGGCCCGGCACGGTCAGCAGGCCCTTGACGTACGTCTCGCCCCACCGGCGCTGGTCGGACCGGCTGAACGAGGTGAACGCGAGCTCGCAGAACCGGGCCAGGCCGTCGGCGTCGACGTCAACCCCGGTGCGGCTGGGTTCGGCCGCTGGCATCTGGGGTATTCGGGTACGGGTCTGGTCGACGGCAACCATCTGAGTTCCACCCGCTGCTGTCATGACCGCTCCTTGATGATCTTGCCGGCGCAGACCAGTTCGAAGGAGTCCGCGGGTCGCGATCCGTCGCGATCCCGGACGTCGACGGCGCCGCGGGACAGGCGGTCGCCGTCGCGATTTCGACGCTAGCTCCGGGCTCTCCGCCTGGCCTGAGTAGGCCGCGGCCGGCCCGGGCCGCCATGACCGCCGGACTACCTAGCCGGCGGCCGGTTCCCGCGCAGTCCCCGCGCCCGCGTTGCTCAGCCGCGGCCCGCTGGCCAGCCACGGGCCGGCCCTGGGCCGGTCGGCGGTGCCCGGTCGGCTGGACCCGGCCGGCCGGCTCGGGGCGGCCGGCCGGGTGGGAGCGGGTTGGCGGCATCGGTCAGCCCTCGGCGCCGAGGGCGCGGGGCAGGGCGCGGCGGCCGCTGATGCCGAGCTTCGCGTACGCGACCTGCAGGTGGTTGTCGACCGTGCGCACCGAGACCGCCAGCTGGCTCGCGATCGCCCGGCTGGGCAGGCCCTGCGCGGCCAGCAGCGCGACCTCGCGCTCCCGCTGGGTCAGCCCGAACGCCTTCAGGCCGACCAGCGCGGGGCTGCTGACGCCCGCGCAGGTGTCCAGGAACGAGCGGGCCTGGGCGCTGGCGGACAGGCAGCGGCTGCGCCGGCCGCGGGCCGCGTGCACCGTCGCCGCGCCGGCCGCCGCCTCCGCCGCCAGCAGCCGGGCGCCGACCGCGCCGAACGCGGCCGCCGCCCCGTCCAGCCCCGGGCCGTCGTGCCCGGCCAGCGCGGCGGCGTGGGCCACGCAGGCCGCGGCGAGCGGGCCGGTGACGGCGGCGGCCAGCCGGCGCAGCCCGGCCACCACCGTGCTCGCGCCGCCGAAGCGGGCGGCCGTGTGCAGCGCCCAGACCGCGACGGTGAGCGAGCCGCGGCGCTCGGCCGCGGCGGCGGCGCCGCGGGCGACCGCCCGGGCCGTCGGCAGGTCGCCGCTGGCCGCCGCGAGCCAGCCCTCCGCGAGCGTCACGTCCAGGTCGAACAGCGCGGTCGCCGGGCTGCGCAGCGCACCGGCCCGATCGACCGCGGCGGCGGCCGCGGCCCGGTCGCCGAGCAGCGCCTCCGCCTCGGCCAGCCAGGCCAGGCAGGCCGGCAGCACGCTGACGTGCCGCGGCTCCTCGGCCAGCACCAGCGCCTCACGCAGCCAGCGGCGGCCGTCCCGGGCCCGGCCGCGGTCCAGCTCGACCCGGCCGAGGGTGGCCGCCCAGGCCACCGCCGACCAGTGGTCGCCGCGGGCCACGGCGTCCCGGTAGCCGCGGTCGGACCGGTCGGCGGCCTCGTCCAGCCGGCCCTCCAGCCGGTGCGCGAGGTACCGGACCGGCAGCATGCTGCCCGGCGGGAACCGCGCGGCGCCGTCCACCCGGGACGCGGTCTCGACCCACCCGGCCGCCTCCGGGCTGGCCGGGCGGCCGGTCACCGACAGGGCCGCGGTCGCGGTCACGGCGGCCGGCACGCAGGCCGGCGCGGTCGCGCCGGGCCGGCACAGCACCTCGGTGGCCTCCGCCAGGGCCGGCCGCACCTCGCCGGCGACCAGCAGCACGGCCGCCCGCACCGCGGTCACCAGGTCACGCGGCTCGTCCGCGCCGGCCCCGGTCCGCGGCAGCGCGGCCGCGGCCCGCGCCAGTACCGCCGCGGCGTCGGCCGGCCGGCCCAGGCCCCAGCACAACGCCTGCGCCCGCAGCGCCGCCGCCCACGCCACCTCGTCCCCGCCCGCGCCGGGCGCCAGCGGGTCCAATGTGTCCAATGTGGACACCGCCTCGGCGCACCGGCCCTGCAGGTGCAGCGCCTGCGCCAGGACGAGCGTGGCCACGGTGCTGGGGGCGGCCGCCAGCGCGGCGCGGGCGGCCTGTTCGGCCAGCGGGTGGTCGTACCCGGCGAGCGCCGCGCGGGCGCCGCGCAGCAGCAGGTCGGGTGGGGCGGACCGGCCGGAGTCCAGGCACCAGCGGACGATCCGCAGCGGGTCGTCGCCGCGCCGGGCGCCGGTGGCCAGCAGCGCGTCGGCCAGGCCGCGGCGGATCGCCCGGGCGCGCAGTTCCGGCGTCCGCTCGCGCAGCACGTGGCCGAAGAACGGGTTGGCCAGCCGCAGCCGCATCCGGCCGCCGTCCCGGTGCGAGACCAGCAGGCCGCGGCGCTCGACCGCGTGCAGGGTCACGGCCGGGAACCAGGACTCCACGATGCCGGCCTCCAGCGGTTCGCCCTGGGCCAGCACCTCCAGGATGGCGAGCTCGTCGTCGGTCAGCGGCCCCAGCGTCGCCTCGACCACGTCGCACAGCCGCGCGGTCACCCGGATCGGGCCGGACCAGGTCCAGACGCCGCCGGCCGGGGCCAGCGCGCCGCTGTCCAGCCCGGCCAGCACCAGCTCACGCAGGAACAGCAGGTTGCCCTGGGTGGCGCCGGCGAGCAGCTGGCCGGTGGGCACGCAGACGGGGCCGCCGAGCACCGCGGCGGCCAGCTCGTCCACCCGCGGCGGGTCCAGCTCGCGCACCTCGACCCGCTCGGCCAGCCCCTCCTTCCACAGCGCGGTGATCGCGTCCGGGGCCGGCTCGCCGGTACGCACGGTCGCCGCGACGAACGCCAGCCCGACCCGGGCCAGCTGGTACACCAGCGCCGCCGACGCGTCGTCCAGCAGCTGCGCGTCGTCCACCACCAGCACCACCCGCCGGCCGCCGGACCGGGCGCCGAGCGCGCGGCCGGCCGCCAGCAGGTCGACCTGGTCGCGGTACCTCCGGCCGGCCGGCAGCAGATGGGCGACCGCGCCGAGGGGGGTGCCGGCCGCCTCCCGGGTGGCGGCCAGCCAGCGGACGGGGTGCTTGCGGCGCTCGCCGTACCCGGCCGCCTCGCGGGCGAGCCGGGTCCGGCCGACCCCGGGGCCGCCGGCGAGCACGATCCCGGCGCGGCCACCGTCCAGCGCCCGCCGGATCGCCGCCAGCTCCACCTCCCGCCCGACCACCGGCCAGTCCGTACCGGCCGCCCCGGGCGGGTGGGCGGAGCCGTTCACCCGGGCCGGGCCGGGCGGGTCGGACCGGGGCGCCGCGGCGGGCAGATCATGCGGGCCGGGCACGCCGGCTGGGCGAGCCGGCGGGACGGCTCGGGCGCCCAGCGGTGGGACACCCGGCGACGTCATCGCGACCCGCCCGCCAACCGCCGCGCCGCGCTGTGTCCGGCCGCCCGGCCGGCCGCGAAGCCCGCCCCGCCGGCCGAGCCGGCTTGGCCCGCCGGGCCGGCCTGCCGGGTGGAGCCGGCCTCGCGGGCGGAGCCGTTCGGCTGCGGCGAAGCGGTCAGGCGCACGGAGCCGGCCCCGTCCGCGCGCCCGACCGAGCTGGTGGATCCGGCCGGCGCCGGCCGCGGCGACGGTGGCCGGCGACCCGCGGCCAGCCACCGTCCCGGCGCCGGTGCGCGCCCGCTGTCGGCGGACGGCCGGATCAAGACCACTGCGCTACCTCCCGCTGCTGGCCGGCCCACAGCAGCGGGCCAGTGCCTGCGACCGTAGGAGCGGGTGGTTATGCCAGGGGTCGGCCCGCCAGCGGAGATGTGGCCGGCACGTAACCAGGAGCACATCGGCAACCGCTACGTTCTGGCTTCTCGACCGACGCCGCGAGGAGCAGGGAGGCGCAGGGTGAGCGCGCGCGAGGGCCGGGCCGGCTGGAGGGCCGCGGCACTGCCCGCCGACTTCCCGCGTTCAACGCCGCACGGCCGCCGCGCCACGGTCCGCCAGATCCGGCTCCGCGAGGACGCCGCGGCTATCTGCGCGGCGGCCGGCGTTCCGCTGCCCGCGCTGGGGATGACCGGCCTGGCGGCGCTGCTGCACCACTACACCGGGGCCGGCTCGGTGCGGATCGGCTACGCCGACCACGGCCTGACGCCGGTGCGGCTGACCGTGCGGGATGGCACCGCGGTCGGCCGGCTGCTGCAATCGGCCACGGCGGCGCTGCCGGCGGCCGGGCCGGCAGCGGGCGGGTCGGCAGCGGCCGGGCCGGCGGAGCCGGGCGGCGCGGCCGACGCGCGGTTCGACGCGGTGGTGGCCCGGGCGGCCGCCCGCGGCCCCGGCAGCGGCGAGCTGCGGTACGCGGACGTCGCGCTGGTGGTGGACGACCGGCGTGGCCGCTGGGATGCCGCGCTGCTGGTGGACGCCGACCTGTTCGCCCCGCCGACCGCGGACCGGCTGGCCCGGCACGCCGGCAACCTGCTGATGGCCGCGCTGGAGGCGATCGACCTCGGCCGGGCGGACACCCGTACCGTCGGCGAGCTGGACCTGACCGACGCCGACGAGCGGGCGGTCGCGCTGGTGGAGTGGAACGAGACCGACGCGGCGCTGCCGGCCGACCTGCTGCCCGAGCTGATCCACCAGGTCGCGGCCCGCAGCCCGGACGCGCCGGCCGTCGTGTCGGCCGCGGGC
Source organism: Mycobacteriales bacterium (assembly GCA_039648995.1). Classification (GTDB taxonomy): domain Bacteria; phylum Actinomycetota; class Actinomycetes; order Mycobacteriales; family CADCTP01; genus JBBWZH01. Next base: position 9,399 of record JBBWZH010000507.1, read on the forward strand.
AGCACCAGCTTCGCCGAGCTCGACGCGGACGCCGACCGGCTGGCCGGCCACCTGATCGGGCTGGGCCTCGGCCGCGGCGGACGGGCCGGCGTACTGCTCGACCCCGGCGCCGCGCACGTGCTCGCGCAGCTGGCCATCCTGCGCGCCGGCGGGTCGGTGCTGCTGCTCGACCCGGCAGCGCCGGCCGACACGGTGACCCGGCTGCTCGCCGCCGCCCGCACCGACATCATCCTCAGCACCGGGAGGGCATTCCTCGACGACAGGGCACTCACCGGCGGCGGGGCACTCACCGACCGCGAGGCACTCACCGGCGGCGCGGTCGGGGTGGGCGCGGCGGTCCGGGTGGTCGACCTGGCCGCGGAGGCGGGCTGGCGCAGCAACCCGCCGGGCCACCCGCCGGTCGACCCGCCGGTCGGCCCGCGGCGCCGGCCGGACCCTCGGGCCACCAGCCACATCCGCGTCCGCGCCGACGGTCGGCTGCTGGCCGCGGTCAGCCACGCGGCGGTCCGGAACACCGTGCATGCGCTCTGGCAGGAATGCGGGATCACGGCCGACACCCGCGGCAGCTGGCTGAGCCGGCCGGACTCGGCCCGGCTGGTGGTGGACTGCCTGGCCGTGCTGGCCGCCGGCGGCACCGTCTGCGTCCCGGAGCCGGCCGAGGTCGCCACCCCGGAACGGCTGCGCGACTGGCTGGTGACCGAGCGGGTCACGTACACCGTGCAGCCGGCCCGGTCGGCCGAGCGGCTGTGGCGGCTGGACTGGCCGGCCGGGTGCCGGCTGCGGGTGCTGGCCAGCACCGGCGGGCGGCTGTCCGGCTGGCCCCCGCCCGGGCTCCCGTTCACGGTGTTCGATCTGTACTGGGCGGCCGAGACCACGCTGGCCTGCGCCGGTGACCTGAGCACCACGGCCGCCCGGATCGACCCGAGCCGGCTGGCCGAGCGCCCGCCGGTCGGCCGCCCGGTCCCCAACATGCGCGCGTACGTGCTGGACCGGCACCTGCGTCCGGTGCCGCCGGGCGTCGCCGGCGAGCTGTACGTCTCCGGCGCCGGCGTCTCCCCCGGCTTCCCCGGCGCGGCCACCGCGACCCGGTTCGTCGCCAACCCGGTGCCGGTCGACCCGAGCCCGATCCTCTACCGCACCGGCGACGTGGCCCGGTACTGGCCGGACGGCGTGATCGACGTCCTGGGCCGGCTGGACGCGGCCGAGCCCGCCGCCGCGACACCGGACGGGCCACCTCCGGGGCCGGGCCGGCCGGCGCCGTTCGAGCTGACCGCCGGGCAGCGGGCGCTCGCCGCGGCGGCCGGCGTGCCGGACCGGCCGGCCGCGGTCGACTACTACGAGTGGGACTGCCCCGGCCTGGACGTGCCGCGGCTGCTGCGCTGCTGGCGGCGGGTGGTGGAACGGCACGATGCGCTGCGGACGGTGCTGTTGGGCTCCCGCGACCAGGTGCTCACCGCCTGGCCGGCCACCCCCGAACTGCTCGACCTGCGCCGGCTGCCGGCCGCCGACGCCGCTGCCCGGCTGGCCGAGTACGGGGCGAACGCGCGGCAGGCGGGGCTCGGCCGGCCGGCCGCCGCGGCGCACCGGCTCTGGGTGGCCCGGCTCCCGGGCGGCGGCACCACCGTGCACCTGCTGCTGAACCGGCTGCTGATCGACCCGGACAGCGCGCACCGCATCCTGTTCGACGAGTTGGCCGCCCGGTACGCCGGCACCGGCCGCCGGCTGCGCCGCCCGGCCGTGACGTTCCGGGAGTACGCGCTCTCGGTTCCGGCGCGGTGGGCGGAACGGGCGGTGCCGCCGGAGAACCGTGAGGGCACCGCCGGCCTGGGGGGCCGCCCGGCCGCCCCGATGCCGCCGCTCCGCCGCCCGGACGGCGCCGGCCGGGACGGACGGCCCGCTCCGCCGGCCGACCACCGGGGCGCCGGGCCGGCCGGGTCGCCGCCGATGTCGCCGGTGAACGGGGCGCGCGCCGGCGCGGCCGCGCAGCCGATCGCACCGGCCGAGCCGGCGGAGCCGGTGACCGCGCGGTTCGACCTGGACCCGGACCGGTGGGCGGCGCTGCGGCGGCGGGCCGCCGGCTGCGGTGCCAGCTCGGACGCGGTGCTGGTGACCGCGCTGGCCGACGTAGTGCGGCAGGCCGGCCCGGCGGGCGACGGGCAGCTGGGCTGGCGGGTCTTCAACCGCATCCCGGTGCACCCGGACGTGGACCGGGTGCTCGGCTATTTCGTCACGGTCCGCACGGTCGACACACCTCCGGGCTGGGCCGGCTTCGCCGAGCGGGCCCGCGCCGCCACCGACGGCAGCACCGCCCCGGCCGCCGGCGGCACCGCGAGCCGCGGCAGCCGGCCGGGGCCGGCCGAGCCGCGGTTCCGGCTGCTCGCGACCGTCCTCAGTGGACCGGACCCGGCCGGGCCGGGCTTCGGCGAGCTGACCCGGATCGAGTCCACGTCCCCGGACGCGCTCGCCGACGTCCGGGTGGTGCCGCACGGCGGGTCGGTACGCGCCTTCTGGACGGCGCCCGGCCCGGCCGACCAGCCCGACCGGCCGGACCTGGCCGCCCTCGGTCGGGCCTACCAGTCCCGGCTGGAACAGCTGGCCGACGACGCCCGGGCGTGGTGGTCGGCCGGCAGCCCCGGCCCAGACGACACCGACCTCCCCTGGATACCCCACCCCGACCGATAGCCCGCCGGGCCACACCGGCCCGCGGCACACCGGCCGCGACTGGACCCCGCCGGCAGCCGGGTCGCCACCCGCTACCGACGAGAGTCAGCCCGCGGCCGAATCAGCGCGCAGCGGGTCATGGGCGCGGTCGAGTCAGCCCGCGGCGGCGTCCGACGCGCAGCCGAGCCAGGGCGCGGCCGAGCCAGGGCGCGGCGGAGTCAGCGCACGGCCGAGTCAACGCGCAGCCGAGTCGCCGCGCAGCCGAGTCAGCGCACGGCCGAGTCGGCCCGCGGCCGAGTCAGGGCGCGGCCGGCCGGGGGAGGGCAGCACCGGCCGTGCCGTCGGCACCGGCCGCGTGCCGCGGCACGCCGCCGGCCCGGGCACCGCCGCCGGCCCGGGCACCGGCGGAGCCGGCGACGCGGGTGGCGGGCCGGCCGGGCATCCCGCGGCGCAGCGCCTCGACGAACACGCGGTGCGTCTCGGGGGTCGGCTCCACCCCGAAGTCCTCGCGCAGCCGCCGCAGGCAGAGCCGGTACCAGCTGTGCACCCGGTCCAGCTCGCCGAAGCGGGCGTGCGCGGCCATCAGCGCCTGGTACGTGGTCTCCCGGGACGGGTCGATGTCCAGGCTGCGCCGGCACCAGCTGACCAGCTCGATGTCGTCGCCACGGCGCAGCGCGCCGTCCCGCAGCCGGTCGAGCACCCGCAGCGCGAGCGACCGGTACCACTCCCGCTGCTCGACCGCCCAGCACGCGGCCTCGCCGCCGAGGAAGTCGCCGCGGTAGAGGTGCATCGCGGTGCGGTCGGCGCCGGTCGTACAGGCCTGCTCGAACTCGTCCACGTCGATCCAGACGCGCTCGGCCCGCAGCAGGTAGCCGCGGTCCTGGTAGACCAGGCACAGACCGGCCTCGTCCGGGATGCGGGAGATCACCTCGCGCAGCGCGTGCGCGGCGACCTTCAGAGAGGTGCCGCCGCGGGCCGGGTCGACGCCCGGCCAGAGCACGTCCTGCAGCCGTTCCCGGACGACCAGCCGGCCCCGGTTCAATAGCAGGTACTGGAACAGCCCGCGGGCCTTGCCGCCCCGCCAGGGGCCGACCGGTTCGCCGCACACATCCATCGAGAAGTCCCCGAGTAGCCGCACCGCGACCGGAGCATCCACCGATGGTTGCATCGCGTCGTCGTCCCCTCGCCGGCGCCGCGCGTGACCGCGCCGCCGCTCCAGCCCGGCACCAGCACGGCGCCGGCCGGTCGGGGCCGGCGCGCGCTGGCGTGATGGGCAGACGCTAGGCCGGCCGAATACGTCTACTCAACGTAGGCACGGGGTGAATATCAAAGACAATACAAAGGTGGTGTTTGGTCTGCGACTAAGGTAGTAGTACACGTGTCGGCAAGGCCGAGCCCGGTTATGTACGTCTGCGCGATGCGGTCGATGGGGCCGGCCAATGACCGTGTTCGCCATGACACAACTCCTGCACGCGGCGCCGGGCACACACGTGGCGGTCCGCCGCACCTACCCAGTGCCCGCCGAACCGTGGGCCCAAACCTGGTGGGCGCTGCTTCGGCTGGTGCTGGCCGAAACCCGGCCGGCGGTCCAGTTGGTGTTTCTGCTGCGGGTGCTCTGCTTCTCGCTGACCGCCGCCGGACCCAATCCGCGGGCATTAGCCGGCACCGCGGCGCCGGGCATTGCCGGGTGGGTGTCGGTCGGCATGGCGGTATATCTGCTGAACGGCGTGACGGACATTGTCGGTGACCAGGTGAACGGGTCACGCCGGCCTATTGCCAGCGGCCGCTTACCGGTCACCACCGCGATGCGGGCGACGGTGTCCATGGCCGCTGTCGGGCTGGTGCTGTGTGCCCTGTGCGACCGCCGTCTGGTGGTTCTCGCGGTCGCTTTCCTGTGTCTCGGCTACGGCTATTCGGTCGGCCCGAACGCGCTCAAGTCGACCCGCCTGGGCTTCGCGCTGGCGGTCGGCGGTGGCGCATTCTTGTGCTATTCGGCCGGCGCGGTGATCGGCGGCGGCATGACCCCGCGGCTGACCGTGTTCGCCGCCTCGATGGCGCTGTGGGTGGGCCTGTGCAGCGCCACGAAGGATCTCTCCGACGTCGCCGGTGACCGGCTCGCCGGCCGGCTGACGTGGCCTGTGGTGTTCGGCGACCGCGGCGCCCGCCGGCTGATCTCGGCGATCTCCCTGCTGCTCGGCGGCTGGTTCCTGGCCGGCGTCCCGGTGCTGGTCAGCCAGACCAGGCCGGCCGCGGCCGTCGCCGGGCTGGGAGCCATCACACTGGCCGCGGTCGTGCTGCGCCGGCCGCGCCGCGCCGGCCGCGCCGCCGGCCGCCGCCCGTACCGGACCTTCATGGCCGTGCAGTACGCCGTCAACTGCACGGTCCTCGCCGGCGCGCTGTCCTGAGCCGTAGGCGCCGACCCACGCCGCCAGCCGGACGCATGGGTGGCTGCCATTCGGGTGAGAGCGCCGAGACGTAATACGCTGGCAACGCCACGTTTTGCCCAGAACTGCCGACCAACGCCTGGACACTGCTACATTTGGCTCCGCTGTACCTCTTTTCGGCAACACGGTGAGGCTCAGCGACAAGGCTGGCGAGGTAGACCCGGTCTCCAGTTAGTAGGGCAGGTGGGGGTGGCTGCCGGACAGCGACGGATACAGCCCGTATCTGACCAAGCCCGGCGGTTGATCGTCGAGCGATACCGCGACCTGCTGAAGCAAGCCGGGAGTCCGCTCCTTTCCAGCAAGGCGGTTACCGCACAAGTCGTCGATCAGATCAACAGCGTGCTGGACGCGCTGCCGAACGTGGACCTGAGCGCACCGGTCGGTGTGCCGACGGCTCCTCGGCCGGCCTCGGGGTCCGTCCAACTGAGCATCGAAATCGGCCTCAGCCGGGCCGGCGCCGGCGTTCACCCGACCGAGTCACTCCGGGCCGCAACCTACATCTTCGAGGCGGCTTTCCCGGTACTTTGCCGGGAGTTCAACATGACGAGCGAGACCGATCCAGAGATATCGGTGGGCACCTTGCTGAACCGGGCGATCATGGACCGGATGTGTGTCGCGTCCGCCGCGTACGTCGACTACCTGCTGCAGAAGGTGCACAACTCGCACGTCGAGGAGCGGCGCCGGATCGGCCGCGAACTGCATGACCGGGCCGCCCCCGCGGTGATCGTCGGTATGCAGAACCTCGACCTGCGGGACGTGTACCAGCGCATCGGCAACATCGACCACGCGGAGGCCAAGCTGGTCGAGGCGCGGGGTGCGCTGGCCGAGGCGCTGGAGGTCATCCGGCACCTGTCGGCGGAGTCCCGCGACGTGGTCGGGCCGGAGGGGTTGGCGCGCGCGCTGCGGCGGTACCTGGCCAGCGCACCACCGGCTGTGCGCACTACGGTGACCGAGGTGGGTGACCTCAGCTCGCTGCCCGGCGCGTACGCCGAAGAGCTGTTCCTGGTGCTGCGCGAGGCCACCCGCAACGCGCTCGTGCACGCCAGTCCGTCCACAGTGGATATCCAACTGTCGGCGGGCCAGGTCGGTCTGTACGGCTGCGTTCGGGACGACGGGACGGGGTTCGACGTGGAGAGCACGTTGCAACGGCAAGGCGGGATAGGGCTGCTGTCGATGCGGGAGCGCGTCGATCTGCTCGGCGGCACGCTGAACCTGTTCAGCGAGCCGCGCGCGGGCACCACCGTCGAGGTGCTCGTGCCGCTGCCGGGGCTGCGGAAATGAACGCCACCGACAGACGGGTGCGGGTCGTCGTCGCGGACGACCACACGCTGCTGCGGGACGGGCTGCGCGAGCTGCTGTCCACCGACCCCGGGTTCACCGTCGTCGCCGACGCGGCGACCGGCCATCAGGTGATGCTGCTGGTCGCCGAGCACCTGCCCGACCTGTTGCTGCTGGACGTGCAGATGCCGGGGCCCGGCGCGAAGGCGGTGATCGAGCGGGTCCGCTACGCCAGCCCGTTCACCAAGATCATCGTACTGACCATGCACGACGACCCTGCGCTGGTGCATGAACTGCTGGACTGCGGCGCGTCCGCGTACCTGGTGAAGACCATCGGCCGGTCCGAGCTGCTGGCCGCGGTACACGCGGTCGGCCGCAGCGAGGACAACGTCGTGCTGTCGGTCTCCCGGCGCACCATCGAGCAGCTGGACCGCCGGCAGGACAAGGGCACCACCATGCTCTCCCCGCGCGAGCTGGACGTGCTGGCCCGGGTGGCCAAGGCGCTGAGCAACTCGCAGGTGGCCGCCGAGCTGTTCATCACCGAGAGCACGGTGAAGCGGCACCTGACCAACATCTACGCCAAGCTCGGCGCGGTGTCGCGGGTGGACGCCATCCGCAAGGCCCGGGTGGCCAAGCTGATCGGCCCGGACGAGGCCTGATCCCAGCCCGGCGACCCGGCCGGCCGGCGGCTCAGACCCGGCCCGGGACGGCGGCGAGCAGGAGGCGGTCGGCCAGCTGGCCGAGGCCGTGGTGCAGCCCGGCCACGTGCTGCCGGGGCCCGCCGGTGTCGAGGCTGTCGCGCACCCGGGGCAGCACCGCGGCGACCGCGCGCTGGTAGGCGACGCCGGCCCGCTCGCCGACCGACTCCAGGTCGGTGTCCGGCGGCGCCATGTTCACCACCAGCAGCGGCTCCGGCGGGGTCCGGCCGACCTTGGCCGCGATGCTGGCGGCAAAGGTCGAGCTGCGGTTCTCGTCCGAGCCGGCCCGGGCGACCAGGATGTCGATGTCGGCGGACGCTATCGCGTGCATCGCCTCGTGGTTGGCCCCCGAGTAGGTGTCGATGAACAGCAGGTCCAGGCGCAGCACGGAGATCAGCCGGCGGAAACCCTCGTGCAGCAGGCCCGCGTCGTAGTGGCCGGACACGGCCGACATCGTGATCGCCTCCATGTCGGTGCGGGCCGGCACCAGGTAAAGCTGCCCGCCGCCGGCCGGCACCAGGTCGGCCAGGTCGACATGGGTCTCCTCGATCTCGCAGGCGCCGGAGAGGTAGTCCCACAGGCAGCTGCGCAGCTCGGCCGGGTCCAGGCCGAGCGCCTCGTGCAGGCCTGGTGCCTGCAGGCTGGCGTCCACCAGGCCGACCCGCAGGCCGCGCGCGGCCAGCAGGCAACCCAGGCGGGCGACCACGGTCGACTTCCCGGTACCACCCCGCCAGGAGTGGACGGCGACGATATTCGACATGAACTTGTTCCTCACTGCCGGGGCACTGCGTGGGGCGTGCTGCTAGGCGTCCGCGGTATCCGCGCGGCGGAGGACGACCATGGTGATGTCATCGAACTGCTCAGCGGCCTGCACGTGCGCGTGGATCTTGTCGTCCAGGTCGTCCAGCAGGCCCTGCGCCGACCCGTTCGGCAGCCGGGCGTGGTCCAGGAGGCGGTCCATCGAGAACCCCTCCCCGGCCAGGTTGCGGGCGTCGATCACGCCGTCGGTGTAGATCAGCAGTGCGTCGCCGGGGTCGAGATGGGCGGTGCCGATGAGGTAGTGGCTGTCCTCCTGGATGCCGACCGCGGGGCCGGTCGGCGGCAGCAGCATCGGCTCGGGCTCGCCGGCGCGCAGCAGCAGCGGCGGGTTGTGCCCCCCGTTCACATATATGAGCGACCCGGACACCGGATCCAGCACCGCGAAGAACAGCGTCGCGAAGTACGCCTGCTTCTGGTGGTTGCGGGCCAGGTACCGGTTGGTGCCGGTGACCGCGTGCAGCAGCGGGCCGGCGCCCACCGAGAGCATCGGCGTGACGTTGCCGCCCGGCCCGTCGAGCCCCAGGCCGTACGCGGGCTGGTCGTCGGCCAGGCTCCAGCCGCCGGTGTGCTCCGCGGTGTGCCGCAGCAGCGTGCGGATCAGCGCCATGAACAGCGCCGCGCCGACCCCCTTGTCGCAGACGTCGGCCACCACGAAGCCCAGTCGCCGGCCGTTGACCAGCTCGAACCCGTCATAGAAGTCGCCAGCGACCTCCCGGGCCGGCCGGAACCGGGCGGCGAACTCCCAGCCCGACCGGGTCGGGAACGCGTCCGGCAGGAACCCGCACTGGATCTCGCGGGCGATCGACAGGTCCCGCTCGTACTCACGCAGCTTGACCGTGGCGGCGATCTCCTCGACCACCGAGGTGAGCCGGCTGCG
>JBBWZH010000522.1:0-7998 GCA_039648995.1 Mycobacteriales bacterium
CGACCGAGATCTGCGCCGGCTTCGCCCAGGGCGGCGTCGACACCTGCCAGGGCGACTCCGGCGGCCCGATGACCAAGCGCGACGCCTCCGGGGCCTGGCGCGAGGTCGGCATCGTCTCGTACGGCAACGGCTGCGCCCGCGCCGGCTTCCCCGGCGTCTACGGCGAGGTCCAGTCCTTCTCCGCCGAGATCCTCGCCCGCATCAGCAGTTCCGGCACCATCATCCGCTGACCCCCGGTGCGGGGCCGTCCCACATGGACGGTCCCGCACCCGGCGCGGCACCCCGGTACCCTTGCCCACGTTGCCGCGTTAGCTCAGCTGGCAGAGCAGCCGCCTTGTAAGCGGCAGGTCGTCGGTTCGATTCCGACACGCGGCTCGCACCCCCCTCTGACCAGCGGATACGCCTCGTACTTCGGGGTGGGAAGCAACTCGTCCGCGCCGAGAGCGGCCAGAGAGATGCCGCTTGTTGATACCGGACCGCTCGTCGCCTACGTGACCACGTCCGCCGCGCCGCCGGTGTTGACCAGCCGACGAGACGACCTGCTGGTTATGCCGCACGGTCCGGACGCCGGGGTGCAGCTCGATCGTCACGCGGCCTCCTCGGCAGGCGCCCGTCCTGCCCGTGTCACCCTGGTCGGGCCAGGTGCCCGCGGGGCGCCGGCCGGGCGCACGAGGGAGGTCGGGTGGACGGGGCACGCTTCCAGCGCCGCACCGAGGACTTCGAGTGCGGCCGGTGCGGCCAGCCCGTGCGGGGCAACGGGTACACCAACCACTGCCCGCACTGCCTGTGGTCGCGGCACGTGGACGTGCGGCCCGGTGATCGGGCCGCCACCTGCGGGGAGCTGATGGAGCCGGTCGGGGCGCTCGCCGAGGGCGGCCGGACGGTGCTGGTGCAGCGCTGCGTGGGCTGCGGACGGGTCTGGCGCAACCGCGTGGCGGACGGGGACGACCCGGACGCGGTGCTCGCCCTCTTCGGGCAGGTGGTGCAGACCGGCCCGGTCGACCCCCGGCGCCGGCGCCGCTCCCGCTGACCCGGCGCGGGAGCCGCTCCCGCTGACCGGGGCGCGGGAGCCGCTCCCGTTGACCGGGCGCGGGAGCCTGTCCCGCTGACCGGGGCGCGGGAGCCGCTCCCGTTGACCGGGCGCGGGAGCCTGTCCCGTTGACCGGGGCGCGGGAGCCGCTCCCGTTGACCGGGCGCGGGAGCCTGTCCCGTTGGCCCGGCGCGGGAGCCGCTCCCGTTGACCGGGCGCGGGCGCCTGTCCCGTTGGCCCGGCGCGGGAGCCGCTCCCGTTGACCGGGCGCGGTCGCGGAGCCGCTGACTGCCCGGCGGCGCGGCCCGCGGACCACAGCGCCGGGTCGGTGGGTGGCGGGTGCGGGTCCGGCCGGCGGGTAGGCCGGACGGCGGGGTGGGGGTCGTCCGGACTACCCGCCATGCCGGGCCGTGAGCGTGACCGCCCACCCGCCGATTGCTCAGCCACCCGACCGGGGCGCCGATAGGGAGGCGTGCTCGTCGCGGAGCGCAGCTATTCGCCGCCGGACCGGGAGGAGCAGTGGTGATCCCGCGAGCGCCCGCAGCCAGCTCCCAGTTTGCCGAGCCGCCCATGGCCAGCCCGCCCGAACCGACGCCCAGCCGTCCCGGGCGCCGGCGCGCGGGCCGCCGGGCCGGCTACCGGCGGGGCAGCCGCCGGCGCGGCCGCGATCAGGAAGCCGGCCCGGTGCCAGCCGACCACCGGTCGGCCGACCGCCGGCTGACCGACCGCCGGTCAGATGACCGCCGACCAGATGACCGCCGACCGGACGACCGCCGGCCGGGCGGCGCCGGGCCGGAAGGTCCCGGGCCGGACGGCGCCGGGCCTGCCGGACCGCGGCCGGAGGGTATCGGGTCGGCCGCTCGCGCGTCGCTCGCCAGCCGTGACCCGATGTTGCTCGGCATCGTCGCCAGCTCGCTGTTGACGATGGCCTGGCTGGCCAGCTCGTCGACCCGGCCGGCGCCGGCGGTCGCCATCTACTGGTTGTTCCAGGTGGTGCTGGACGTGGCGTTCCTCGCGTTCAGCCGGCGGGTCGCGACGGCGGTCGCGGGGCAGCCGCGGCCGGTCCGCCGGTTCTGGCGCACGATGACGTTCTCCGGGGCGTTGTTCCTCACCGCCGATCTCCTGCAGACGACGACCGGCGTGTTGCGGCATCCCGGCGTTGGTTCGGCCAGTCCCGGCGTGGTGCCGGTGGCGCTGGTCGCGTCCGGGGCGGCCTGCATCCTCTGGGTGATGCTGACCCATCCGTCCGGGATGACCGGCCGGGCCCGCCTCCGGCTCTGGCTGGACGCGGCCACCGTGGTGACCGCCGGGTCCGTGTTCGCCTGGTACTTCTCGGTCGGGGGTGGTGCCGACCGGCCCACTGTCGACGTCGCCGGCGCGCTGCTGGCGTCGTCGATGCAGCTCCTCGCGCTGTTCGGGGTCGCCAAGCTGATCCTCGGCGGCACCCCACCGTTCACGTTCCGCGCCGGCGTCTGCGGAGCGATCGGGGCGGCGCTGCTCAGCCTCAGCGCCGGCCTCGGTGACCTCGGCGTCAACACCCACCTCGGCCCACTGCTGGCCGCGCGGCTGGTGCCGAACGTCTTCCTCGCGCTCTCACCCCGGCTGCAGGAACTGCAGGTCCGGGCGAATCCGGGGGCGCTGGTGCGCCCGGCCCGGCCCTACAGCCGGCTGCCGTACGTGGCGGCCGCGGCGACCCAGGTGCTGCTGGTCGTCATGGTGGTCCGCATGCACCCGGATGCCCGCCTCTGGGGCGCGCTGGTCGGCATGGTGGCGATCACCGGGCTGGTCGTGGGCCGCCAGCTGGGTGCGTTCGCGGAGAATGCCGGGCTGCTGCGCCAGTTGGACGCCAGCCTCACCGACCTGCGCCGGCACGAGCAGCGGTTCCGGTCGCTCGTGCAGCACGCGTCCGACATCACGCTGCTGCTGCACCGGGACGGCACGATCGCGTACGCCAGCCCGGCGCTGGAGCGGATCATGGGCATCGCCCCGGACGGGGTGCACGCCCGCCGCGCGCTCGACATCCTGGCCCCGGACGACCGCGCCACGCTCGCCCCGGTGTTGGCCACGCTGCTGCGCAGCCCGGCCGGCGTCGTCACGTTCGAGACCCGGGCCCAGCACGCCGACGGGTCATGGCGGCTGCTCGAGGTGACCTGCACGAACCTGCTGGACGACCCGAGCGTCAACGGCATCATCTGCAACGCCAGCGACGTCACCGAGGCGCGCGAGCTGCAGGACCGGCTGCAGCACCAGGCCCTGCACGACCCGCTCACCCAGCTGGCCAACCGCGCGCTGTTCGACGAGCGGCTGCAGGCCGCGCTGCGGCCCGGGCTGGACGGTGCGGCCGCCGTGCTGATGATCGACCTGGACGGGTTCAAGCAGGTCAACGACACGCTCGGGCACCACACCGGGGACGCGCTGCTGGTCGCTGTCGCCGGCCGGCTGCGCGGCTGCGTCCGGCCCGGCGACACCGTCTCGCGGCTCGGCGGCGACGAGTTCGGCGTGCTGCTGCCCGGCGTCTCCACCGGCGCCGGCGCGCAGCTCGCCGAGCGGATCCAGGCGGCGTTCACCGACCCGGTGAGCGTGGACGGGCACGAGCTGACCATCCGCGCCAGCGTGGGGCTGGCAGTGAGCGAACCGGGGGAGACCGTGGACGCACTGCTGCGCGGTGCCGACGCCGCGATGTACGAGACCAAGCGGCTCAGGCGGGCGCGGTCCGGTGCCCAGCCGGTCGGCCGGTGACTTCCGTGTCCACAGTGGACATACGAGGAGCTGCCAGCGACCGCTCCGACCCGCTCACATTCGGGTTGACGCTGCGGGCCGTGGCTGTCAGGGTGAATTTCGTGACTGATGGCTTTCTCGTGGCGCGGGTCTACCTCGACCTTCGTCGCCACGCCAGTGCGGTATGTCGAGCCGCTGACTGAGCCTGCCGACTGCTGCCGTCCATCTCGATTTCACGATCCGTACCGCCCGGCCGTCGATGCTGGGCGTGATCCCAGACCTGCAGGAGCAGACGTGGCCTCGCCAACCCACGCTGGCCCGCGCGTGATCCGTGCGGCCATACCAGCCGACTCAGAACAAGCGCCCAGCGCGCTCGCCGCGGACCTGGTCCGCCGCGCCGCGCCCACCCCGACCGGGGTGACGGTAGCCGCGATCATTGTGCAGACCGGCTCGGTCGACCCGGGGTCGACCAGCCTGACGACGCTGGCCAGCCGTCTTGCCGACGACGTCAAGAACCTGCTGCAGGGCGGCGACCGGGGTGCCCCGGTGTCCGCCGCGGTCGCGGTGGCCGGCCCGCTCGCGGCCGCCCACCCGGGCGGCCGGGCCGAGTTGGCCGAGCCGGCGGTGCCGGGCGACCCCGGCGACCCGATCGTGATCGACCGGGCCCGCCGCCGGGCCAGCGTCGACGGGGAACTGCTCGACCTGACCTACCGCGAGTTCGAACTGCTCGCGTTCCTCGCCGAGCACCCGGGCCGTGTGTTCAGCCGGGCGCACCTGCTGCGCACCGTCTGGGATCACGCGCAGGTCGGCAGCCGGACGGTGGACGTGCACGTCCGCCGGCTGCGGATCAAGCTCGGCCGGGAGGCGGCCCGGATCACCACCGTGCGCAGCGTCGGGTACCGGTTGGAGCCGGCGTCGGCTGCCGGCCGCAGCCTGGAGCCGGTCGCCTGAGGACAGTCCACAACGGACGGGAGAGCAGTGCGCTGGGGCGAGGCGCGGTCGCTGGTCGAGGCGGCGCGGGTGGGCCGGCTCGGCACGGTCAGCGCCGCGGGCCGGCCACACCTCGTCCCGGTCTGCTTCGTGCTGCTCGCCGACCCGGGTGGGACCGGTGATACCGCGTACACGGCCGCGGACCACAAGCCGAAGCGGACTGTCCATTTGCGACGGTTCGAGAATGTGGCGGCGACCGGGGTGGCCACGCTGCTGGTCGACCACTACGCCGAGGACTGGTCGGCGCTGTGGTGGGTCCGCCTGGACTGCCGCGGCCGGATCGTGACCTCGCCGGCCGAGGTCGAGCGGGCCGGCCGGGCGCTGGCCGGCAAGTACGAGCAGTACGGCGGGCAGCCGCCGGCCGGGCCGGTGCTCGCGCTGGACGTCACCGGCTGGCGCGGCTGGTCCGCCGCGGGTTCCGCGGGCCCGGCCGCCGTGCCGTCAGCCGGCGAGCTCGAAGGCGAGGACGGGTAGCTGGACCCCGCTGGACCGCGGCCGGTCCTGATCGGGCAGCGCCCCCAGCGCGACCAGCGCGGGCTCCGCCCGGCGGGCGAACTCGGCCTCATCGACGCGCCAGATCCACGACCAGGACCGGGTGCGCAGCCCCTCGGCCGCCTCGGCCGGCGTGAGCGGCAGGTGGCTCGGCTGGTAGGCGACCCGCTCCGCCAGCACCAGCCCGCAGTCGCGGGCGGTGGCGGTGACGCCGGCCGCCCTGGTGGCCTCGGCGCGGCGGATGAGCCCGAACTCATCCGCCAGGCCGTTCAGGATGTCGCCCACGTCGGTCGGCTCGCCGCGGTCGTCCGGGTGCGCCGAGGCGACCACCCGGCCGCCCGGGCGGAGCACCCGGGCCGCCTCGGCCAGCGTGCCGGCGATGTCACCGACCACGTGCAGCACATGCACGAACACGGCGGCGCTGACCGAGCCGGACGCGACCGGCAGCCGGGTCGCGTCGCCGGCGACCACCCGGCCGGGCAGCCGCTCGTGCGCCTGCCGCAGCATCGGCAGCGACAGATCCACGCCGACGACGTCCCGGCCCTGCCCGGTCAGCGCGGTCGCGACCACGCCGGTGCCGACGCCGATCTCCAGCACGGTCCCGCCCGCCGGCAGCATCGGCAACATCACCGCGGCCGCCGCCACGCCCCGCTCGGTGCCGCCGCGGGTGCGGTCGTACTTGTGCGCCACGCGGTCGAAGGCCAACGACTGGGTCGACTCGCTCACGAGGCGGCCTTCCGAGTGAGCATCGCTGGTGCCGTCTGGGGCGCCGGGGAGCGGAGCGAGGAGGGTCGCCGGGCTGGCCCGGTCACGAGGCGGCCTTCCGGGTGGGTGCCGTCTCGGGCGCCGGGGAGCGGAGCGAAAGAGGCCGCCGGCCTGGCATGGTCATACGCCGATTCTGCCCCGGCCGCCGGGCCGGTCAGGTGCCGGGGTCAGCGTGCGCCGTCGGTGCCGTCGGTGCGGTCCAGCGCGTCCAGCGCGGCCAGGTCGTCGGGGTCCAGGGTGAAGTCGAAGACCTGCGCGTTGGCGTGGATGCGGTCCTGGTGTGCCGACTTCGGCAGCACGACGGTGCCGCGCTGCAGCGCCCAGCGCAGCAGCACCTGGGCGTTGCTGCGGCCGTGCCTCTCGGCCACCGCGGTGATCCGCCGGTCGTCGATGCCGTGGCCCTGCATCAGCGGGCTGTACGCCTGCACCACCACGTCCGCCTGCCGGCAGGCCTCGACCAGCCGCCGGCGGTAGGCGAACGGGTTGAACTCGATCTGGTTCACCGCCGGCGGCACGCTGGCCTGCGCGATCAGCTCGCCCAACTCGCCGGCGCTGTAGTTGGAGACCCCGATCGACCGGGCCAGGCCCTGCGCGGCGAACTCCTCGAACCGGTCCCAGAACCGGGTCGGCGCGCCGGTCGGCCAGTGGATCAGGTACAGGTCGACGTAGTCCAGGCCGAGCCGGTCGAGGCTGGCGGCCAGTTCCCGGTCCGGGTCGCCGCGCGGCATGAACTTCGTGGTGATGAACACCTCGTCGCGGGCCAGCCCGGAGGCGCGCAGCCCGGCGCCGACGCCCTCCTCGTTGCGGTAGAGCGCGGCCGTGTCGATGTGCCGGTAGCCGGCGGCCAGCGCCCACTCCACCACCCGTGCCGTGCCGCGCGGCGCGACCTGCCACACGCCCAGCCCGAGCAGCGGCATCTCGACACCGTTGGCGAGCCGGACGGTCTGGTCGGTCACTGCGGCCTCCTGCGGTTCGGGCGGGGTCGGACCCGCAGTAGATACCGGCCGATCCCGGCTGGCAAACCGCGCTGGCGCCGGCCCGCGCGCCGGCGTCCGCCCCGCGCGTGCCCGCACCCGCTTAGGGTTGTCCAACATGGACGGACTGAGCCTGGACCGGTTGGTCGCCCAGGTGCCGATCCCGGGTCGGCGGCCGGCCGCGGTCGCGGTCGAGCCGCCGCGCGCCGCCACCCGCTGCTGGGCCGGCGCGCCGAGCGCCGCGCTGCTGGACGGCGCCGTCTACCTCGCCTACCGGGTCCGGGACGCGCCGAACGACGTCGCCACCACGGTGATCGCGCGGTCCGCCGACGGGGTGCGGTTCGAGCCGGTACTGGAGCTGGACAAGGCACGGTTCGGCGCGATGTCGATGGAACGGCCGGCGCTGCTGCGGACCGCCGACGGCCGCTGGCGGCTCTACCTGAGCTGCGCGACGCCGGGCACCAAGCACTGGTGGGTCGCCCTGCTGGAGGCGCCGACCATCGCCGGGCTGGCCCGGGCGCAGCCGCGCACCGTGCTGCCCGGCAGCGCGACCGCCGGCGTGAAAGACCCGGTGATCCGGCCGGCCGGCGCCGGTTGGGAGGCCTGGGTCTGCTGCCACCCGCTGGACGTCCGCGACGCCGAGGACCGGATGACCACCGCGTACGCGACCAGCGACGATGGCGTGTACTGGCGCTGGCACGGCACGGCGCTGGCACCCCGCCCCGGCCGCTGGGACGCCCGCGGCGCCCGGCTGACCGCCGTGCTGCCCGGGCCGCCCACCCAGGTCGCCTACTACGACGGCCGGGCCAGCGCGGCGGAGAACTTCGACGAGCGCACCGGCCTCGCCGTCCCCGCCGGCCCGGACGGCCTGCGCACGCTGCAGCCGGTCGGTGACCAACCGGTGGCGCAGGCCGGCGGCGGCCGCGGCGGGCTGCGCTACCTGGATGTGCTGCCGCTTCCGGACGGCAGCCACCGGCTCTACTACGAGGCGAGCCGCCCCGACGGCGCGCACGAACTCCGCACCGAGCT
>JBBWZH010000535.1:0-11031 GCA_039648995.1 Mycobacteriales bacterium
TCCCGGTTCCACCGCCGGGTGTGGTGCATCTGATGCCGCTGCTCGTACCAGTGCGCGCGGAGCACACCGGGCACGGCGCTGTCGGCGAACCATTGGGCCCAGGACAGCGCGTGGTCCGGCACCCGGCTCAGCGGCAGCCTCGACTCGCCCTCCAGCGCCACCGCCGGGTTGGCCCGCCGCAGCGCGTGGACCAGCGCCGGGTCGCCCTCCTTCAGCGTGTCCAGGAAGACGCCGTCGAAGCCGACATCGGCCACCAGGGCGGCCAGTTCCTCGGCATCGCCGCGGTCGGGCCGGTCGGTGCCGGTGTCCCAGGGGTTGTAGTCGCAGAAGACCCGCACGCCGCGGGCCTGCAGTGCGGCGACCAGCTCGGCCAGCCCGGTCACCTGGCGGTAGTAGTCGAACTGGTTGCGCGGGTCCAGCCCGATCACCGGGTACGCGTGCCAGAGCACGACCGCGTCCACCCCACCGAAATCCCGGTCCGCCGCGGCCAGGAACCGCCGCGGGGTGAACTCGTTCCGGTCCGGGTCGTAGAGCAGCTCGTCCCAGAGCCACACCAGGGCCACCGCGTAGCACGTCGCGGTCCAGGCGCGGTCCGGGTCGTCGTATCCGGCGCCAGAATAGGCGTGCGAGCGGCGAGCCTGCGCCCGCCACCGCTCCAGCTGCGCCCGCCACGCCGGCCAGCGCGCCGGGTCGTCCGGCGCGGCCAGGATCTTCGCCTCGTCCAGTGTGGTCAGATCGGCGTCCGGCGCCAGCGGCACCGGCGTGGGGAGGTCCAGCGGGCGCGGCCGGAGCAGGTCGGGCGGCTGGTCCGGCGGGGTCACGGCCGCCCTCCGCCGGTGAAGTGCGCGGCGTACCGGCCCGCGATGGCGGCCCGGTCCGGAATGGACGGCACGGCGCCGGCCGCCTCGACCGCCAGCGACGCCGCCGCGGAGGCCCACCGGATCGCCGGCCCGACCGGGCGGCCGGCGGCCAGCTCCGCGGCGAGTACCCCGCAGAAGGTGTCGCCTGCGCCGGTGGTGTCCACCACCCGGGCCGGCACCGCCGGGACGCGCTCGGTGTGGCCGCCGGCAGTGCGGTAGAGCGAGCCCGCCGCGCCGAGGGTGACCACGACCGCTGGCACGGTTCGCGCCAGCCGCTGCGCCGCATGGTCCGGATCGGCACCCGGCAGCCCTGCCAGCGCGGCGGCCTCGTGTTCGTTGACCACCAGCAGGTCGACGAGGCCCAGCAGGTCAACCGGCAGCGGCCGGGCCGGCGCCGCGTTCAGCAGCACCAGCGCGCCGGCCCGCCGGGCCGCGGCCGCGCCGGCCCGGACGGCGTCCACCGGCACCTCCAGCTGGACGAGCAGAACAGCGGCGCCGGCGATGCTGGCGAGCTCGGCAGCCAGCAGCGGTGCCAGCTCGGCGTTGGCTCCGGCGGCCACCACGATCGCGTTCTCCCCGTCGGCGGCGACGGTGACGACGGCCAGCCCGGTCGGCACGTCCAGCTCGCGCAGCGCGCTAACGTCCACAGTGGACTCGGCCAGGGCCGAGCGGAGCAGCCGGCCGGCGTCATCCCGGCCGACCGCACCGACGATCCGGCAGTCGACGCCGGCCCGTGCCGCCGCCACCGCCTGATTCGCCCCCTTGCCACCGGGCACCCGGGACAGCCCGGCCGCGAGCATGGTCTCGCCGGGTCCGGGGATGCGCTCCACCGGCAGCACCAGGTCGAGGTTGCAACTCCCGAGCACCACGACCGGGCCGGGCCGGGCCGGGCGGCCCATACCGCTCACCCCGACACCCCGGCCGGCTCGGCCACGGCCACCGTGCGCCGGGCCAGGCCGGTGAGGCTGGCGCCGTCGAAGCCGGGCAGGCTGGAGGCGACCCGGTCGCGCAGCGGCCGCGTCCAGGAGTCGGGCACGCCGGCGGCTCCGCGCAGCGTGCCGCAGACCGCGCCCACGGTGGCGCCGTCGGAGTCGGTGTCCCAGCCGCCGGTCACGGCCAGGCAGACGCTGGTGGCGAAGTCACCGCGGCCGCGGGTCAGCGCGAACGCGACCAGCGCGGCGTTGTTGACGCTGTGCACCCAGTGCAGGTGGCCGTAGTCGGCGTACAGCGCGTCCAGGGCCGCCTCGGTGTCCACATCGGACTGTCCCAGGTGGATGCCCCGGCGGATCGCGGCCGGCAGTGCGCCGGTCACCGGCAGCACGGCCAGTGCCTGCGCCAGCACCGTGTCCATGTCGTCGGCGACGCAGGCGGCCGAGGTCATCGCGGCCACCGCCATCGCACTGTGCACGCCGGCCCGGACATGGCTGAGGCGGGCGTCGGTGCGGGCCAGCCGGGCAGCGGCCGCCGGGTCGCCGGGGCAGGCCCAGCCGTAGACATCGGCCCGGATCGCCGCGCCGATCCACTCCCGGAACGGGTTGCGGACGGTGGCCGTCTCCGGCGGGGCGAGGCCGTCGAGCAGGTTGCGGTACGCGGCCCGCTCGGCCGTGAACACCCGGCCCGCCGGCAGGTCGGCCAACCACGCGGCGGCGACGTCCGCGGTCTCGAACCGGTGGCCGTGCCGCTCCAGCAGCCGCAGCGCGAGCATGGCGAAGTTCAGGTCGTCGTCCTCCGGCATGCCGTCGATGTTCTCCGCCAGGCTGTTGGACCGGCTGCGGCGGTTCCACGGCCACCGCCGGGCGACGTCGGCCGGCAGGCCGGTCGCGGTGAAATAGCCGGCCAGCGGCCACCGGCCGGTGGCCGTGAGGATCTCACGGATGCCCTCGCGGGGGATCTTCTCCACCGGCTTGCCGAGCAGGCACCCCGCGGCCCGGCCGAGCCAGCCGCCGGTGACGCGGTCGAGCAGCGCGGCCGGCGGCGACGCGGGCGCCCGGGTGGTCGCCGGGACGGTGTCGTCAGGGTCCGCCGCCGGCAGGGCGTCGAGTTGGTCCAGCAGGACACGGGCGAGCCGGCGCAGCGCCTGGCCCGCCGGTGGCTCGGAGGCGCCATCGCGCGGCGGCATGATGTTGCCGCCGGCCGCCCGCCAACGCTCGGCCACGGCCGTCACATCCCGGCCCTCCGCCGCGCTCTGCACCAGCTCGTGCGGCAGCAGATCCTCCGGCTGCACCCAGGTCAGCCGCACGGCGCGGCCCCATCGCCACTGGCCCGCCCAGCCGGCCCGGGCGCCGGCCCGGCCGGCTCCGCCAGCCCAGCCGACTCCGCCGGCCCGGCGAGCTCCGCTGGCTCCGCTGGCTCCGCCGGCCCGGCGCGCCCCGCTGGCCCGGCCGGTCCAGCCGCGGTCAACTCGGTGAAGGCGGCCGCGTGCGCCCGCCGCCGCTCCTCGTCCCGGGTGAAGATCTCGGTCGCGACCTCGGTCATCACCCGGCCGGCCGCCTCGAGGTCCAGCCGGCTGGCGGTGGCGACCTGTTCCCGCCACGGGGCCGGCACCGCGGCGAGGCCACCGAGCGCACCGCAGATCCCGCCGGCCATGCTGGCGATCGAGTCGGCGTCCCGGCCGTAGTTGACCGCGCCGAGCACCGCCTCCCGGTACCGGCCGCCGGCGACCAGCAGCATGCCCAGCGCGATCGGCAGCTCCTCAATGGACCGGGTCCGGCTGGGCCGGCGGGCGTCCAGGCCGGGGTTGCGGTAGTCCGGCCCCACCGTGTCGAACGGCCCGATCGCCGCCCGCAGCGCGGGCACGGCCGCCGCCCAGTCGGTCAGCCCGGCCGCGGCTGCGGCGACCGCGTCAATCGCCGCCCGGGTGCCGTCCTGAGCCAGCCCGAGGCAGGTGGCCACAACGGACTCCGCGGTGGCCCCGACGGTCATCGCCGCGGCCACCGCCGCCGCGTACACGCCGGCGGCCTCCCGGCCGTAGCTGGACTGGTGCGCGCCGGCGACGTCGATAGCCTCGGCGTAGGCGGCGGCCGGGTTCGCCGCGTTGGCGATTCCGATGGGGGCCGCGTACATCGCGGCCCCACAGTTGACGATGTTGCCGACGCCCCCCTCCCGCGGGTCGACGTGGCCGTAGTGCAGCCGGGCCACCAGCCACTTCTCGGCCAGGAAGAGCCGGTTGACGAGCAGCGCCTCCTGTTCCAGCTCCGGGATCCAGCGCTTGCCGGTGATCAGCAGCGGCACCAGGTCGGTGGCGACGGCGTAGGCGTCAAGATGGTCCCGGCGCTTGGCGTAGACCTCGACGAGCGCGTGGGTCATCAGGGTGTCGTCGGTGATGTGGCCGTCGCCCTTGTGGTACGGCGCGATCGGGCGGGCGTCCCGCCAGTCCGGGTGGAACGGGGGCACCACGCCGTCCACCCAGCCGCCGTACCGGTCCTGGATCTGCGCCGGCGACCACCCTTCGGTGGCGCCTCCGAGAGCGTCGCCGACGGCCGCGCCGACCAGGCAGCCGACCGCCTTTTCCTCGAGCCGGTTCATTGGTCTCCCGGGGTCCTCGCCTCCGGGAGGCTCCCGCGGCGCGGCGGAAGCCTCCCGCCATCATCAGCCGCCGACCTGAGTCCAGCCGTCGGAAAGCTTGGAACTCAGCGTAGCCAGGTCGATCTTGTTCGCGAAGTACTGCTGCAGCGCCGGGGTCGCGATCTGGTCCTTCCACTTCGGATAGTCGGCGACCTGCTGGAACGGGGCCTCGGTCAGCTGGCTGCCGGTCGCCAGGGTGGCGGTCCATCCGTCCTTACCACCGGTCTGCTTCGCCACCGCCGACTGCGCGGCGGCTGAGGTCGGGATCAGCCAGTCGCCCTGCGCCACCGCGGCCAGGTTGTCGGCCGCGAGGAAGTAGTTGACGAACTGCCCGGCCTCGGCGACGTGCTTGCTCTGCGCGGAGACCGACAGCGTCTGCGGGTCGGCCGCCTGGTGCGCCGAAGTGCCGGCCAGGATCGGCAGCACCGCCCAGTGGAACGAGGGTTTCGCGTCCGCGACGATCTGCTGGGCCGCGTAGCTGCCCTGCACCGTCATCGCGTACTTCCCGGCGTAGAACCCGGGCAGCACGTCACCGCCGCTCTGGCTGACCGACGTCGGGTCGATCGACTTGTCCGTGTAGATCATGTCGTGGATCCGCCGTGGCACCTCCTGCTCGGCGGCGTCCACCTTGACCGTCGTCTTGTCGCCCTCGGTGTAGAAGAACTTCCCGTCGAAGTTCAAGCCCATGCTCAGCACGCTCGCGGTCGGCGACTTGAGCCCCCAACCCACCCCGTAGTGCTTCGGCGTGGTCAGGCTCTTCGCCATCGCCTGGAACGAATCCCAGCTCAGCGTGGACCCGGTCGGCATCGTCACGCCGGCCTGCTTGAGCAGGTCGGTGTTGACGAAGACCACATAGGACTGCAGCAGCGTCGGCCCGCCGTAGATCTTGCCGTCCGCCGAGACGGTCTGCCAGACGCCGTCCGGGATGCTCGACTTCACCTCGCCGGAGATCTGCGGAGCGAGGTCGGCGAGGAAGCCCTGCTTGGCGAAGCCGGCGATGTCGGCGGACTCGTCGTGGATGATGTCCGGGGCGCTGCCGCCCTGGAACTGGGTGACCAACTGGTCGTGCACCGAGTCCCAGCTGCCCTGGATGTACTGCACCTGGATCTTGGGGTGGGCGGCGTTCCAGTCGGCCACGATCTTCTTGCTGGCGGCCACGGTCGGCTGCTGGAACGCCAGGCTCTGGAACTTCAGCGTGATCGTTCCGCCCGTGCTGCCGGAGTCGCTGGACCCGCACGCGGCCAGCGTCGCCGCGGTCACGGCGAGCGCCGCGGCCGCCGCGAACCTTCGTGTTCTCATCCTCCGAACTCCTTCGATCGGTGGGCCGGCGGGCCGCGACCGGCCGCCGGAGCTCACGCCTCAGCCCTTGACGGCGCCCGCGAGCAGGCCGGAGGTGAGCCGGCGCTGCAGGAACGCGAAGAACACCAGGCTCGGGACGGTGGCCAGCAACGAGCCGGCGGCCAGCGGGCCGAGCTGGACCTGGCCCTCGGCGCCGAGGAACCGGGCCAGGGTCAGCGACAGGGTGGATCGCTCCGGGCTCTGGATCAGCACCAGCGCGAAGAAGAACTCGTTCCAGGCCGAGATGAACGTGAACATCGCGGTCGCCACCACGCCCGGCAGCAGCAGCGGGAGGACCACATTGGACAGTGTCCGCAGCCGGCCGGCACCGTCGATGGCGGCGGCCTCCTCCAGGTCCACCGGCACCGCGGCCACGTAGCCCTGCAGCATCCACAGCGCGAACGGCAGCGACCAGACCAGGTAGACCGCCACCAGGCCGGGCAGCGTGTTGAACAGGTGCACCTGCTTGAGGATCAGGAACAGCGGGATGACCACCAGGATCAGTGGAAAGACCTGACTGACCAGGATCCAGCCGAGCGCGGCGCTGCGCAGCCGGGACCGGAACCGGGCCAGCGCGTACGCCGCCGGCAGCCCGACCACGATGACCAGCACGGTGCTGGCCAGCGACACCCGCAGGCTGTTCCAGGCCGAGTGGGCCAAACCCTGCTCGCGCAGCACGGTGCTGTAGTTCGACCACTTCGGACTGCTCGGCAGCAGGCTCGGGGTGACCGAGACCAGCTCGCTGGTGGACTTCAGCGAGGTGGACAGCATCCACAGCAGCGGGAACGCGAGGAACACCATGTACAGCGCGAGCGCACCGTACTGGGGTAGCCGGACCAGCCGGCCGCGGCGGGCGAGTGCACTCATGCCGCGGCCCGGAGTCGGGAGCGCAGGTAGAACAGCAGCAGCGCGACGATCAGCACGACCATCACGTCGCCCATCGCGGCGGCGTAGCCGAACTCGCCGTACCGGAAAGCCTCGTTGTACGCGAACAGCATAGGCAGCATCGTCTTGCCGCCCGGGCCGCCGGCAGTGAGCACGTAGACCAGACCGAAGGAGTTGAAGTTCCAGATGAAGTCGAGCGACGTGATCGCCGCGACCACCGGACGCAGCGCCGGCCAGGTGACGTAGCGGAAGCGCTGCCAGGCGCCGGCTCCGTCCAGCGCGGCCGCCTCGTGCAGCGAGTCCGGCACCGACTGCAGGCCGGCCAGCAGCGTGATCGTGGTCTGCGGCATGCCGGCCCAGACCCCGACGACGATCACCGCCGGCAGCGCGGTGGCGAAGTCACCCAGCCAGTTCGTCGGCGAGTCGGTCAGGCCGAGGCGCTGCAGCGTCGTGCTGATCGGGCCGACGGTGGGATCGAGCATGATCCGCCACATGATCGCCACGATCACCGGCGGCATCGCCCACGGCACCAGCGACAAGGTGCGGGCCAGCCAGCGCAGCCGCAGCGGTTGGTTGAGCAGCAGGGCCAGCCCCAGCCCGAGGGCGAACTGCAGCGCGGTCACCGAGAACGCCCAGATCAGCCCGATCTTGAAGGAACTCCAGAACAGGGTGTTGTCCAGCAGCCGGCTGAAGTTGTGCACGCCGACGAAGTGCGTGGGGACGTGGAACCCGGCCCGGGAGTCGGTGAAGGCCAGCGTCAGCCCGCGCAGCAGCGGGATCACGCTGAACAGCAGGATCGGCAGCAGCGCCGGCAGCACCAGCAGCCAGGCCTCCCGGCCGCCGCGCGCCGGCCGGGCACCGCGGCGACCCCGGGCCCGCCGCGACGGCGGCGCCGACGCCGGTGCCGGGTCGACGACCTCGGCGAGGCTGCTCATCGCGTGGCCCGGGTCATCGCGGCGTCCGGGCATTGCGTCCACGCTGCGCGGTGGAGCCGGAACGCCCGACCGGGGCGGTCGAGGCGCGCACGATCAGTCTCGGTGCGACGGTCACCCGGCGCGGCTCCACGTCCGGCCGGCGCAGCCGGTCCAGCAGCAGTTCGGCCGCGATCCGGCCGCGGTCGGTGGCGCCGAGATCCACGGTGGTCAGCGGCGGCGCGTACAGCTCGGCCAGCTCGGTACCGTCCATTCCGGACACGGCGACGTCGTCGGGGACGGCCAGGCCGCGCTCGGTCAGCACGTTGACGGCGCCGACGGCGAGCAGGTCGTTCGCGCAGACCAGGCCGTCCAGCTTGGCCCCGTCCAGCAGCCGGCCGGCGGCCTCCCGCCCGGCGGCGAAGGTGAAGTCAGCGGCCGCCACCCGGAGCGCGGGGGAGCTCGGCAGCCCCAGCTCGCGCATCGCCCGCTCGAACCCGCGCTGCCGGGCCGCGCCGGGCACCGTGTCGACCGGGCCGTTCAGCAGCCCGATCGAACGCCGGCCGGTCTCGGCGAGGTGCCGGACGACCAGGCCGACGCCGCGGCCGGAGTTGACCCGGACGTTGTCCACCGGGACGCCGCGCGGCAGGGTGCCCACCACCACGACCGGCACCAGGGCCGCCGCCAAGCCGTCCAGCAGTGCCGGGGTGACCCGCAGCGGGCTCAGGATGAGGCCGTCGGCGTACCCGTGCGCCAGGCTGGCCAGCAGTGCCACCTCATCGTCCGGATCCGACCCGACCGAGGACAGCAACAACCGGTAGTTGGCGGCCTTCACCACGGTCTCCACCGCGCGCATCATCGAGACGTAGACCGGGTTCCCCACGTCGGCGACGGCGAGGGCGAGCTGCTCGGTGCGCCGCACCTTCAGCGACCTGGCCGACGCATCCGGCACGTAGCCCAGCTCGCTGGCCGCCTGCCGGACCCGCGCGGCCAGCTCCGGGCTGGCCGGCTGACCGTTCAGCACCCGGGACACGGAGGCGACCGACACGTTCGCGCGCTCGGCGACGAGCGCCACGGTGGCACGCGGTCTCGGGCTCATGGCACTCCGAACCGAATCTCTGTAATCGTTCTCGTAAACGATTACAGGCGAAGCTAGCGCCGCTGTGAACTGCCGTCAAGACCAGGCCTGATCGGACCTCAGCGGGAGCCCGAGGTCTCCGGTCGACCGTCCGAACTGGACTCGACGGCGCCCACGATGGCCAGGCCGTCGAGCAGCGCCGGCCGCCAGAACGACCAGTCGTGGCCGCCGGCGCGGACGCGCAGTGCGGTGTGGACGGACAGCTGCCGCTTCAGCGCGGCATGCAGCCGGGCCGCCTCCAGGTCGAGGTCGCGCACGGCCGACCCGGCGGTCAGCGCCGGCTCCCGGTCCCCGACCAGGATCGCGACGTTCAGCGAGGCGCTGGCCGGTGACCGGCGCGACAGCAGGGTCGGGTAGCTGACCTCCCGGTACCGGGCAGCGTCGAAACGGTTCGTGGCGCTGCCGAAGGCACCGAACGCGCGCATCGAGGAGCCGTCCGGCGGAAGCCCGGCGTAGACCGCCGGGCTGAGCAGGACAGCCGCGCCGAACAGCGCCGGCCGGGTCAGCGCCCAACGCAGCGCGGCGCCACCGCCCATCGAGACGCCTCCGACAGCACGCCGTGCCCGGCCCGATGGCGCCCCGATCCGATGCTCCGCCGCCGGCAGCAGGTCGGCCAGCATGGCCGACTCGACCGGCCGGCCGGCGGCAATGCCACCGGCCGGATCGCCGGTGTACCGGGAGTCGAGCCAGAAGCTGGCCCGGTTGCTCCAGGGCGCATCCGGGGCGACCACCACGTGTGCCGGCAGCGCGCCGGACCGGACCGCGTCCCGCACCGCCGCCAGCGCCGGGACCAGCTCCGCCGCGGCCGACCCGCGACCGTGTAACAGGTAGAGCCAACGCGGCTGCGCTGCCGGTGGATCCGGGCGCAGCACGAGCGCCCGCACAGTTTCGCCCAACTGGCGCGAATGGACGGTCAGTTCGGAGATGGCGTCCCACCCGGTGGCGGCGAGCTCGGCGGTCACCGGGACAGGATGACCGCACCGGGCCGCCGAGCGCGCCCCGGTCGTCGCTGGTAGCCCGACCCCGCCGGCGGCGGGGGTCGGCCGGAGCGTCGGCGGCTGCCAATGATCTTGCGCTGGTTGGACGCCCGGGTGGGTCCCGGGCGTCCGGCGCGGTGTGGGTTGTCGGACGAGGTGGCCGGGGTGCCGGCGGTTAGGCGAGTGCCCGGCGGTGGGTGACGGCGGTGCCGGCGAGGGTGGCGACGACGAGCCAGCCGGCGAGTAGGGCGATGTGGGTGCCGGCGGTGCCCTGCCGGCTGATCAGGTCGGCCATGTTCTGCAGCGGGTCGGCGTGGTTGGCCCAGGCCGGTTTGACGGCGCGCAGCAGGTTCATGGCGACCAGCAGCAGGCCGTAGGTGCCGGTCAGCGCCGCTGGTGCGTTGGCGATCGCCGCGCCGATGCCGGCGCCGATGACGGTCATCGCCGCGCCGGTGCCGATGGTGGCGGCCACGGCCGGCCAGGTGCCGACCCAGGAGAACGCCGGGCCGGCGGCGACCGCGGCGACGGCGAGGGTGGTGCCGGCGACGACGGCCGAGATCGCCGCGCCGAGCAGCGCCATGCCGGCGTACTTGGCGGTCAGGACGCGGTGCCTGCGGGGGACGGCGAGGAACGTGGTCTGCACGGTCTGGTGGGTCCATTCGCCGGCGGTGGCGAGCACGCCGACCGCGACCGTCAGCATGGCCACCAGGGTGTCGAAGACCGCCAGCATCTGGGCGGCCGACGGGATCTTCTGGCCCAGCGCGAAGATGATGCCCACCGCGACGGCGGGTAGCACGCTGGCGGCGATCGCGATGCTGAGCCCGGAGCGGGTGGACAGCGACTTGCGGATCTCCAGCACGGTCAGCCGGGCGATCGAGGGTCGCCGGTCGCGGACGGCGGGCGTCACGGTGGTGGCCGGCCGGTCCACCGCGGCCGGGCGGGTCAACATGGTGGTCATGATCAGTTTCTCCCTTGTTGAGTGGGCGGGTGGGTGCCGGTTACGCGGCGGTGGTCAGTTCGAAGAACAGGTCTTCCAGGCGGTGATCGGCCGGGCGGAGTTCGGTGAGGACGTGGCCGCGGTCGGCGGCGAGGGCCCCGATCTGCTCGGCGGTCGCGCCACTGACCCGCAGCACCGGCCGCCGTCCGGCGACCGGCTGCGCGGTGGTGTGGTGGCCGGCCGCCTGCAGGTCGTTGGCCAGCGCGGGCAGGTCGCGGGCGGCGACGAACACGTCGTCGCTGGCGAGTAGTTCGGCGATCGGCGCGTCGGCGACGACCCGGCCGCCGCCGATGACCAGCAGCCGGTCGACGGTGTGCTCGACCTCGCTGAGCAGGTGGCTGGACAGCAGGACGGTGCCGCC
>JBBWZH010000551.1:0-2855 GCA_039648995.1 Mycobacteriales bacterium
GTGGGTGCCGGTCAGGCCGAGCTCGTCGCGCAGGAAGTGGACCAGCAGCAGCCGCGGCTCGACGTCGCGCGTGTAGGGCTGGCCGTTCACCGTGACGGTGATCTGCATCGCCTAGACCTCCCCGGCCCGCAGCTGGTGCGCCCGCGAGCTGGCCAGGCGCAGCGCCCGGATGGTCAGCTCGCCGGCGAGGTGACGCTTGTAGTCGACCGGCCCGCGCTGGTCCGCGGACGGGTTGCAGTGCTCGGCGGCGATCGCGCCGGCCGCGGCGAAGGTCTCGTCGGTGGCCGGCTTGCCGCGCAGGAAGTCCTCCGCCTCGGCGGCGACGAAGTGCGCGGCACCGACCGCGGTCAGCCCGATGCCGGCGTCGGCGACCGTGTCACCGGCGAGCCAGACCGCGGCGCCGGCCGCGGCCACCGCCCAGTCACCCACCCGGCGCTCCACCTTCTGGTAGGCGCTGCCGCCCCCCGGCCGGATCGGCACCCGAACCTCGATCAGCAGCTCGCCGGGGCCCACCACGGTCTCGTACGGGCCGGTGTGGAACTCCCGGATCGGGACCGTCCGCTCGCCGCCGGGCCCCAGGACCACGGCGACCGCGCCGACCGCCCCGAACGCCGCGGACAGGTCCTCGGACGGGTCGGCCTGGCACAGCGAGCCGCCGATGGTGCCGCGGTTGCGCACCACCGGGTCGGCGATCACCCGCTCCGCGTCGGTGAAGATCGGGTAGTGCTCGCCGATCACCGGCGAGGCCAGCAGGTCGGCATGCCGCACCATCGCGCCGATCCGGATGCTGTCCGCGGCCACGCTGATCGTCGCCAGCTCGGTCAGGTCGTTGATGTCGATCAGGGCCTCCGGCTGAGCCAGCCGGAGCTTCATCATCGGGATCAGGCTGTGTCCGCCGGCGACCACCCGTGCCTCCGGCCCGTACCGCGCGAGCAGCGCCAGCGCGTGTTCCACGCTGGTCGCCCGGTCGTACTCGAAAGGTGCAGGGACCTGCATCAGACCTCCGCGTGCTGCGCGGCGCTCGTCACCGGGAGGGTGGCGGGGTCGACCACTCTGGGGCATCCTGACCGGCTCGTCCCGACTGCACAACGCGCAGATAACCGATCGCTTAGGTGTGGCCGCCGCAACTGCGGCGCGAGCTGGCGCCGGCGCCGTCCGCGGACCATCGTGCACTCATGACCCTCACGCAGCTGGGCGCGTTCGTCCTGGTGGCGCGGCTGGGCACGGTCAAGGCGGCGGCCACCGCGCTGGGCGTCAGCGAGCCCGCTGTGTCGCAGGCGCTGTCCGCGCTGCGCCAGCACCTCGGCGACCAGCTGCTGGTCCGGGGCTCCAGCGGGATGACGTTGACGCCCGGCGGCAACCGGTTGCTGCCGATCGCGTCGCAGATGGTCGGGTTGGGCGCGGAGGCGGAGGCGGCGGTGCGGGCGGCCCGCGGCGCGCCGGAGCAGTTGCGGGTGGTCGCCACCAGCTCGATCGCCGAGTTCGTCGCCACCCCGCTGCTGGACGCGTTCGCCCGGCGCGCGTCCGGCTCGGTCGACGCGTCGTCCGGGGTGGCGGCGGCGACCGAGATGCCGGTGCTGGTCGGCAACCGGCTCGCCGACCTGGCGCTCGGCCCCGACCTCAGCCGGCCCGGCCTGCACCCCGGGGTCGACCTGGTCAGCGAGCCGATCTTCCGGTACCGGCTGGTCGTGGTCGGCCCGGCGAAGTCCCGGCCGCCGGGCGCCCCGGCCAGCTGGTGCTGGCTGGTCGACCCGTCCGGCACCGACCCGGGCAGCGACACCGGCGAGCTGCTGCGCCGGCTGCGGGTGCCCGACTCCCGGGTCCGCGTGTTCCCGAACCAGACCGCCGCGTGGGCCGCGGCGGCCGGTGGCGCCGGCGTCGCCCCGGCCGTCGGGCACCTGGTCGCGCCGCAGCTGCGCCGCGGCGAGCTGGCCGTCGTGGACGTGCCGGGCACCCCGGTCGACGGCTGCTGGTACGTCAGCACGCTGCACCGCGCCCGCCGGCCCGTGGTGGCCGGCTCGCTGCGCCACTTCCTGGGCACCCCTGAGGCGATGCAGCTGATGCGCTCGCCCGGCACCGGCCTGCCCCCGTCCCGGTTCCGCCCGCCGGTGTACGTGACGATCTGGAGCTAGCGCCCCCGGCGCTGGACCCGACCGGCCGTCCGCGGCGGTGCGAGGTCACGTTCCGGCGCGCTGTCTCGTCCTGGACGCGGAGAGACAGACAGAGAGGACGAGGGCAATGCGCGACGACAGCGTGGAACATCGGATCGTGGTGCTCGGCGCGGGCTACACCGGCATGATGGCCGCGCTGCAGGCGGCGCGGCGGACCCGGCGGCACGGTGGCCGGGTGACGCTGGTGAACCCGTCCAGCCGGTTCGTGGAGCGGCTGCGGATGCACCAGCTGGCCAGCGGCCAGCGACTGCGGCAGGTGGAGATCCCGGCGCTGCTGGCCGGCACCGGCGTCGAGTTCGTCCCCGGCCGGGCCACCGGCCTGGACCCGGACGCCCGCGTCGTGCGGCTGGCGACACCGGCCGGCCCGGCCAGCATCGGGTACGACACGCTGGTGTACGCGATCGGCAGCCGGGCCGGCACCGGCCAGGTGCCGGGCGCCGACCTGCACACCTACACGCTGGACGACCCGGCGTCGGCGGCCCGGCTGGCCGCGCGGCTCGCCGAGACCCCGGCCGGCACCGTGCTGGTCTGCGGCGCGGGGCTGACCGGCGTCGAGTCGGCCACCGAGCTGGCCGAGTCGCACCCGGACCTGCACGTCGTGCTGGCCAGCCGGGGCGTGCCGGCGCCGATGATGGGCGACCGGGCCCGGGCGTACCTGATGCGGGCGCTGGCCCGGCTCGGCAT
>JBBWZH010000666.1:0-4840 GCA_039648995.1 Mycobacteriales bacterium
GTCCGGACAGCTGGCAGGCACAATGAGGGCGAGGGCCGTCGGGGCGACGAGCCGGCCGTGCCAGCGGAAGAGCGAGGTTCGAGGTGCCACTTCGGGACGTGGTCGCGCTGGACGGTCCGTCGGGCACCGGCAAATCGACCGTCGCCAAGGCGCTCGCGGTTGAGTTGGGCCTGCGCTACCTCAACACTGGTGCGATGTACCGGGCGGTGGCCTGGGCGGTGTTGCGGGCCGCGATCGACCCGGCGGATGCCGCGCGGGTCGGCAGGCTGGCCGGCCGGGTGCGTATAGATATCAGTACCGATCCGCACGACCAGCGGGTGACCGTCGACGGCGAAGCCGTCGGGGAGGAGATCCGGTCGGCCGAGGTAACCGTGGCGGTGAGCCCGGTGTCGGCCACACCCGAGGTGCGTCGGCTGCTGGTCGCGCAGCAGCGCGAGCTGATCGGGGCCGGCGGGATCGTGGTCGAAGGACGCGACATCGGCACGGTCGTCGCGCCGGAAGCACCGCTGAAGGTCTACCTGACCGCGTCGCACGACACCCGGGCGGAGCGCCGCGCCCGGCAGGACGGGGCCGCGCCCGAGCAGTTGGGCGCCACGTCCGACGCGCTGCGCCGCCGGGACGCCTACGACAGCGGCCGAACCGTGGCCCCGCTGCGGCCTGCGGACGATGCCGTTCACGTCGACACGACGATGCTCGCTGTCTACGACGTGGTTAAGCGTCTTGTCGACATAGCGAGAGATCGCGGAATCGCTCAAACCGCGCTGGTGCCCGTCCCGGACGGCGAGGAGCGGTGAGCGCTCCGACGCCGTCGCGGTACCCGGACCGCCACGACACCCCGGCTGCATCGCTGCGCGGTACGACGACACACCCGACGGGCCGGGCAGGCCCGGCCGGCCAGGCAGGCCGGGCGGGCCCGACACGTCCGACACACCCGGCGGCCCAGGCAGGCCCGGCACGCCTGGCAGGCCCGGCGAGCCCGGCGAGCCCGGCACGCCTGGCAGGCCCGGCGAGCCCGGCGAGCCCGGCAGGCCCGGCGAGCCCGGCGAGCCCGGCGCACCAGGAGGCCCAGAGCGCGCCGCACAGCCGGCGTGTCCGGGCCGCGGCGCCACGGGAAGGCGCGGGGCGGAGCCGTGGGCTGCGCCGGGAAGCCCGGTGAGCGGGAGCGATCCGGCACTGCCCGAGGGGGACGGCGGGGCGTTGTGGGCCGGCGCGCGGCTGGCCGTGATCGACCCGGTGGCGACGAGGTTCGCTCGGGGCAGCACTCTGATGACCGTGACCCGGCTGACCGCCCGCGCGCTCGGCCGGGCGCTGGGCCGGGTCGAGGTGATCGGAGCCGATCGGGTCCCGCCGTCCGGCGGGCTGCTGCTCGCGGCGAACCACCTCGCGTTCGTGGACGGTCCGCTGCTGTACGGGGTGCTGCGCCGCCCGGCCGTGTTCCTGACCAAGGTCGAGGTGTTCCGCGGGATCTTCGGCAGCACGTTGCGCCGGATCGGCCAGATTCCGGTGCGTCGCGGCAGCGCCGAGCGGGCACCGCTTCAGGCCGCACTGGCCACCCTGGCCGCCGGCGGCGTGGTCGGCGTGTTCCCCGAGGGCGGCCGCGGCAACGGTGCGGTGGAGCAGATGCAGCACGGGGTCGCGTACCTGGCGCTGCGGTCGGGCTGCCCGGTCGTGCCGGTGGCCTGTCACGGCACCGCCGCCCTGTTCCGCCGCCGGACGCTGCGCCGCCCGCCGGTGCGGGTGGCGTTCGGCGACCCGATCAATCTCCCGGACGAGCGTCGCGCCTCCCGGCGAATGATCGCGGTCGCCGCCGAGGACATCCGTGCCGCGTTGGCCGCTCACGTCGCCGCCACCCGCCCCGCCCCACCCGAGCCTCCGGTGTGACCCCGGCGCTCCGGCAGCGGATCATGCCGGTGCCTGGAGAGGATTGGTCTCCACAGCAGTTGTTCGTCATGTCGATATGCGGTTAGAGGTTGGAGATAGGTGAGTTCGGTGCAGACGGGTGAGGAAGATGCCCCGGTGGACGGGGTGGCGGGCGAGCAGCCCGTGCTGGCGGTGGTGGGGCGACCCAATGTCGGTAAGTCGACGCTGGTGAACCGCATCCTCGGCCGGCGTGAGGCGGTGGTGCAGGACGTGCCGGGGGTGACGCGGGACCGGGTTGCGTACGACGCGCTCTGGCGTGGTCGGCGGTTCACGGTGGTCGACACCGGCGGCTGGGAGCTGGACGCGCGCGGGCTCGCCGGGCGGGTCGCGGCGCAGGCCGAGCACGCGGTGACCACGGCCGACGCGGTGCTGCTCGTCGTGGACGCGACCGTCGGCGCGACCGAGACCGACGCGCAGGTGGCCCGGGTGCTACGCCGCGGCGGCAAGCCGGTGGTACTGGCCGCGAACAAGGTGGACGACGAGCGGGTGGAGTCGGACGCTGCGACGCTCTGGTCGCTCGGCCTCGGCGAGCCGTACGCGGTCAGTGCGCTGCACGGCCGCGGCAGCGGCGACCTGCTCGACGCGATCCTGGAGGCGCTGCCCGAGGCGCCGCGCGAGTCGGGCAACGAGGGCGGCGGACCGCGCCGGGTCGCTCTGGTCGGCCGACCGAACGTGGGCAAGTCCAGCCTGCTGAACCAGGTGACCGGCGAGGACCGCGCGGTGGTCGACCCGGTGGCCGGCACCACGATCGACCCGGTCGACAGCCTGGTCCGGCTCGACAACGAGACCTGGCGCTTTGTCGATACAGCGGGATTGCGACGAAGAGTCAAAGAGGCAAGTGGAGCGGAGTACTACGCGAGCCTGCGGACCTCGTCGGCGATCGAGGCCGCCGAAGTGGCGATCGTCCTGCTGGACGCCAGCGAGCCGATCAGCGAACAGGACCAGCGGGTGATCGGCATGGTGGAGGAGTCCGGGCGCGGCCTCGTCCTCGCCTTCAACAAATGGGACCTGCTCGACGAGGACCGCCGGATGCTGCTGGAGAAAGAGGTGGACCGGGAGCTCGGCCGGGTCCGCTGGGCGCCGCGGGTGAACATCTCGGCCCGCACCGGCCGCAGCGTCGACCGGCTCGCTCCGGCACTGCGGGTCGCGCTCGCCTCCTGGGAGCAACGCATCCCGACCGGCCGGCTGAATGCCTGGCTCGGTGAGTTGATCGCGGCCACCCCGCCGCCGGCCCGTGGCGGACGGCAGCCCCGCGTCCTGTTCGCCACCCAGGCCAGCACCCGCCCGCCCCGGTTCGTCCTGTTCACCAGCGGCTTCCTGGAGCCCGGCTACCGCCGCTTCATCGAGCGCCGGCTCCGCGAGGAGTTCGGCTTCACCGGCAGTCCGATCGACATCTCGGTCCGCGTCCGCGAACGCCGACAGCGCAAGCCGTGACGCGGTGGCGCCGCCCGGCACGAGCCGGCCGGCGCCACTGGTGGCGCGACCTGGACCCGAAGGTGAGACGCCGGCGCCGGCGCGTCCGCCAACGCCGCCTCCGTGACTGCCGCCGCCCCGGCCCTGCGCGGCCCTGGAGCCGAGGGTGAGATGTGACGATCGGCTGCGGCGTCGGCTCCGGTCCGGTGCGGGTCGTGACAGGCGGTCCGGCCTGCACCGCCCTGGAGCCGAGGGTGAGATGTGACGGCCGGCTGCGGCGTCGGCTCCGGTCCGGTGCGGGTCGTGACAGCCGGCCCGGCCTGCGCCGCCCTGGAGCCGAGGGTGAGACGTCCTGCCGGCGGACGTGCCAGCTCCCGCCAGGTGGCTAGGGCCACCACCGCCGACATGGCCTGGAGCCGAGGGGTGTGACGTCTCGACCGGCGGCGGTGCCGGCGCCGATCGGGACGGCCGTCGCCATGACCGGCGCGACCTGGAGCCGAGGATGAGACGTTGAGGACAAAATGGCGCGCGGCACGCGGGCCGGTCGTGCAGCGTGGTGGCGAGGGCTGCCGAACCGCTGCGGTAGGGTTGGTTCCGCACGCCAGCAGTGCATTTTCGGGACGTGGCGCAGTTTGGTAGCGCACCTGACTGGGGGTCAGGGGGTCGTGGGTTCAAATCCCGCCGTCCCGACAGCAGCAAATCACCGCCGAGCGGGCGCACAGCCTGGAGTACAGGTGCCGCCGAGGACTGGGAGCCGACGATGGTGGTGAACCCCGTCGTGGCGGATCGCGTGATCACCATCCCGAACCTGCTCAGCCTGCTCCGCCTGCTCGGCGTCCCACTGTTCCTGTGGCTGCTGCTCGGCCCGCACGCGGACCTGCCCGCGCTCGGCGTGCTGGCGTTCGCCGGCGTGTCCGACTGGTTGGACGGCAAGCTGGCCCGGCTGCTGAACCAGACCAGCCGCATCGGCACCCTGCTCGACCCGGCCGCCGACCGCCTCTACATCCTGGCCACGCTCGCCGCGTTCAGCATCCGCGACATCATCCCGTGGTGGCTGGCCGGCCTGATCGTCGGGCGGGACGTGGTGCTGGGCGGCTGCCTGCTGGTGCTGCGCCGGTACGGGTACAGCCCGCCGCAGGTGCACTACCTCGGCAAGGCGGCCACCCTCAACCTGCTGTACGCGTTCCCGCTGCTGCTGCTGGGTACCCGTACCGGCATGGTCGGCGATATCGCCCGGCCGCTCGGATGGGCGTTCACGGTCTGGGGCACGTCGCTCTACCTGTGGGCCGGCGTGCTCTACGTCTACCAGGTGGCCCTCCTCGTCCGGGCCGCCGGTCAGACGGCTGCCGGCAATACGGCCGCCGGTCGGACGGTCGCCGGCCAGGCGGCCGCGGGTCAGACGGTCGCCGGCAATACGGGCGCCGGTCGGACGGTCGCCGGTCAGACGGTCGCCGGTTGGACGGCCCGCGGCCAAGCGGCCGCCGGTCAGACGGTCGCCGGTCAGACG
>JBBWZH010000571.1:0-7822 GCA_039648995.1 Mycobacteriales bacterium
TCGCCAGCTCCCGGGCGTGGTACATCGCCTGGGACAGCGTGTCCAGCTCCTGGTTCTTGCTCCACCGCCCGACCTGGAGCCCGACGTGGTAGACGGAGCTGCCCAGCACCAGCCCGAGCGGCCGGAACCCGGCCTGCCGCACCAGCAGGAACTCGTTCACCGTGAGGTCCGAGGTGAAGATCGAGCCGGGCCGGCCGGGCTGCAGCTCGGCCAGCCGGGTCATGGCGTCCTGCGACATCCCGGCCGGCCCTGGCGGCATCTGCGTCATCTGGCGTCCCTTCGAAGGTCCCCGTGTGTCTATGTACGACTGTCCACAAGTGACGGTCAGAGCCGGAGGATGGTCAGGGGCGGCGCCGGCGCGTTGCCGCCGGCGTGCTCGAACGGCACGATCGCGGTGCCGATCACCATCGACTGGGCCAGGTGGTCGTGCCCGTCCTGGGTCGCGCTGCAGGCCCGCTCGCCGATCTCCAGGGTGATGCCCCGGACGACGACCGTGCTGCCGCCGTGCCGCGCGCAGTCCTGCCGCAGCGTCTCCCGGGCCGCGCCGCGGACGGCCTGCACCAGGTCGGTGTAGCCGGCGACCTCCTGGTTCGACCAGGACTGGGTCGTCGCCTGGGTGGCCCAGTCGTCGTGCCGGATCATCGCCGCGATGCCGAGTACCAGCGCGCACGGCACCCACCCGGACCGCAGCAGCGAGGCGAACTCCTGCCCGGACAGGTCGGAGAGGAACGGCTGCCGCGGCCGAACCGGGCCGTCCGCGCGCACGGCGGTGCCGATGGCCTGGAACTCCAGCCCGCCGGCCGGGAACGGCGCGACCGTCAGGCGGACCGCCACCACGCCGTCGCCGCCGAGCAGCGCGCACTCCTGCCGCATCCGGTCCATCGCCCGGGTGCGCGCCTCGTACAGGGACTGGCGCAGGCCGGGCGCCTCGACCACCGCGGCCGGCGGCCCCAGCCAGCCGCCGCCCCCGCCGCCGATCGCGGTCGTGCTCTGCCAGCCCGGGCTCGCCGTCCAGCCCGGGCCGCCACCGGCGCCCCAGCCGCGGCCCCAGCCGCGGAGGTACCCGCAGTTCCAGTTGCCGGTGTAGCCGATGTGGTAGACGCAGCTGCCGAGCACCTGGCCGACCGGGCTGAACCCGACCGACCGGATGCTGTGCAGTTCACTGACCGACAGCGTGCTGGTGAACGCCCCGTCCGCCCGCTGGGTGGCCAGCCGCCGCTGCGCCTCGACCGGCAGCCGCCCGGCCGTGAGCTCGGCCACACTCGCCTGCTGCACCTGCTCGGCCGTCCATCCCGCGTACGGATCCACCGGCGCCTGCCCCCCACCGGCGCCTGGGCTCCGCGGTCCGGCGTTGGGTGGGCCGAAGTTGGGTGGGCCCGGGTCGCGTGGGCCCGGGTCGGGGCCGCGTGGTTCGGGCATCAGGGGGCGTCCGGAAGGGTGAGGCGGGCCAGCGCCTGGGCGGCGGCGGCGTTCTGGTCGGCGTAGGCGGCCAGGCCGGCGGCGAGCTGGCGGGACCACTCGGCGATCGGGACGGTCTCGCTGCGCATCGTCACCCCGCCCGACTGGTGCCGGATCGTGGCGGCGGCGGGCGCACCGACCTTCTCCCGGCGCAGCGTGAAGCCGCGGCTGCCGAGCAGCACGGAGACCGCGACGACCGGCGGCTCGCCGCCGCGCATCCGGGCGAGCAGCCCGCCGCGCCGCTCGATCTCGACCATCTCCGCGGGCAGCGCCTCGGACAGTGTGTTCAGCAGGAAGCCGGCGTACATCGACAGGTCGCCGCTGTGCCGGCGCAACCCCGCGGCCAACACCTCAAGATCCCATTGCGACCCCACCGCGCGCCTCCTCGCCCCGACCCGTCCGCCCGGCCCACCATGCCGGTCCAACGCTAGTACCCGCTGGCGGCTTGTCACCTGTGAAGGGATCAACGCGTAGCTCCGCTCGACGTGCCACGACCCGGCGCCCAGGTTGGGCGGGTGCCGGTCCGTGCGGTTGCGTACTCGACGTACGCGCGCTGGTTGCGGTTCCGCCCGCAGGGCCGGTCAGCCGCCGGCGGCCGGGCCGACGCAGCGGCGGAGCTCACCGGGCCGCGGCTCCCGCCGGGCGACCCGCGTGGTCGGTAGGACGCCGGCCGGGCGCCGCGGGTCGGCCGCGAGCGCGCGGTGAGCCCTGCGCGAACACCCTGCGCCGTGGGCGAAAGCGGCTCCCGCCGCCGGGGGCCCGGTGCGTGAATGCCGGTGACGGCAGGGCGCGTGGACGGCGGGAGGCGGACCGATGGCGCGGGCAGCGGCGTACGACGGGATCGCGGACTGGTACGCGGACGAGTTCCTCGCCAGGCAGGCCGCGGGCGACCCGCTCGGCATCGACCGGGCCCTGGTCAGCCTGCTCGGCCCCGGCAGTGGCACCTGCCTGGAGATCGGCTGCGGTACCGGGGTGCACGCCGCGCGGGTCCGGCGGCTGGGGTGGACGCCGGTCGGCGTGGACCTCTCCGCCGGCATGTTGCGGCGCGCCGCGGGCCGGTTGCCGGCGGCCCGCGCCGATGCCGAGGCGCTGCCGATCCGGGCCGGTTCGGTGCCGGCGGTGATCGCGATGATGGCGCACACCGACATGCCGGGCTACCCGGCGGTGCTGCGCGAGGTCGCCCGGGTGCTGGCCCCCGGCGGGGTGTTCGTCCACGTCGGTGTGCACCCGTGCTTCTGCGGTGGGTTCGCCGACGCCACCGACCGGGCCGCCGTGGTGATCCGCCCCGGCTATCTCGACACGTACTTCACCCGCGACTCGTGGAACCGGCAGGGCGTCCGGGACAAGGTCGGCGCGACGCACCGCCCGCTACCGGAGCTCCTGCACGCCTTCCTCGACGCCGGCCTCACGCTGACCCGCTTCGCCGAGGGCGGCGTCCCCACCCCGACCACCCTGTCGATCCGCGCCCGGAAACCGGTCTAGACAACCCACCCGGCTCGGGGACGGAACCCGGCGTGACACCGGCCTAGGATCGGACGTGTTGCGCCGTTTGTGAGGGGGCCGGGTTGACCGGTGGCGAGGTGATCCTCGGCCTGGTGACGAACGCCGTGACCGAGATCATCGATGACCTGTTGGACACCGCCGATCGGGAGGCACGCGGCGCGGGGGTGACCGAGCCGGCGGTGCGGTTCGACTCGCGCCGCCCGGGCGCCCGCACCCGCCGGCAGCTGGGCCCGGCGGACGTGGACCGGTTGGTCCGCGAGCTGGCCGCGCGGCTGGAGCGGCTGCGCCAGGTCGAGTTGCGCGGCGTGCCGGAGCACGAGTGGCTGGCCGCGGTGGACGCGGTCCGCGAGTCGCTCGCCGCGGTCACCCCGGTCACGCCGGACCTGCTGTTCGGGCTGGACCTGCGGGCCGACCGGCTCGACGCGCTGGTCCGGGCCCGGTCCGCGGCGGTACTGCGGCAGGCCGGCCTGAGCGCGCCGGCGCGGGCCGTGTACGACCGGGTGCTGGCGGAGAGCTGCCGGCAGGTGCTGGAGTTCGTCACGTCCCGGCCGGGGTTCGCGGCCCGGGCGCACCTCGCGACCGTGCACGCCGCGGTCGACCTGCGCGGCGCGGTGGACACGTTGGCCGACCGGCCGGCCGTCGACCGGGCCGCCGCCGAGCGCGGCTTCGAGCAGCGGTACCGCGCGCTGGTCGCCCGGGCCCTGGACACGCTGGAGCTGTTCGGCGTCACGCTCGGCCGCACGCCCACCCGCTACCCGATGCACACCGCGTACGTCGACCTGTCCGCGGCCCGGTTGCGCGGCGGCGCGCTGCCGGCCACCACCGACCCGGGGCTGACCGGCGCCGGCATCGGCGTCGGGGAGCTGCTCGCCGACACGCCACGGGTGCTGCTGCGCGGCGGCGCCGGCGCCGGCAAAACCACCGCGCTGCAGTGGCTCGCGGTGCGCGCGGCCGCCGACCCGTCCGGGCCGGTGCCGTTCTTCGTCCCGCTGCGGCAGTACGCCACCCGGGAACTGCCCGCGCCGGAGGACTTTCTCGGCTCGGTGGGCCGGGAGATCGCCGGGATGATGCCCGACGGCTGGGTGCACGACCGGCTGGCCGAGGGCCGGGCGCTGGTGCTGCTGGACGGCGTGGACGAACTGCCCGAGCAGCGGCGCCGCACCGTCCAGCGCTGGCTGGAGGGGCTCGTCACCGCGTTCGGCGGGGCCCGCTGGGTGATCACCGCCCGCCCGTCCGCGGTGGAGGACGGCTGGCTGGCGGGGTCCGGCTTCGTGACCTACGACCTGCTGCCGATGAGCGGCAAGGCGGTGCGCGACTTCCTCCGGCAGTGGCACGACGCGGCCCGCGAGGAGTGCGGCGACGACGCGGAGGAGCGGGCCCGGCTGGACGCGCTGGAGGAGGCGCTGGCCCGCACCCTGCCCACCCACCGGGAGCTGCTGCGGCTGTCGTCCAGCCCGCTGCTGTGCGCGCTGATCTGCGCGCTGCACCGGGACCGGAACATGCAGCTGCCGCGCGACCGCAAGGGCATCTACGACGCCGCGCTGGAGATGCTTCTGGTGCGCTGGGACTCCGAGCGCGGCGTCACCCCGCCAGAGGGCATCTCGCTGGGGCTGGAGGAGCAGACCGTCCTGCTGCAGCGGTTCGCGTACTGGCTGATCCGCAACGGGCTGATGTTCACCGACCACGACACCGCGGTGGACCAGGTCGGCCGGGCGCTGCGCGGCGTGCAGCACTCGGACGCCGAGCCGGCCGCGGTGTTCCGGCACCTGCTGCTGCGCACCGGGCTGCTGCGCGAGCCGACCCCGGACCACGTCCAGTTCACCCACCGCACGTTCCAGGACTTCCTCGGCGCGAAGGAGGCGGTGGAGGCCGGCGACCTGCCGATGCTGGTCAACCACGCGCACGAGGACCAGTGGCATGACGTCGTGGTGGCCGCGGTCGCGCACGCCCGGCCGCGGGAGCGCGCCACGCTGCTGCGCGGGCTGCTGCAGCGCGGCGACAAGCAGGCCGACCAGCACCACCGGCTGCACCTGGTGGCCGCGGCCTGCCTGGAGCAGGCGACCGTGGTGGAGCCACCGCAGGTGCGCCGGCAGGTGGAGGCGGCCGCGGCCCGGCTGATCCCGCCGGCCAACCTGGACGACGCCGAGACGCTCGCCAAGGCCGGCTCGTTCGTGCTGGGGCTGCTGCCGCCGCCGGACGGGCTGACCGAGGCGCAGTCCGCGGCGGTGATCCGGACCGCGGCGATGATCGGCGGCGAGGCGGCCCGGCTGGTCATCTCCCGGTTCGCCCGGGACGGCGACACCGGTGTGCTGGACGAGATGCTGCGCGCCTGGCGGTTGTCGCCGGACCCGGCGGAGTACGCCCGGGTGGTGCTGGCCGACGTCCAGTTCGGCGACCGCTGCCTGGACGTGCGCGGCAACTACCGGGTGCGCCAGCTGCGGTACCTGCTGCACCTGCGCGCGGTCCGCTGCCGCGGGGACGTGGTGGACATCGCGCCGCTGGCCGCGGTGCCGAAGCTGGAGCGCCTCGAGCTGATCCAGAACGACGTGCTGCGGGACGTGACGCCGCTGGCCACCTGCGGCACGCTGCGCGACCTGTCGCTGACGTTCTGCGGCCTGGTGAAGGACCTGTCGCCGCTCGGCCCGGTGCCGCTGGACCGGCTGGCGCTGCACTTCATGGCCGGCCTGGACCCGCGCACGCTCGGCGCGCTGCGGTCCCTGACGACGCTGCGCATCCGGGACCGCGCGGTCGCCGCCGACCTGCAGGCGCTGCCGGGGGAGCTGCCGCTGCGGACGCTGGCCGTCGGCAACCGGCTGCCCGAGGCCTCGCTGCGCGGCGTCGAGCGGTGGGCGGCCCTGGAGCGGGTCGAGCTGGTCGGCGTGCCGGGCCGGGCCGACATCCGGCTGCTGGCCGAGCTGCCGGCGCTGACCGACCTGGTGCTGCGGGATACCGCGGCCGCGGACAGCCTCACCGACCTGCGGGACCTGCCGGCGCTGCGCAGCCTGCTGCTGGAGGGCCGGTTCGACGACCCGGCCGCGGTCAGCCGGCACCTCGCCCGCCCGGGTCTGGACGTCACCGTCCGCTCCACCGTGTCATCCGCCGGCGCGGCCTGACCCGGGCGAGGCCT
Organism: Mycobacteriales bacterium; assembly: GCA_039648995.1. Classification (GTDB taxonomy): domain Bacteria; phylum Actinomycetota; class Actinomycetes; order Mycobacteriales; family CADCTP01; genus JBBWZH01. The sequence goes on from JBBWZH010000571.1 coordinate 6,089, forward strand.
GACCGGGCGCGGCCTGACCGGGCGCGGCCTGACCGGGCGAGGCCAGCCCGGGCGCGGGGGAGCAGACGAGGACGGGCCCGGCGGAGTCCGCCGGGCCCGTCCAGGAGTGCCGGTCGATCAGGTGACCAGGGCCGCCTCGTCCGCGGCGGTCGAGTCGACGTCCACGTCCGGCTTCTTGGCCAGCTTGCTCGGCAGCCAGATGTGCCGGCCGATGTCCAGGTTGAGTGCCGTGACCAGGACGGACCGGACGACGAGCGTGTCCAGCAGGACGCCGAGGGCGACCGCGAAGCCGATCTCGGCGAACGCCACCAGCGGCAGCGTGGCCAGCACCAGGAACGTGCCGGCCAGCACCAGGCCGGCGGACGTGATCACGCCGCCGGTCGCGCCGAGGCCGATCAGCGCGCCGCGCCGGGTGCCGTGCCGCAGCGCCTCTTCCCGCACCCGGGTCATCAGGAAGATGTTGTAGTCGATGCCGAGTGCGACCAGGAACACGAACACGAACAGCGGGAACGAGCTGTCCTCCCCGGCGAAACCGAAGATGTGTTTGAAGATCATCGCACTGGCCCCGAGCGCGGCCATGAACGAGAGCACCACGGTCGCGAGCAGGATCAGCGGCGCTACGACCGCCCGCAGCAGCAGCATCAGGATGAGCACGACCACGCCGAGCACCAGCGGGATGATCACCCTGCTGTCGTGGTTGACCGCGCGCTGGATATCCAGCATGACCGCGGTCTGCCCGCCGACCTTCGCGTCCGCGCCAGGCACCGCGCGGACCGCGTCCCGGACACGGTCGATGGTGGCCGCCGCCGCCGGGCTGTCCGCCGCGTCGGAGAGCGTGCCCTCCAGGTAGGCGAAGCCGTTCTTCACCGTGCCCTTGTCCGCCGACGCCGGCTGCACGCTGTCACCGCTGACACCCGGGGTGCCCGCGAGCGCGGAGCGGACGGCATCGGCCTGGTCGGCCTTGCTGATCACCACGACCGGGTTGCCGGTGCCGGCCGCGAAATGCTTGGCGACCACCGCCTCACCGGTCACCGAGTCGTGCGTGCCGATGAACGTGTCCTTGTTCGCCAGCGTGCCGGTGTGCAGCGAGGTCAGCCCGACCGCGATGCCGCCGAGCACCAGCGCGGTGACGATCCAGACCGCCCGCGGCCGGCGGGCCACCCGGGCACCGACCCGGGCCCAGAGGCCGCGCTCGGTCGGCTCGGGCGAGCCCATGGTCGGGCGCACCGGCCAGAACATCCACCGGCCGAAGATCACGAGCAGGGCCGGGAGCAGGGTGAGCATCGCGACCAGCGCGATCGCCACGCCGATCGCGGACACCGGGCCGAGGCCCTTGGTGGAGTTCATCTCGGCGACCAGCAGGCAGACCATGCCGAGCGCGACGGTCGACGCGCTGGCCACGATCGCCGGGCCGGCGCGGTGCAGGGCCAGCGCCATCGCCTCGTGCCGGTCGTCGTGCCGGCGCAGCTCCTCCCGGTAGCGCGCGATGATCAGCAGCGCGTAGTCGGTGCCGGCGCCGAACACCAGCACGGTGAGGATGCCCGCGCTCTGCGCGTTCACGGTCAGCCCGGCGTGCTTGGCCAGCAGGTAGATCAGCGCCTCGGCGGTGAACAGCGCACCCCCGGCCGAGACCAGCGGCAGCAGCCAGAGGATCGGGCTGCGGTAGGTGAGCAGCAGGATGACGATGACCACCAGGCCGGCGGACAGCAGCAGCGTGCCGTCGATGCCCTTGAA
>JBBWZH010000610.1:0-13556 GCA_039648995.1 Mycobacteriales bacterium
CATACCAGACCCGGGAAGTTGCGGCGACCCTGCGTGAGCGGCTCCGGCGTGACCTTCACCGCGTCAGGCCGTCGTGGTTGCCCGGCCGTGCCGCGCGAGACGGTCAGGCGATCCGGCGGCGGCGCACCCAGGACACACAGAACGCGCCGAGCAGCAGCGCGGCAGCGCCGTAGATCGCGAGCTCCGTCCACTGGAACGCCCAGTAGCGATCGGCCGGCTGATAGGTGACCAACTCGTGGTAGGTCGCGCCGATCTTGGACACGCACTGCTGCATCGACTGCCGCGCGGACTCGGATACCTGGATGTGTCCGGGAACGGCCGGCGCACCGCGCCCGGAGGCGATACCGGGGCAGGCCGCGTTGAGCACCTGGTTGGTCAGATCGTGACCGGATCCGTCGACGACCCGGGTGGAGTAGATCCAGGCGCTCGGAATGTTCGGTGTCGCCGGATCCAGCGCGCTCGAGGGACCGCCGTTGAACAGCGACTTCAGGATGATCGACGGCGATATCTCGGATCCGATGCCGGTCGTGGTCGGGTCGAGCGCCAGGACCCGGTGCGCCGGGCCGATGACGCGCGGCCGGATCCCGTACGTGACACAGACGCGCAGGACCACGAACGCGAACAGCGTGACTGCCATCGCCGGCACCGTGCGGCGGATCAGCATGCCGGCCGTGACACCGATCGTGAACGCGAGCGCCGCGTATCCGACCGGCGCGAGGTCACGTTCGCCGAACGTGCTGTAGGTGGCGGCCGCGGCGCGGTCCAGCGGGCGGGCCCACCAGGTGACGACGAGGCTCAGTAGGCCAGCGGCGAGCGTGCTGGCCAGGCCGACGACCGCGAGCTTGACCACGAGCCAGCGGGTCCGGGTGACACTCTGCGTCCACACCAGCGGGAACGTTCCGGCCTCGATTTCGCGGGCGATCAACGGCGCACCCCAGAACACGCCGAGCAGCGCGGGCACGACGGTGACCAGCGTGCCGAACGTCGTCCGCAGCACGCTGTCGGTGCGCAGGAACGCCTCCGTCGCCGACGAACAGTCGCCGGTGGGGCGGCAGGCGGCCATCGTGGCGGCGTAGACATGCGCCAGATCGGGGCCGGTCAGGGCCGCGAGCGCGGCGACCACGAGAACCGCGGCAAGGGCCACTGCCGCGGGGGTACGGAACTGCCGCCAGGTGAGCCGGATCATGACCGGCCCTCCGTACCCATGTACGCGAGGACGACGTCTTCCAGGCTCACCGGTTCCACCGTCCATCGTGGATCGCCGATCGGCCCGTCGGCGCGGACCAGCAGCGTGCTGTGCTCGTCGGTGTGCCGCGCCTCGATGATCTGGCCGTCGGCGATGCTCTGGTGGCGCGGCCCGGTGAGACGGCGGTGGGTGGCCAGCAGCTCCTCGATCGCGCCGGCGACCCGTACGCGGGAGGCCACCAGCACGATCACGAAGTCGCAGACGCGCTCCAGATCGGCGACGAGGTGCGAGGACAGTACGACGCCCACACCGTGCTCGGCGGCGACGTCGCTGATGCCTCGCAGGAAGTCGCGCCGGGCGAGCGGATCGAGGCTGGCCACCGGCTCGTCCAGAACCAGCAGATCCGGCCGCTTCGCGACGGCCAGGGTGAGGGCGAGTTGGGCCCGCTGACCGCCGGAGAGCTGGCCGGCGCGCTGGCGGAGATCGAGGCCGAGCTGGCCGATGCGACGCTCGGCGAGGCCGCGATCCCACCGGACATTGAGCCAACCACCCAGGCGGAGGTGGTCGGCAACGGACAGGTTGGCGTACGTCGGGGTGTCTTGCGCGACGAACGCGACCCGGCCGAGCTCCGCCGGGCTCCGCGCGGGCGGCCGACCGAGCACCTCGACCGTGCCCGCGCTCGGCGCGAGCAGCCCGACCGCCAGGCGCAGCAGCGTCGTCTTGCCAGCCCCGTTCGGGCCGACCAGCCCGACTACTCGCCCGGCCGGGACAGCCAGCGTGCAATCGGACAGCGCCCACCGCCGGCGGTATCGCTTGCCGAGGCCCCGGGCCACCAGCACTGTGTCGTGAGTCATGGTCGGTGGTTCTACCGTCCGGGTGGTCACAGCCCGGCCACAGAAGTTGTGACCGGGCGGTGACCCGCGGCCTGGCATCGTTGAGCACCATGAGAGTGCTCGTCGTTGAAGATCACGAGGTGCTGGCTCGGACGATCGGGACCGGGCTGCGCCGTGAGGGCATGGCGGTCGATGTCGTGCTGGATGGCCACGACGCGCTCGAACATCTCGCTGTCACCCGCTACGGCGTGGTCGTCCTCGATCGTGATCTCCCCGGCGTGCACGGCGACGACGTGTGCCGCCGCCTCGTCGTGCAGCGCTCGCAGACCCGGGTGTTGATGCTGACCGCCGCCAGCACGGTGCGGGACCGGGTCACCGGCCTGAGCCTCGGCGCCGACGACTACCTGCCGAAACCGTTCGACTTCGCCGAGCTGGTGGCCCGGGTCCGGGCCCTGGGCCGCCGCGCCACGGTCCCGCTGCCACCGACGCTGGAGGTCGGTGACGTCACGCTCGACCCGAGCATCCGGGTGGCGTTCCGGGCCGGCCGACGGCTCCCGCTCAGCCCGAAGGAGCTCGCGGTCCTGGAGTGCCTGCTCAGCCAGGCCGGTGCCGTGATATCCGCGGAGGAACTGCTGGAACGGGTCTGGGACGAGGTGGCCAACCCGTTCACGAACACGGTCAAGACGACAATCGGCCGCCTGCGGGCCAAGCTCGGCGAACCGCCGTTGATCGAGACCGTCCGCGAGGCCGGCTACCGGATCGCGTTGCCATGATGCGCCACACGCTGCGGACGCGCTTGGCAGTGCTCTACGGCGGAGCTTTCTTCGCGTCCGGCACGGTCCTGGTCGGATTCCTCTACGCGTCGTTCTGGACCGGACGATCGACGCGTGAAGCAGTGCGGGTGGTGCCCGGGCAGGACGTGCCGGCCGGGGCGTCCATCGCCAACCGGCAGGGCGGCATCGATCTCCACGCCCTTCTGGTCTCCTCCGCTGTCAGCCTGGCCGTCATGGTCGTGATCTCGTTCGTACTCGGCTGGATCATCGCGGGTCGGGCACTGCGCCCGCTGCGCACGATGATGGCGACCGCCCGGGCGATCTCGGCCAGCAACCTGCACTCGCGGATCGGTCTGGACAGCCCGTATGAGGAGTTCAAGGAACTCGGCGCGACCTTCGACGACCTGTTCGGGCGCCTCGATACGGCGTTCCAGTCGCAGCGGCATTTCGTCGCGAACGCCTCGCACGAGCTGCGGACACCGTTGACCGCCGAGCGCGCGCTGCTGCAGGTGACGCTCGCCGATCCGGACGCGAGCGTCGAGACCCTGCGGTCGGCGTGCGAGGAGCTACTGACGCTCGGCGCCGCCCAGGAACGCCTCGTCGAGTCGCTGCTCACGTTGGCCAGCAGCGAGCAGGGCGTGGAGCTGTGGGAGCCGCTCGACCTCGGCGCGATCACCGCGGAGGCGATCCTGGTCCGCCGGGCCGAGGCGCAGCGGCGGGACGTCCAGATCGACGTGGCGCTCGCCGAGGCACCGTCGGCGGGCGATCCGCGGCTGGTCGAGAGCCTGGTCGCCAACCTGATCGACAACGCGATCCGGCACAACGTCGCCGGCGGCCGGGTGGACGTGACGACGTCGCTGTCCGGGGACGGAGCGAGCATCACCGTCCGGAACACCGGCCCGGTGATTCCGCCGGGCGAGGTCGATCGGCTGTTCGTGCCGTTCCAGCGGCTGCGCAGGCAACGCGTGCGGCATCCTGACGGGCAAGGGCTCGGGCTGGCCATCGTCCGGGCGATCGCCACCGCGCACGGCGCGGCCGTGACGGCCCGGGCGCCGGAATCGGGCGGGCTCGATGTGCGGGTGGAGTTCCCGCGCTACCGCCCGGCCGGCAACTCGACCGGGTCGCCGCGCAGTTCGCTCAGCGCCGGCCCGGCTGGCTGGCCGCCGGTACGCGAGCCGCGGTCACCGGGTCGGGCACGCGCATGATTTGTTCGTAGCCGCGCAAGGGGAGGGCCATGTGTTCACGATCGGGTACGCCGCCGATGGCATCGTCGGTTCGTTCGGCTGGGAGTACGACCGGGCTCTGACCTTCGCGACGGACGTCGCGCGCCGGCTCGGTGTCCAGACCGGTACGGAAGAGGGGGGTCAGGCGCCGGACGTCGGGATCGACGAGGAGACCTGGCGCGCGATCTGGGAAGACGCAGCCGTCGGCAGCGAGACGACGCAGTACTGACCGAGCCCGTCGGGTGATCGAGATCACTCAATGTAACCGTCGAGGCGTACGGTAAGGCTGGGCCGCCGTCGGGAGCGCCACGAGCAAGCCCGGCGGATGTCCGGTCGGCCAGCGGACACCCTGTCCGGCCGGTTCCCTTCGAGTGCCCTCCCTGCCACGCTGGCCAGTTCGTCCCGCCGCGGGGCGCGTCCGGGGGCGCGTGTCCTGTCATTCGCCGTGCGTGGACGCGTGTGGAAGGTCGACCGGATGATGGTGCACGTCGCCGCCGCTGTGGCCGGCACCCGCCTTGCCCGGCCTGGACGCGCGGCCAGGGGCTGGCCGCTGCGGCGTTATCTGGTCGGGCTGGTCGCGTTGTTCTTCCTGGCGGCGGGGGCGGGCATCTGGTCGGGCTGGGTTCAGGCTGAGCGGGACGGGCTCTCCGCGGCCCGCGGGGACGCCCAGTACGGCGCCGGGCTGGCGGCTGGACAGATCGGCCTGCAGGTGACCGCGGTTCGGGGCGCCGTCGGACAGGTCGCCTCGGCGCCGGGCGTCGCGCGGATCTTCGCCGACCCGCGCGAGTGCCAGCTGGCCTTCAGCAGCGGGGGTCGGGGACATCTGGATGTGCTGCGGGCCGACGGCACGGTGGTGTGCTCGTCGCTGCCCCGGTCCCGGCGCGACCCGGGCAGCTACGCGGGGGCGCCCTGGCTGCCGGCCGCGCTCGGCGCCGCGCGGACCGTCGCCCCGGTGCTGGACGATCGTACCGGCCGGCCGGCGTTGATGGTCACGGCGCCGATCGCCGGCCGTGGCGCGGTGGCCGCGTTCGTCGACCTGCCGGCGCTCGGCGCGAGCGTCGCCGCGATGGCCGGCGGCGCCCGCGGCCTGGAACTCCTCCTGGTCACCGCGGACAGCACCCGGATCTTGACCCGCTGGCCGGACGGCGGCCGGTGGGCCGGCACATCAACCGGGATCAGTGCCTTCAGCGCACCGACCGCGGCGGGGGACGGCCGCGACGTCACCGGGCTGCGGCGGGTGTACGGGCGGTCCACAGTGGACGGTCAGCGCTGGCTGGTGTACGCCGGGGCGGCGCGGGCACCGGCGCTGGCCGCCGCGCACCACCTGGCGCGGCGCCAGGCTGTCGTCGCCGGCGTCGGGCTGCTGGCCGGGCTGGCAGCCACATTCCTGGTCTACCGGCGCATCACCCGCCCGATCAGCCGACTGCGCGGCGCGGTCCGCACCGCCGCCACCGGAGACCCCGACGCGACCGTCGCGGTCGGCGGCCCCCGCGAAGTGGCGGACCTGGGCGCTGAGTTCACCACGATGATGGCTGCCGTGGACCGGGAGCTCGGTGAACGCCGCTGTGCCGAGGACACCGCCCGGGAGATGGAGCGCAACTACCGGCAGGTCTTCGACGCCAGCCCCTGCCCGATGTACGTGTTCGACGCCGGAACCCTGTCGATCGTCGAAGTCAACGACGCCGCGTTGGCCTACTACGGCCATTCCCGCCCCGCCTTGTTGGCCATGACGGCGACCGGGCTGGCCCCGCCGGAAGACACCGCGGCGCTGACCGGGGCGATTGCCGCCGCCGGGCCGGCCGAGCGCTGGCGCCGGCAGCGGCAGCTCAAGAAGGACGGCACCATCACCGAAGTGACGATCACCTCGCACCTGCTGTCGTTCAGCGGGCGCAAGGCCCGCTGCGCGGTCATCGAGGACGTGACCGAGCGCGAACACTTCGAACGGCGCCTGCGTCAGTCACAACGCCTGGAAAGCCTCGGCCAGCTCGCCGGCGGGATCGCGCACGACTTCAACAACCTGCTGGGCATCATCCTCGGCTATGCCGCGATGGCCGCCGCCGATGTCCAGACCACCGCCGGCGACGACCCCGCCTGGCGCGCGCTGCACGACGACCTGCTGCAGATCGTCGACGCCGGTGACCGGGCCACCGCGCTGACCCGCCAGTTGCTCTCCTTCGCCCGCGCCGACGCCATCGCCGAACCGCAGGTGCTGGAGCTCAACCGCGTCGTGGTCGACATCGAAAAGCTGCTGCGCCGGACACTCGGCGAAGACATCCGGCTGATCACCCGGCTCACCGGGACGCCGTGGCCGGTCAAGGCCGACCCCGGTCAACTCGAACAGGTCCTGCTCAACCTGGCCGTCAACGCCCGCGACGCCATGCCGGCCGGCGGCACCCTCACCATCGAGACCAGCACGTCGGAGCTGGACGAGAACTACGCCACACAGCACCCCGCGGTGCGGGCCGGCCGGTACATGCGCCTACAGGTCAGCGACACCGGCACCGGGATGAGCAAGGCGACCCTCGAACGCGCCTTCGAACCGTTCTTCACCACCAAACCCAAGGGCCACGGCACCGGGCTCGGCCTGGCGACCATCTACGGCATCATCGCCACCGCCGGCGGCCACATCCAGATCTACTCCGAACCCGGGCTGGGCACGACCATCACCGTGCTGCTCCCCGCCACCGACGAGACCGCCACCCAGACCACCGAGCTGCCCACCCAGCCCGGCGAGCGCGGCGACGGCGTGACCGTCCTGCTCGTCGAGGACGACGAGAACCTGCGCGCCCTCACCGAACGGGTGCTCGCCCGGCACGGCTACACCGTCCTGTCCGCCGCGACCGCGGCCGACGCCCAGCACCTCGCCGCCCGCCGCCCCCGCATCGAACTGCTGCTCACCGACGTCGTCCTACCTGGAACAGACGGCCACACCCTGGCCACCGCGGTACAGGCCGGCCACCCGACCATGAACGTGATCTACATGTCCGGCTACACCGAGACCATCCTCGCCGCCCGCAGCACCCTGCCCGCCGGAACCACCCTGCTCAACAAGCCGGTCAACCCCCACCATCTGCTGGCCGCTGTCGCCCGCGGCGTCGCGCCCATCCCGCGATCCACCACGCCCCGGTAGCGGGAGGGTCGCCGACCGGCGGTCGGGCCGGGCGGTCGGGACGGGCTCGGCGGCGGAGGATCGGTGCTGGTGGCCGGTCCGGCGCGGTCAGCGGCTGTCGGGGTCGGCCGCCGCGGCCAGCTGCGCGGTCAGGCTCCACAGCAGCGGGAGGCCGGCGTCGGTGCCGGCGTAGTCGTCCGGGGTCCGGTGCAGCGGGACGACCCGGGCCTGCCAGGCGACGTTGGCCGGGTGGTCGCGCAGCGCATGCCGCATCCGCGCGTAGTCCTCGACGTCGACCAGGTGGAACAGGTCGGTGCCGGCGCGCCAGATCCGCCAGTTCCGGACGCCGGCCGCCCGCAGCGCGGCGAGCAGGTCGGCCGGGACGGCGCGGTGGACCGACTCGTACTCGGCGACCGACTCCGGCCGCAGCCTGGTATGTAGGGCGATCTCAGGCATCGAGTCTCCAACCGCGACGGACGGACCTGCTCGTACGGTAGCGCCGGCGGGTCGGCAGCCCCGTCACTCCTGGGCCTTGCCGGTGGTGACGCGGGCCAGCACCAGCGCGACCAGGATGATGCCGCCGTTCAGCGCGTCTATCCACTGTGCCGGGACGCCGCCCAGGGTCAGCACGTTCTGGATCAGGTAGAGCAGCAGGATGCCGGTGAACGCGCCGAACAGCGTGCCGCGCCCGCCGTTCAGGCTCACCCCGCCGATGACGGCGGCGGCGAATACGGTGAAGATCCAGCCATTGCCCTGGGCCGAGGCGACCGAGGCGAGGCGGCCGGACAGCAGCAGCCCGGCCAGCGCGGCCAGCATCCCGGCCAGTGCCAGCGTCAGCCACAGCACCCGCCCGGTCCGGATCCCGGCCGCGCGGGCGGCATCGGTGTTGCCGCCGATCGCGTACAGCGCCCGGCCGGGCCGCAGCAGCGCGAGCACCGCGATGCCGGCCGCGTAGGCGAGCAGGCAGATCCAGATCGATGCCGGCAGGTCGAGCCAGGTCGCGGTGCCGAGGTACCGGAACGACGCCGGCAGGTTGAAGAACGTCTTCCCGCCGGAGATGCCGGTCAGCAGGCCGCGCAGGGTGATCAGCATGCCGAGCGTCACGATGAACGCGTTGAGTCCGAATCGGACGATCAGCAGCCCGTTGAACGCGCCGATCACCGCGCCGGTACCCAGCACGATCGGCACCGACCAGGCGCCCGGCACCAGGCCCAGCCCGTGCGCCACGCCGGGCGGCAGCACCAGCCAGGCCGCCAGCCCGGGGGCGATGCCCACTGTGGACTCCAGCGACAGGTCGAACTTGCCGGCGATCAGGATCAGCGCCTCGGCCAGCACCACCAGCGCGATCTCGGACTGCTGCTGCAGCACGTTGACCAGGTTCTGGTGGGTCAGGAAGACCGGGCTGACCACGTAGCCGACGACGCCGATCGCGACGATCGCCGGGATCAGCGCGAGGTCGCGTAGCCGGGCCACCGCGACGTCCCTGGATCGGCCGGCCGCCGGCGCCGGCCGCGCATCGACCGCCGGGCTGTCCGGCGGCACCGGCCTGGTGTCTCGGGTGTCGGTCACGGCGTCTGCTGCACCCCCTCCATCGCGGCGACGAGCTCGGTGTCCGGCCAGGAACCGGCCAGCTCGGCGACCTGCCGGCCGCGGAACAGCACCAGCACACGGTGGCAGTACCGCAGGTCCTCGAGGTCGTCGGTGACGACCAGCACGCCGGCGCCGGCCCGGGCGGCGTCGACCGCGGTGGCCATCAGCGCGTCCTTCGACCGCACGTCCACGCCCGCGGTCGGCGCCATCAGCACCAGCACCCGGGGCCGGTCGGCGACCGCGCGGGCCAGTACCACTTTCTGCTGGTTGCCGCCGGAGAGGTCGGCGACCGGCTGGGCCGGCCCGGCGGTCACCACGCCGAGCCGGTCGATGGCCCGCCGCCCGAGCCGGGCGCGCCGCCGCGGGCTCAGGAAACCGTGCCGGCCCAGCTGGTGCGGCACGGTCATGGTGGCGTTCTCGGCCACCGACAGGCCGGGCACGAAGCCCTCCCGGTGCCGGTCCTGCGGGACGAAGCCGATCCCGGCGGCCAGCGCGGCCGGCACGTCGGCCGGGCGCAGCGGCCGGCCCGCGACGGCCACGCTGCCACCGGCCGGCCGGCGCAGCCCGACGATGCTCTCGGCCAGCGCGAACACGCCGCTGCCGGCGGCGCCGGCGAGGCCGAGCAGCTCGCCGGGCCGCAGCTCGAACGAGACGTCCCAGCAGGCGCCGGTGACGCCGCGGCCGGCCACGCTCAGCACCGGCTCGGCGATCGGGGGCGCCGTGGGCCGGCGGTCGTCCCGGGCGGTCGGCTCCGTGCCGGTCATCGCGGCGACCAGCCGGTCGCGGGACAGCCCGGCCACCGGCCCGGTCCGGACCTGCCGCGCGTCCCGCAGCACGGTCACCGAGTCACACAGGTCGAAGACCTCGGCCAGGTGGTGACTGATGAACAGGAACGTCACGCCGCGCTGCCGCAGGGCACGGACCCGGTCGAACAGCCGGCCGATCCCGGCCGCGTCCAACCGCGCGGTCGGCTCGTCCAGGATGATGAAGCGGGCGCCGAGGGACAGTGCCCGCGCGATCTCGACGACCTGCCGCTGCTCGACGGTCAGCTCCCCGGCCGGCCGCCGCACGTCGACCGCCAGCTCCCAGGAGGCGAGCAGGCCGGCCGCCTCCTGCCGCAGCGCCCGCCAGCGGATCGGCCGCAGCGCGTCGGCGGACTGCCGGTTGAGGAACAGGTTCTCGGCGACGGTGAGGCTCGGGATGATCGTGGGCCGCTGGTAGACGCAGCTGACCAACTGCCGCCAGGCCACCCGGTCAGCCAGCGGCGGCGCGGGCGCGCCGGCGAACCGCAGCTGCCCAGCGTCCGGTGTGGACAGTCCAGAAAGGACCGCGACCACAGTGGACTTGCCGGCGCCGTTGCGGCCGACCAGCCCGTGCACTTCGCCCGGCTCGACCCGGATGCCGACGTCGTGCAGCGCGACGGTGGCGCCGAAGCGCTTGTACAGTCCGGTCGCCTCGGCGACCGGCGGACCGCCCGCCCGCGTCACTTGATCTGGTTGCCCCACAGCGTCTGGTCGGCCGCCTTCATCGAGCCGGGGTAGCCACCGTCCTTTGTGATCAGTGGGGCGGCCAGTTGGTCTTCCAGCATCCCGTTGCCGACGTCGACGATCGTGCTGTTGTGGTCGGTCGGCCCGGCCTTGGCCGCCTTCCCGTCGAGGGCGTCCTTGAGGTACTGCAGCGCGTAGCGGGCGTAGAGGTCGGCCGGCTGGGAGACCGTCGCGTCGATGTCGCCGGACTCGATCGCCCGCAGTTCCTCCGGGATGCCGTCGTTGGAGATGATCGCGATATGGCCGGCGGAACCAGCCGGCTTCAGTAGCCCCTTCTGCCGCAGCACCTGCAGGGTCGGTGCCAGGAAGACGCCACCGGCCTGCAGGTAGATGCCGCTGATGTCGGGGTTGGCGGCCAGCCTGGTCTGCAGCTTGGCGGCGGCGACGTCGCCCTTCCAGTTCGTCGCCTCGCCGAAGACGGTGATACCGGGATAGCTCTGCTTCATGCAGGCGTTGAACGCCTCGGTCCGGTCGCGGCCGTTGATCGACGACAGGTCACCCTCGAACATGACGACCTTGCCCTTGCCCTTGAGCGTGTCGCCGAGGAACTTGCAGGCCTTCTCGCCGTAGGCGCGGTTGTCCGCCCGTACCACCATGTACACCTTGCCGCCGTCCGGCCGGGTATCCACCGAGACCACCGGTATGTTCTTGGCGGCGAGTTGCTCCAGGGTCGGCACGACCGCGGCGGTGTCCTGCGGGGCGATGACCACGCCGCGTACCCCCTGGCTGGTCAGCGCCTGCACGTTCGAGGTCAGCCGGGCTATGTCGTTTTCCGAGTTCGTCGTCTTCAGCTGCAGCCCGAACTGGCTGGCGAACTGCGGCACGTACTTGATGTACGAGTTCCAGAAGTCCGAGTCGGACCGCGGATAGTCGACGCCGACCGGCTGGCTCGCCGCGGCGCCGGCGCCGCTGCCGCTGTCGCGGTTGCACCCGCTGCCGAGGGCGGCGACGACGGCCACGACGGCTACGACCTGAAGTCCTTTGTGTCCGGTCACGCGGGCTCCTTTGTGAACGCCGGGCGGCGGGCGGTGCGTTCAGACCTCCGAGGTGTCGACCTCGTGCTAGTCAGGCGACGAGTGAGACTGGAGACCGTCCCGGTAGAGGTCCGATGTATCTGGGACGTCCAATGTATAGTCCGCGCCAAACCGGCCTGTAAAGGCAAGGCCCGGCGTCAGTTGCCGTCCGCGCGTGGCCGGCTGCCTGTCCGGCCGGAGCTTTCCGCCCGAATCCGGCTTCCGGCCGGCGGGCCGCGTCGCACCGGGCTCGGGACGGGGCCCGCGAGGAGGCGTGCGGGCCGATCGGCGTTTCAGTCGGCCGATCGAGCACTGACAGCGACCGTCGGGGGGAAGCGCGCGGGTTGTATGGCGCGCCGGCGACGCCCGCGCCTACTATCTGTAACTGACTGCGTGCGACCTGTGATAGGGCGTGATGTCAACGCTGCGTGCCGTCGCCTGCTGGAGGTGGTGGGACGTGATCCGGAGCGAGTTTCGCCGCGGACCGAGCGGGGGCGACGGCCGGGCGGTCGGGATGAGCCCGTGTACCGTGCGCGGGCCGCGGGCCCGGCGATGACGGCTGGCGCGCGGCCGCCGACCGCGGGCGCGACCGGGCTGCGGGTCCTGACGTTCCGGCTGGACGGGCGGGAGCACGGGCTGTCCGTCGCGGACGTGGTCGAGGTGGTACGGATGGTCGAGATCACGCCGCTGCCGGAGGGGCCGCGGTGGGTGGCCGGTGTGCTGAACTACCGCGGCCGGGTGATCCCGGTGATCGACCTGCGCGCTCGGCTGGGGCTGCCGTGCCGTGCGCCCAGCCTGTCCACGCCGTTGATCGTGGTGGACGCCGGGCCGCGGCTGGCCGCGCTCCTGGTGGACGAGGCCGACGAGGTACTGGCGCTGTCGGCGGACGAGGTGCAGCCGCCGGACCCGGTCGCCGCGGCCTGCCCGGCGGTGACCGCGCTGGCCCGGCCGGGGAAACGCCTCATCGTCCTGCTGGACGCCGCCCGCCTCGGCGCGGACGCCGGACCCGGCGGTGCCGGTAGGGCCGACAGTGCCGGCGGCGCCGGCGGCGGCTGGGACCGCCGCGGGGCCCGGGCTGGCGTGGGAGTGGCGTGGGGCGGCGGTGGGGCGGATGGAGCCCGCCGCTAGCCCGGACGACACCACGCGGTTGCGTGATCTGGTCCGCGGCCGGATCGGGCTCGCACTGCCGGCCGGCGGCCCGGACCTGACCCGGGTGGTGCGGCGGGCCACCGAGGCGGCGGCGGTGGCGGACGCGGCCGCGCTGTGCGAGTTGCTGCGGGCGGGTGTGCTGCCGGGCGAGCCGTTGGACGCGCTGATCGGGGCGCTGAACATCAGCGAGACGCATTTCTTCCGGGATGCGGGGCAGATGGCCGCGCTGGAGAAGGTCGTGCTGCCGGAGCTGATCGCGCGGCGACGGCCGGAGCGCCGGCTGCGGGTATGGAGCGCGGGCTGCTCCACCGGTGAGGAGCCGTACACGCTGGCCATGCTGATCCACCGGCTGCTCCCGGACCTGGCCGGGTGGGACGTGCTGGTGCTGGGCACCGATATCAACGGCCGGTCGCTGGCCACCGCCCAGCGCGGCCGGTACCGGGCCTGGTCGCTGCGGGGGATGCCGGACCGGGCCCGCGCCGCCTACCTGCGGCCGGCCGCGGACGCCCGCGAGGAAGTGCAGGTCGCACCGGAGATCCACCGGATGGTCACGTTCCGGCAGCTGAACCTGGCCGGCGAGGCCTACCCGGCGATCACCGGCGGGATGGACCTGGTTCTGTGCCGGAACGTGCTGCTCTACTTCGACGACGCGGCCGCCCGCGCGGTCGTGCGTCGCCTGCGCCGGGTACTGCCGGACGACGGCTGGCTGCTGCTCAGCCAGGTCGAGGCCGGCCTCGCCGACGCGGACGGCCTGGTGCCGACGCCGATCGGCGCCGCCTTCCGTTGCTGCCCCCGCGCCGGCACCTGGGCAGCCCCAGCCCCAGCCCCAGCTTCGCCCCCGCCCCCGGTTCCCGCCCTGGCCCGGTCCGCAACCCCAGCTCTGGTCCCCGTCCCGGTCCCGGTCCCGGTCGCGGCCGAGGCCGAGGCGCTGGCGCGGCCTCGGGCGCTGGCCGCGCCCGAGGCGGGGCAGCCGGTAGCGGGTGTGGGGGAGGCGGTGGACGAGGCTGCGGCCTGTGGGCTGGCGGTCGAGTTGTGGCGCGACGGCCGGCATGAGGCGGCGCTGGCGGGGTTGGCGGCCGCGGCCGCCCGGGATCCGCTGCTGCCGCGGCCGCACTACCTGCTCGCGCTGATCC
>JBBWZH010000622.1:0-2680 GCA_039648995.1 Mycobacteriales bacterium
TCGCGCCGCCGGCCGCCCAGACCCGCGCGGGACGTCCGGTCGGTGAGCCCGGCCTCCCCGTGCGTCGCGACGACCACCACGACCCGGTGCCCCGCTGCCGCCGCCTTGGCGATGGTGCCGCCGGTGAGCAGCGATTCGTCGTCCGGGTGGGCGTGGAAGCAGACCAGCGTGCGCGGTGCCCGCGCCGCTCCGGCCGGGTCCGGGGCCGGGTCGACGTCCAGATTCATGATCGGACAGTAGGACACTCAGGTACCTGGACGGCAAGTACAAGGTCCGGGACGACCGCGACCCGCCGGACCGCCAGCTGGGACCCGGGGCCGGCGGGGCGGGTCGGCGGGGCGGGCGGCGCGGTAGCGGTGCACCGGGCCCAGCCGGGCGGTCGAGCGGGTCCGGCCAGAAGAAGTAGTCCGGCCGGACCTCGATACCGTCCGCCGCGGTCGCGGATCCGCGGCCACGGATCGGGCAGGTTGAGCGCCTGGCCTGACCGCGCGTACTACGGTCACGCCATCGAAGCCGGCTGGAGGAGAGCGCGCGTTGGGCAGTGCAGGGCCGGTGATCGCACTCAGCCTGTGCGCGGCGTTCGCGTTTGCCCTGTCGAGCTCGTTCAAACACGTCAGCGCCGGACATGTGCCCGACGCCCAGAGCCTGCGCCCGACGGAGGTCAGGCGATTCGTCCACGCCACGCTGAAACATCGGCTCTGGCTGGCCGGCATCGGCTGCGACGCGATCGGTCTCGCCCTACAGATCACCGCGCTGCACATCGGTGCACTTGCCGTCGTGCAACCCCTGCTGGTCAGCGGGCTGGTGTTCGCCGTGCTGCTTCGACAGCTGCACGAACATCACCACATCACGCGCCGGGAAATGCTCTGGGCGGCCACACTCACCGCAGCTCTTGCCGGCTTCCTGCTGGTTGCCGGCACCGGCACCCCGCGCCACCACGAACACGTCGACGCGATCCCCGCCCTGTTCGCGGGGGTGGTCGGAGCGGCACTCGCAGCGACCTGTGTCGGGCTGGGCCGGCGCATGCCCGCGCAAGGACGCGCCGCCGCGTTGATCGGCGTCGCGGTCGGCGTCATCTATGCAGCCGACGCGGCACTGCTCAAGGCGCTGACCGACATCGCCGCCCGTAACTGGCTGCACCCGTTGATGAGCTGGCAGCTGTACGCGGTGCTCGTGCTCGGCGCCGCCGGCTTGCTACTCAATCAGCTGGCCTTCCAGGCCGGTCCCATCACGGCGAGCCTGCCGGCCACCGCGACGGTTGACCCACTGATCAGCATCGTGGTCGGCGTCGCGGTGTATGACGAGCACGTCCGACGCGGACCCGGCGCGGGTGCCGTGCTCGCCGGTCTGCTGGTGCTGCTCGGCGTCGGGGTGATGCAGATCGCCGCACCGCCGTGCCCGACGGGTGAGCGGACGCGCCGCGCGTTGACCTAGACTGTGCCGTCATGTCAGCCCTGCCGAGCGGCGACCGAAGTCGATCGCCTGCCCGTCTGGCTGGCAGATGAGCCGCGAACGCCTGGACACAGCAACGTACAGCGGTCAGGCCCGGCTGGCGCGGACACCGCGGGCCGATCGGTGGTGGCGCGAGTTGCTGCTCGCCGCCGTGCTCTACGAGATCTACAACCTGATCCAGGCATCGCTGACCGGCAGCACGGCGCGGGCGCAGCGGGACGGACAGGACCTGCTGAACCTGGAGCGGGTGCTGCACCTGGATCCCGAGCACGTTCTCAATCAGAGCTTCGGGCACGTCACTGCGCTGGCCGTGCCGGCCTGCTACTTCTACGCGACGCTGCATTTCATCATCACGCCCGCCGTTCTGATCTGGGCCTACCGCGCGCGACCGGTCGCTTACCGACAGCTCCGTTCCGTGCTCGCGGTCATGACGCTTCTCGGGCTCGTGGGATTCTGGTGGTTCCCGACCGCTCCACCCCGGCTACTGGACGGCGCCGGCTTCTCGGACACGCTGGCGCGTTTCAGCGACTGGGGGTGGTGGGGCTCCGATGCGGTGCCCTCCGGGGCGGACAGGCTCGTCAACCATTACGCGGCGATGCCGTCACTGCATGTGGCTTGGGCGACTTGGTCCACGGCCACGGTGTGCACGCTGACGGGCAGTTGGATCGCCCGCGCCATCGCGGCCAGTTATCCGCTGCTGACCGCAATGGTCGTGATGGGAACGGGTAACCACTATCTGTTTGATGTCCTGGCCGGTGTCATGTTGTGGATGCTGGCGCACGGCGTCGTCAGGTACGCCACGCTGATGCGCATGACGGCCATCGCGCGTGGTGGTCGTGTCGTCGGTAGTGGCGGGTTCGCGCGCGGTGTGGGTGGCGTCTTCTCCAGGTTGATCAGTGCAGCCGGTGGCGCGTGCTCCGGGCGGGCCGGCCTCGGTCCCCTTGGAACGGCGAGCGACAGGGGCCGCCCGCCACGAAGACGGATGCAGCGAGCCCGAGCCGATACCGGCGCCGAGTACGGAAGGTAGCCAAGCTCGAATACGGCCGGTTATACGACGAGCACTCGGTGTGGGCGAGCGGTCGCTCCAGGATCCACTCGGCCGCGGGCACGCCGCGCCGGATCGCCAGCCGGTGAGCCACCACGGAACCAGCCCGGCGACGGTGCCGGGTACGAGCACGAGGAACGCGGCGGTCCCGGCGGCGGCCCGCGCCCGGCGCATCGTGGTCAC
>JBBWZH010000624.1:0-17274 GCA_039648995.1 Mycobacteriales bacterium
TCGACGTCGGCGAGCGGCATCGGGTGTGCGTCGATGTCGAAGGTGCCGTTGGTGATCTGGTCGGCGAGGGCGGGGAGCTCGGTGAGGATCTCGCGCGGGCCGACAGAGCCTTGGCCGCTGCCGACGATCTGCAGGCGCGCGGCGCGCAGGGCGGCCGAGGGGATCGCAGCGGTGGGTCCGGCGACCGAGCCGATCTCGATCCAGGTCAGCGGCTTGCTGCGGTCGGCGCGGGCGGTGACCACGGCGAGCATGGCGGCCGCCGTGGGCTCACCCCAGAGGTAGTCGATCACGACGTCGACGTCGGTCGCGGCCTTGCCGAGCCGGTGGGCGATGTCGCCTGGGTCGCCGTCCAGAAGCACGGTGTCGGTGGCGCCGAGGGCGGGCAGCTCGGCCAGTCGGTCCGCGCGGCGTCCGGCGCCGACGATCGTGTTCGCGCCGAACAGTTTCGCGACCTGGATGGCCAACTTGCCCGCGTTGCCGGTGGCGCCGAGGACCAGAACGTTCTGGCCGGCGTGGAGCTTCACCCGCTGGCGCAGCGCGACCCAGGAGGACATGGCCGGATTCATCCCGGCGGCGACCGCGACGGGGTCGCTGGACTCGGGCAGGACGATGCTGCGCCGGGTGTCGATGACGGTCTGGCCGGCCATCGCGCCCATCGTCGTGTCGGGGAGGATGAAGTACCGCAACAGCCCGTCCGGGCCGCGTCCGACACCGTCGATACCTGGCACCAGCGGCAGTTCGTCGGTGCTCGTGTAGTGCGAGCCGTTGGCCTGGGACCGGACGCGCGGGTGGAGCCCGGCCGCGAGTACGTCGACGAGCAGCTCGCCGTCGCCGGCCGGGACGGGGGTCGGGAACTGCTGATATCGGGGCGCGGAATCGAACGACGTAACGACAGCGGCGTACATACCGACCTCCTAGGTAGTTGGTAGTACGGACTAAAATAGTTGGGAAGACGAACAGAAACAAGTAGGCTGGCCGCATGACAGCCTCCGGCTCGGCCGACCAGCCAGCGGTCGTCGAGCAGCACGCTCTGGTCGACGCTCTCGTCCAGACGTCGTTCGTGACGATGGCGCTGTTGAACAGGCTTGGCGCCGAACACGACCTGTCCCTCACCCAGCTCCGGGTGCTGGCGATCCTGCGGGACCGGCGGCTGAAGATGACCGAACTCGCCGACTACCTCGGGCTGGACAAGTCGACCATGACCGGCCTCGTCGACCGGGCTGAGAAACGGGGGCTGCTGGAACGGGTCCGCAACCCGACGGACGGTCGCGCCGTCGACGTCCGCATCAGCCCCGGCGGCGCAAAGCTCGCCGACCGTCTCTACGCCGACGTGGAGCGGTCACTGTCCCCCATGACCAGCACGCTCACCCGTGCCGAGCAACGCCGGCTGCGGATGCTCCTGGAGAGCATGCTCCACCGCCCTTGAGTCCGTCGGCGTCAGCCGTGCCGCAACACCGCGGGAGGTCGCAGCGGCATGGCCGATTGGTCCAGTCGCGGTTCAGTTGATGTCCAGTCCATGGGATTACGGTCGCCGCCGGTTTGTTCGTCCGAGGGGAGGCCACATTGTCTGTACGACGGCGGGTGTCGGGCGCGGTGATCGCGCTGGGCATTCTGGTAGGAGCGTTCACCGGCGCACTGGTGGGGGGAGCCGACAGGAGCGCTGGGGCTGGTCACCACCCGCAGGCGGGCTGCTCGACCTGCCCGCGGCCACCGGTACAGCCGTACTGAGATCCGCGGCGGCCCAACGGCGCGCGTAGACCCGACCACCCCGGACGGTACCGGGATGGTTGGGTCTACGCGTGTGCGGATCGGCACGGACGGTGTGCTGTATACGCTGCGAAGGTGAGGTCGCTGGCAGAGTTGGGTGGACCGGTGGCCAGCCGGTGAGGCTGCGCCTGGCGCTGGCGGTCGCGGTGGTGGTGCTGCTGGCCGGGGCGGCGGTCGCGGTGTGGTGGATGCGGCGCCCGGACGGGCCTCCGGTGTCGGCGCATGCCGGCGAAGGGAAGGACTGCTTGCCGCTGGGCACGTGGTCGCGGGAGCGGCCCGGCGATCTGGCCGCGGGCGTGGTGATCGTCCGCGACGGGCAGCGGGCCTACGTACCACTCAGCGGGTCGCATCGGTGGGACCACGACGGCTGGATCGTCGACGAGTTATGCGAGCACTGAGCGACGCGGCCACGCCGGAGGGCTGGGGCGGCTGTCGGCGACCGGTACGGCCGCAGGGGTGAGCCGGCCGGCCACCTCGGCGTCCCAGTCGTCGACGTAGTTGCGCCGCCGGTACGCCCCGGCGGAGGCGGCCGCGAGCGCCTCGCCCAGACCGAACACCACTACCGCCGGGCCCGCCGTCAACGACACCGCTAGCGGAGCGGCACGGCGAGATCGAAGGCGGGCTCGTCCGGACGGGCTGTGCGCCAGTCGGCGATGAACACCTGGCGGGGCGCGGCGGACGGGGCGCGCTGGTGTTCGGTGCACCAGCGTTCCAGCGTCGAGTAGCTCTCCAGCACGCGAGGCCCGACGGCATCGGCCCGGGGCAGCCGCAGGTAGACCTCGTCGTGCGACCGCTCCTGGCGGACGGTCGCGCCGGCGGCCGCCGCGGCCACGGCCGCCGAGTCCGGGTCGGCGCCGACCGGGCGGCACAGCTCGACCGGGCCGTCGCCGTCGGCGCTGACCTCGCCGTAGTAGACGACGAACGGGCAGTTGTCCGGCCAGGGCAGCGGCGCGGGTGGCGCCGCCGACCGGAACCGGGTCAGCGCGGCGCCGAGGAAATCGCCGAGTTCGGCGGCATGGACGTGGCCCGTGACGGTGAGCAGGCTGCGCTCCGCGACGGTGCGCAGTTGCGGCTCGGGCATGGTGGGTTCTCCTCCGGTGAGCAGATCGCGGAGGTACGTGACGAGCGCGCGCTGCGCCGCCGAGCGGGCCTGCACCTCGGCCCAGAACCCGTCGATCTCCGCCGCCGCGGCGACACCGTCGAGTTCCAGCACGGCGCCGATGCGCGCCAGCGGCATGTCCAGCCGGCGCAGCAAGGCGACCATCCGGGCCCGCTCGACCTGGTCCGGCCGGTACCAGCGGTAACCGCTGCTCGGGTCGACCCGGGCCGGTCGCAACAGGCCGAACTCGTCGTAGAGCCGCAGCGCCTTCGGCGACAGCACGGCCCGCCGGGCGAACTCGCCGATCGGTAGCAGATCCACGCCTCGTCCCTCCGCCCGGGCGGGGTGCCCGGCGACCTCACCGTCACGCCTCCCCCAGGGGCAAGGTCAAGCCCACCCACGCCCGGCGGCCCGCGCACCCGGCGTCAGGTGCGCCCTACCCCGTCGCGTCGGGCCCATCGAGGTAGCTGTCCAAAATGGACGCTTCGGCGCGCAGCCTGCTGGCCTGGCCGTCATGGCCGGACCGCTCGTAGCCGGCCGCGGCGGCCAGCCGATCGGTGACCTCAGCACGGACGATGGCCCCGGCGTCGGTGTCGGTGAGCTGGCGGCGGGGCATCTCGGCGGCGCCGAGGCCGGCAACCGTGCCGGCGAAGTCCGGATGGCCCTCAGTGGCTGGCAGGCCGCCACCGCTGTCGACGGCCCCGGCGTTGTCCACCGCCCCGGCGTTGTCAATGGCGGCCAAGGCGGACCGGAGCGCCGCGACGGCCGCCGCGTCGCGAGCCTTCATCGCCGCCGGGAGCGATGACCGCAGCCGCTGCCGGATGCCCTCATCGCGCATTGGCCAACCCTAGCGTGGCTGCCCGGACCGCCCGGCTTGCTCGTCCATGGCCGCGCGGAGGTCGGCCCGGACCCGGCCTTCGATGTGGTCGATCAGCAGCTTCAGATCGCGGCAGTACACCGACGGTTGCCGGAAGCCGGCGCCCGCCCGGTAGCGGTGCGGGTAGTAGCCGCCGCCACAGACCGTGTGCACGGGGCATTCCCGGCAGGTGTCAGACAGCGCCGCGACGCCGATCTGCCGGGCGACCACGCCCGGGTGGCGCAACGCGGTGTCGAACGGGTCGGAGAACACGGTGAGCCCGGTCTGACTCGCACCGTCGAACGCCGACCGCAGCGTGTCCACCTGCTCGAGCGCGCCGTCCGTATCGATCACCAGCAGCGCCACCGGGCTGAGGCCGATGGACTCGACCCTGCTCCGGCCGCCGAGCAGCAACGTGATGATCTCCTGGAAGTACCGCACGCTCGTCTCCACCGGGCGCGCCCCGTACCACCGGTCGAACGCCCGCACCAACCACTCCCCGTACGGCGCCGCGTCGCCGTCGGGGCGCAGCCCGGGCGGCGGGTTCGTCCAGTTGCCGTGCGGCAGCAGCAGATCGACGGCCGGCGGGGCGAACTCCAGCAACGCCTCGTACGTCGCGACCGGGTCGGCTTCCAGGTCGATCGTCGCGATCAACCCGCTGAACAACTCGGGATACGCCGCCTTGAGCTGGCCGATGCCGTCCCGGACCTGCTCGAAACTCCCCCGCCCGTCCTTCCGCCTCCGCCGCCGGTCGTTGTCCTCCCGCCGGCCGTCCAGGCTGACCCCGACCTTGATCCCGTGCCGCCCCAAGGCCAGCACCATCGCCTCATCCAGCAGCACCCCATTCGTCTGTATCCGCAGGTCGACCCGGCCAGACACACTCCGCCGCAATGTGTCGGCAGTGAACTCGACGGCGGCCACGCCGGCCAGCAACGGCTCGCCGCCGTGCAGTACCACCTCAACCGCTTCCAGGTCGTGGGTGGCGACATGTTCCGCGATCCGGCGCGCCGACCGCTCCACCACTTCCGGCGCCATCACCAGGGGCTTTCCCCGCCAACTCTGGTCCGCCATCTCATACACGTAGCAGTACGAACACGCCAAATTGCACCGCGAATGGAGCTTGAGGACGAACTGCCGGAACGGGACCGGCCGCCAGCCGTCCCGCTCCAGGCCCGCATCGGGCCCCTCCGGCCATTCCAATCCCGCTATGTGGACAACGCTAGTCACCCGACACCTCCACCACCCAGGACGGCACTGTGCCACCACATTCCTCTTGCGCCGAGAGTGAGTATTAGACTACTCTCCGCTACCGGGTGGGATCTCGTTTGTGCCCGGTTTGCATTACCGAACGGGCACTGCTCGCGCCCGACTGTGCTGTCGAAAGTTCTTTTCATGCCCGGTCCGTCCCTGTTATGATCAACTACGTTAGCTGGCGCTAGGTAACGCACGGTCAAGCTAGGTCCGTCACAGTCGGCAATGACGTGGTCCGAGAAGGGCTGGAGTACATGGATCTCGGGGATGGTCTCCAGTCGGATATGGTCGACCTCGCGGACATTGGTCTGGACAACCTCGCACAACTTGACGGCACCCCCTTGCAACAGGTGTTACGCCGTGTACGCGACGACGCGACACGACCCCATGATGCACTCGCGGGGTTCAACTCCGCCCTCTAGGTCAACCCCGTCGTGACATCTCAGGTAGGTCTGCGGACGCATCGCGTCCCCAGGGCGGACTTCGAACTGCTCGCTTCCGGCTATGGCGACGCAGGCACGGTCAGCCGGCTGAAAACAGGTCAGCGGAGCAAGCACCTACTGCTGGTTCGGGCACTGCTGGACGCCGCTCCACCCGCCTCGGCCGGCGGTCTACGAGCCGGGCTGGAGCTACTCACCGAAGTCCAGCGGAAATGGCCCGACGTCGTCGCTGACCTGCTGGTCCGTCCGCATGTCGGGGCGTGGGCGGCACACTGCCTGCGGGTGTTGCTGAACGCGGACACCGGTTCCGTACCGATCGAGACCGATCTCGGCCATTTCGCCGGCATCGCAGCCAGCGCCGCAATCCGGGCAGGCTTGGACTTCGATGTCAACATCCCGGTCCGAAATGGCATAGCTAACCTCCCGTCACTGGGTTCGGTACGGGTTCGGGACGGCGTCAACGGAGTCCAGGTAGTCGCGGCAGACGGCGCGGTCTTCGTCGATGGACGGCGCCTGCCCGACGCCCTCGACGCGGCGGAGACCGGCTGGCAGCCGCTGCGCCGACTACACGCCGAGTCGGGCGGGCTGTCGCTCAGCCTCGAACTCGACGACCTGGATCCCTTCCGGAACTGCCATCGGCTGGACGCGGCGGATCGCCTGGGCCGCACCGCGGTCGGCGTCTGGCAGCAACGGATCGCTGAAGCCTGGCCACTGCTGGTCCGGCACCACCGCCCGTATGCCGAGGCGATTGCAGCCGGGCTGGTCTCCCTGGTTCCGCTGTCGGCCGAACGGTCCACCCGTGGCGTCAACGCCACCTCGATGGACGCGTTCGGGTCCGTCCTCGTCAGCCCGCCGGTTGACGGCCGGGGACTGGCGGTCGCCCTGGTGCACGAATTCCAGCATGGCAAGCTGGGCGCCTTGCTCGACCTGGTCCCATTGCTCGACGACACCACAGCGCCGCGCTACTACGCTCCATGGCGGGACGACCCGCGCCCACTCGGCGGCCTATTGCACGGTGCGTACGCATTTATGGGCGTCGCCGACTTCTGGCGCGTACAGCGCACCATCCCGGCAACCACCGGGGTCGATTTCGCGCATTTCGAATTCGCCCGCTGGCGGGAGCGGGTGAACCGCGTTCTCGGCGAGATCGCCCAGTCCGGGCATCTGACCCCGGCGGGCGACGAGTTCGTCGCCGGGATGCAGGAGACGCTGGACAGATGGCTCGCGGAGAAAGTCCCGCCGACTGTGGAGACCCTCGCCCGGGACGCCGCGGACGACCACTACACCAGTTGGCGCGTGCGTAACCTCCGGCCGGACCCGGGCCACCTGAAGCAGCTGGCCAAGAGCTGGGCCGCCCGCGATCATCCGCCGGTTGGATCGGTGCCGACAAACGTCGTGCCCAGTAACTCACGCGCTCTCGTCCACAACGTCCGCCTCGACCTGGTCGGCCTACGGATCAGCGAGCCTGACCGGTTCACTCAGCTCGTCGGCGATCCACTGGCACTGGCCGCCGCCGCGCCGGGAGCCAGCGCGGGCGACCTCGCCTATGCGCGCGAGCAATACGCGTCGGCAGTCCATGAGTATCGGACGCTGATCGCGGCGGAACCGAACGAGCGCGCGCACTGGGCCGGGCTGACTCTGGCGTTGCGAAAACTCCGGACCAGCGCAGGTGGCAAAGCACTACTGCGGTATCCGGAAGTGGTCTATGGCGTCTACCAGGAGCTCGCGGAAACCGGCGACACGCCTCAACCGGATGTGTTGGCCGACTGGCTCGCCGGGCTGGCACCCGACGAGCCCAGCGGCCAATCCTGACGGAAGTCAGGGCGTAGGGGGCTCGACGTACAGCGAGTTGTACCGCGCCGACTCGGCCAGCACCGTTTCTGGATGGGTATGGCCGAGAGCTTTGCGCATACCGGCTACGACTTCATCGGTCAGCCGCCTCGCCGCCTCGTCCGCGCCGGTGTTCCGCAGGCTGATCGCCAGGTTGCTGGCGCAGACGAGCGTATCCGGATGCGTCGAGCCGGATACCAGCCGGAAACGCTCAAGCGTTACCTCACCCAATTCGCGGGCCTGCGGATACTCTCGCGCCATCGCGTAGTCGACTGCCATATTGATGGCGCAACTGAGCGTGAAGGGGTGATCCGCGCCGAGTGCGGTGGTGAACCCCGTCAAAGCGTGCTCGTCCAGACGGCGGGCCGGCCCGTAGTCGCCGGCCACGCGCAGCACGATTGCCAGGTTGGTCGCCGCGGCCAGCGTGAACGGGTTCTCGGCGCCCAGTGCGGTCCGATACCGGTCAAGCGCTTCCTCGGCGATGATGCGGGCCTCGGCGAGCCGGTCGACGAGCGCCAGCGAATTCGCCAACGCGGTCATCGCGCCGAGAGTGTCCGGGTGATCCTTGCCGAGCACCCGCTGCGAGCGGGCGATCAGTCCCTCACCTAGCTCGCAGGCTTCCGGATACTCGCCCAGGCTGCGCAGCGTCAACGTATGGACGCGGGTGGCCCGCATGACGTCCGAGTGGTCCGGGCCGACCCGTGCCCGGTGCATCGGCAGCGAATGGCGCTGCACCGCCAGCGCGTCCTGGAAGAGGCCCAGCCCGTAGAGATCACGGGAGAGGCTGCTCATCCCGAACAGCGTCAGCGGGTGGTCGTCGCCGATGACCCGCCGCCGCCGCTCGATCGTGTCCTCGTCCAACCGGCGGGCCGCCTCGAAGTCGCAGAGAAGCCGGAGGTCAACGGCAAGATTGTTGGCGGAGTTCAGCGTGCTGGGGTCGTCTTCACCGAACACCGCGCGGTGTCGTTGAAGATTTCCTTCGTCCAGCTCGCGGGCCTCTTGCCATCGCCCGAGCCAGCGCAGGTCCGCGCCGACGCTGTTCGCGACCGCGAGTGTGTGCTCGTGGTTCTCTCCGAACACCTGCCGGGTCCGGGCCCAGATCTCCTGGTTCAGCGTGCGTGCATGTTCGGTCTCGCCGACCGAGCGTAGGGCGGTGGCGAGGAAACGGCCGACCACGAGGGTCTGCTCGTAGTCCGGGCCGAGCCGGGCATTCCAGTCGTCGTACGCGCGCTCGGCCAGTTGCCGGCTGCTCTTGTAGTCGCCGATCACCCAGAGGTAGCGCACCTGGTCGAGTACGACCTTGTGGCTGTCGAGCGTGTCGCTCTCGATGAGCCCGGCCGGTTGGACGTGCGGCGCGAGCTCGGCGTGACGCGGCCAGATCTGCGGGTCGTCGGTCGGATCGCCGGGATTGGCGGCCGCGAGCAGCTCGTGCACGCTGTGCTCGTAGGCCGCGCGTTGTTCCTCGGAGAGCCGGTCCCGCAGGACCGCCTGCACCAACCGGTGGATTTCAATAGTGTTCCGGGCCGCGTCGACCTTCGCCAGGCCGTACCGGCTGATCTCACGCACCGCCCGGCGCAGTGGGATCTCGTCCCGGACCGTCGCGTCCAGCGGTGACGGCAGGCTCGCGTACCGGCCCATCGGCAGCAACCGGACCGAGACCGGCTCAGAGCCCAGGAACGAACACAGCTCCAGCAACTGGACCGCGGCCGGCGCCTGACGGCTCAGTTGGTCGAACGCCAACCCCCAGGTCGCGGCAACCGGAAGCGGGTAGTTCGCCGGCGGGCTTTCCTGCAGCAATGGGCCCACCTGCTCCGCCAAGAGGCGCAGGTATTCCGGCACCGGGGTGGCGGTCGCCAGCATCCAGGCCGCCGCCTGTTCCAGCGCGAGTGGCAGGTCCCCCAGGCTTTCGGCCAGCTGGTCCGCCTCGTCGGACAATGCGGCCGGCAGCCGGCGCCGCACCAGCTCGACGCTTTCGTCACGGCTGAAGACGTCCACCTCGACGGTCTCGGCGACGCCCGACCAGGCCCGGTTCCGCGACGTGATGAGGACGTGGCCGCCGGGGGTGGACAGGAACCGGTCCAGATCGTCGGGGCGGTCGGCGTTGTCAAACACGAGCAACCAGCGCCGGTACGGACGATGCGTGCGCAAGGCGTCGTGGACGGCAACCAGGGTCTTTTCCACGTCTTCGCCCAGCGGAATATCCAGCCGGCTGGCCAGGGAGGCCAGCGACGACCGGATCAGCGCCGGCTGCTCGGCCGGCACCCACCACACGAGGTCGTAGTCGCCGGCAAACCGCCAGACATACTCGACGGCGACCTGCGTCTTGCCGACGCCACCCAATCCATGCAGGGTGTGCGGCAACAGAGCGGTCAGGTTATCGGTCAGCTGAGCCCGCAATGCATCAAGCAGTTCCACCCGTCCGGTGAAGTTCGGGTTGCGGGCCGGCACATTTCCCCACACCGCCGGCTGATTGACGGATGCGTCCTGCTCTGAACCAGGAACCGGGGGCGGCGTCGTCTCAGGCACAAGGTCTCCCAGACTTCTCGCAGGGTAACGGAAACTGCCATCGCGTGGCGTGGCCTGCGATCCGTCGCCGGCACCGGGGCGGCCGCCTACGGGCACTGTCGGGACCACCCCAGGGCCCGCGGACGAGACCAACTCGCTCGCCAACTTGTCAGCGACGTCACGATACCTGCCCCCCATGCTGTGCAAAACCGTCTGCGCGACCGCCGCGAACGGGCGGTCTGCCTCGCTGATCGAGCCGACCTCACCGGCCCCCGCGATCAGCGCCGGGAAGTCGAGCGTTCCCCCTAGTCGCCGCTGCACGAAGTTTGAAACCCGACTGAGGATACGCAATTCGGTGGGCTGGTCCAGAGTCGTCAGCAGTACCTCCCGCACCCCGGGGCGGAAATCGTAGCGCACCTCTTCCGGTGCCACCGGTCGGTCCGTCGGGGTCACCCGACGCATCAAACCGCCCAGAAAGACCTCGGCGAGATCGCGCGGCCGCGAGCCGGGCAGCATCAGGTCCTGCACCAGACGCATCACCGGAAGGTTTAGTGGGGCTGCGGCAAGGTAGCCCGCCAACTGAAAAGCGGCCGGTGACGCGGTGGTGCGGAAGAGTACGACCCGGCGGATCGGTTCAAGCTCGGCATCCTCCGTCTCGGCGGTCGGCGACGCGGCCCGGGAACCGGTGAATACCGCCATCCCCCAGACGCCTTCGCCGGCCACCGTGCCGCCGACGAGTCTCGCCCAACTACCGAACCAACGCGCCTCAGGTTCCAGCACCGGCACCGCGATGCCGCGACCTCCGGGCTCCACGTCCGCCGGCCGCACGGTAACGCCGAGGGCCGCGTTCGGCAGGCCCGGGCGAGCCGCGGTGAAGCGGGCCCGAGCGAAGTTCAGCGGCGAGCAGCGCCGCCACAGACGTTGCGGCAGGGGCTGCACGATGGCGACCGGGCCGGCCCGGCCCCACAGGTCGAGCCATTTCAACATCCCGCCGTTTCGCCACGCCCGACCGATGCAGTCACTGATGACGAGGATGATGCGGCGACCGGTCGGGTCAATGAGCTCACGGTGGCTGCGCGCGGCCGCCGGGCTGCCGGCGGAATCGCCCCGCAGGACCAGCCGGCCGGCATCCGTGTCGCAGTCGACATGCCATGCCCGGACGTCCCGGAACGCGCCGAGCCTCGACAGTAATTTCCGCAATTCGGCGACTGTCGGGCGCCACACCGCCATTGACGACGCCTCGTCGATCACAATGGCGAGATCAAGCCAGCGGTCCGGCGCGGGGAGGTAGACCGGACACCAGGAGCCGGCCTGGGCGCTGGCTTGCGCTGTCGGCTCCTCCTCCAGCCGAAACTCCCATTTCGACCTGACCTTCCGCCGGAACGGGCGCAGTGCCCGAGCCAGCGCCAGGGTGTTGGGTAAGGCCGACACGGTCGGGCTGCGGGCCGAGGTCGCCGGCGTCCGGCCAACCGCCGCCGGACCTGGGAGGTAGAGCCCGGCCAACGGCGATTGGGCGTGCCGGTCCGGGCCGGTCTCCGGCCCGGGCACCGGCTGCCCCCTGGGCCGCTCCGGCGGCAGTGCCGGCCGCTCCGGCCGAGCTCCGCCCGGATCCTGCGACGATCCCTCCGGCCGGACGCTGCCGGCGGGCGAGCCCGACAGCTGCGGCGCCAACCACAGCACCTCGGCGACCTCTTCCGCGCTGAGCCGCAGTTCCGCGTCGGTCAGCGCCGCCAGCAACCGGTTGATCACTCCGGCCTCGCGACATCCAACTGGCGCAGCAACGCGGACATCAGTCGCTCCCTGGCCGAGTCCGGTGGGCGCAGACCGGACGTCACCAGGTATACCGCGTTGAGCAGTTGATCGGTTGCCAGATCGCCACGCTCGCGCAGTTCGGTGAAGTCATGGACGAGTGCGCTGTTCTCCGCGGCCGCCTCCGGCCCCAGCAGCGCAGACACGATCTTCGTCAGTTCGGCCTCACCGGGTGGCCGGATATCCAGCCGTAGGCAGCGCCGCAGAAAGGCGGGCGGAAATTCGCGCTCGCCGTTGGAGGTGATTACCACGATCGGGAAGGCCCGGCAGCTGATCCCACCGCGCACGACCGGAACCCGGTCGCCGTCGCCGGTCATCACGTTCACCGTGGACTGCTCGTCCGGCAGCCGACCCAGTTCCGGGATGGTGAACCTACCCTCCTCGAAGATATTGAGTAGATCGTTCGGCAGGTCGATGTCACTCTTGTCCAGCTCATCGATCAGCAGGACCCGGGGCCGCGCCTGGGGCAGCAGAGCGGTGCCCAGCGCGTTCAGGCTGAGGTAGCGCCCGATATCGGGGATTCCGGCCGCACCGGTGGCCAGCGTCTGGAGATTGGTCTCCTGCAGGCGTCCGATCGCGTCATACCCGTACAGACCGTCCTGCAGCGTCGACCGACTGGTGATCGGCCAGTAGAGGACCGGGCCGAGGCGCAACTCGTACGCGATGCTGTAGGCCAGCGTGGACTTTCCGGTGCCGGGTTTGCCGGTGACCAGCAGGGGCCGGCGCAGGTACAGCGCGGCGTTGACCATTTCCACGACTTCGTCGCTGGCCAGGTATGCCTTCGCGCGGTCGTCGATGCCCGGCCGGTGCACTGGCCCGACCGGCCGGCCCGGCTGCGATTCGAGGAGAGGGCCACCTTCGAACACCCGCCAGCGCGGTGGCGGTGGCAGTCGCAGGATCTCGTCATGCGGTTGGCCGCTGCCGCGGTAGATGCGCCAGTCCGGCTGGCCGTTCGCACCGGACACCGGAGCGGCCCGGTCCTCGTCGGTCACGTCTATTCCGTCCTCTCAGGCTGGTGCGGGTGCGGCGAGCGGGTTCTCCGGCGGTAACCGGTCGGGGTCGTCCCAGAGCAACGACAGGTGCCGGCCGAGGTGATCTGGGACCGGCCCGTGCCGGGCTGCTTCCTGGCGGAGCCGCAGTACCAGTGCCGGCAGGTCGAGAAGTGGGCGGGCGTACATCTGCTGCGGTATGTCCGCCTCGAACTGGGCGGCTCCGCGAGCGTCCCGGCACCAGAGCATCACCGGCATTCCGGCACCGAGGCCGGCCACCACCGCGGTCGGCAACGGCCCCGCCTCAGCCGCGAAAGAGACGATCAGGCACACCGGCCATTCGTCGCTGTGCGAGAACACCGGGGTGTGATTGGCCGTGTGATCCGCCTGCCGCCACTGGAGCCACTGGACCAACTCGGCCCGAGCGGCCCCGCCGAATGCCAGCATGTGTCGCCACCGGCGCAGCCAGCGAGCGCGAACCATGGGATTGCGGATCCGGTCCAGGCTGCGCACGACCACCGGGTAGTCGACACCGATCTCGTGCCGCAGCCCGGTCAGCGCCACCGGCCACTGGTCGACGCCGTGGCCGAGCAGGTCCCACGGCAGCACGAATTCGACGGTGACGTCCCCGATCTCTTCCAGGCTGCTGCGGGTGAGCGCCTGCAGGACCGCGTCCAGCCGCGCCGGCAGTTCGTTCAGCGGAGTTGGCCGGTCGTCGTTCACGTAGAGCGCCCGGCCCGAACCATCGTCGTGCTGAAGCCAGATTGACATCAGATACCGGTCCGGCTGCGGCCCATCCTCACGCAGTTCGACGACGACGAAAGAGCGCTGCGGCGTGGGCGGTCCGGCGCCCGGCCCGGTTCGGATCCGGTCGAGGTCGCCGGCGGTCAGGCCCAACTCGCCGGCGATCCGGCTGATCCAGCCGGCCAACTCAGCCGCCAGTGAATCCGGAATCCGGTCGGCCAGCCGGACGAGGAAGACCAGCAGCGGCGGTGGCGCACCGGGCATCGCCGCGGCTGAGCTGAGCGCCCGGACAAGGCCGAGCTGGTCCGACAACGCGACGTCCGTCGGTGGGCCGAGCGGGCCAGAAGCGTCCCGGGTGGCCGCCCGGAGATCGGTCGGACTGACGCTCTCCAGCACCCGGCCGAGACCGGGCTGGTCCAGTGGCGGAATGGTCGGGAGAACCGACCCGACGAGCGCTCGCAGCCGGATCATCGGCCGGGTGTCCTTCTCGAAGACCCGGGCGATTTCCACCAGCCGGCCGAGCGCATCGGGTATCGGGCTGGCCAGACAGGCGGTGAGCAGCCCCCACAGGTCATACATGATCTCGTCGCTCCGGACAAAATGCAGCGGGTGACCGAGTTCGCGTTCCAGCTCGTCGACCAGGGTGTCCCGATCGGGTCGACGTTGAACGCATCCCAGCATCTGAAACTCGGTCACCAGCTCGCTGCGGTACTGGAAGTCCTCATTCACCGGCGGCCGCCGACCAGACTGGTGACCGCGGAACCCCCGGGCGGGCGACCGGCCGGTCGCAGCGAAGGCCTGGCCGGCGCCGCGAGCGGGCGGTGAGGCGCGAACCAACGCAGACCGCTGCCGTGCCTCCGTGTCATAAACCCGCCCATCCGCATCCTCGTGCCACATCGTTGGTACAGAAGTGAACAACTAGATGTCGGGTGGGCGCTAGCGCCTGGGTGTTGTCCGTTTCACTGGTTCGGCGCCTGCTCGGCTCATGGTGCTGAATCAGCAGCGGCCCGGGCGGCCGCCCCGCTCCGCGGCGCGGTACCGGATGCCTGAGCTAGCCCGGGTTCGTCATCGCACCATGTCGGCCGGGACCCCGGCTGCCTGTTGGGTCAGCCGGAGCAGCGGGAACGACTCTCCCTCGACGGCGCGGATCGCGTCCACAAGTTCGGCCAGCCCGTCCTGGAAGCTCAGGCAGGTCTGCAGGACCGCCCAGGTGTCGAGGCGAGCGTTCGACCGTCGGCTGATGGTCGTGCCGATGTCGGGGCGGAGGAGGCGGACGATCTGGTCGCGGCTGCGCTCGTCGGCGACGGCTGGCACGGCCAGCAAGGTGTCAAGGAGATCGAACAGCCAGCCACGGCGCAGCGGGCGCGGCTCGGCGAGCTGCCCGATGAGCGCCGGGAACGCCTCGATTACGGCCTCGACCGGCAGCATCCAGGCATGCGCGGCGGCGGCGGTGGGATCTTCGGCGACGACGATGCCGATCACGGCGCCGGACTGGGCGTCGAGCACGCCCGCGCCGCGGAAGCCGCGGCCGATCCGCGGGCACGGCACCGTGTCCGCGGCGAGTTGGATGCAGCCACTGCCGGGAGCGGGGCCCCCGGAGGCGCGGGCCCTCGCCCAGACACCGTCGGCGAGCCGCGGCGGGTAACCGTGCACCAGCACCGGGCGGTTGCCCGGCTCGCCGCACGCGGCCAGCGGGGCCGGCCCGGCCGGCGATCGGCCGGCGAGGTGAAGCAGAGCGAGGCGACCCGTGGCAGCGCCGGCCGAGCCGTCGACGATGCGGACAAGCGGCTGCCTCCGCTCGCCCACGCGGGTGCTCGGGAACGCGGCGGTCACCGTGGTCGGGCGACCGCCCGCGGCCCGGCCATGCCGGCCACTGAGAACGTCCGCGGCGGTGAGCACGAGGTGGGCGCCGACCAGAATCCCGGCGCCGCGGGTGTGGCCAGCCGCGTCGCAGACCCGAACCCGCCACCCGTCGCAGACCTGCGGCCCGGCGGGCGCCGGGACGGACAGGCCAGGCATGCCCGGCTGCCCAGCATCCACTGCGACCATCGACCACCCCCGAACAGCGCCGGCCCGGTGGCACAGCGTTGGTATAGGAGTTAACAGCCAGTAGCCGGTCGACGCCAGTAGTTCCGGGAGTTATCGACGAATTCCACGTATCCGGCTCATTCGTGGTCGAGACGCAGCCGGCGCACTTCTGCCGTGAACCGCTCCATGGCCGCCGACCGCGGACCGATCAGGTGCAGCGCGTCGACCAGCGCCACCCACGCGCCGGGATAGTTCTCACAGGTCCAGAGCAGCGCGACGGCTTCCGGGCGGCCGGCTGACTGGCGCGGCACCGAGTGTGCGACGTGGCTCGGTAGCAGGTCGAGCACCTGCTGCCAGCGGGTGGGCGCGGTGATCTCCGTGACCGCCAGCAGCAGATCGACCAGCCCGCCGAGATCCCGGACGGTGAGACGCCGGCCAGCCGGACCGGCCCGCGCTCCGACGTCGGGCGGGTTGGCGGACCGGATCGCGACTGAGCCGCCGGGAATCGTGGACAACGCGCCGGAAGGCGCGCCGAGGCTCGGCTCGCCTACCAGCGGAGCACCGGTCAGCACGCGCAGCAGCGGCTCGGCGTACTCGGGAGTGACGGCCGGAAGGCGATAGTGCGTCGTCGAAGTCGGCCCGAGAAACGCCGGGATGTCCTCCAGCCGGCCGTCCGCGAACAGCACCGGTAGGAACTTGCGGCGCGCCGCGACCGGGTCGGCATACAGCGCCTCGCGGACCAGCCCCGACTCGAACACCACCCCCCTGCTCTCCGCTGGCAGGGTCAGGCCCTCCGCCCGCCGGCGGTAGGCCGCCGAGGCGACCACCAGGACGAAGTCCGCCTCGCGTACCTGCTCGAGCATCCACAGCGCCCAGTCCTGGGGGACCTCCGCCGCCGGCAGGTCGAGCCGGGCGTCGATACCACAGTCGCGCAGCAGCAACCACAGCTCGCGGACCTGCCGCGTGTGCTCGGCCGAGCCGTGCGCGTACGAGATGAACACTCGTACCGGGCGTGCCGTCGACCGGGCCTCCATGCGCCCTCCCCGGACCGGTCACCATTGCGGGTCGCCGAACGATGACGGCGCAACGATGTCGCATGCCAGGTCACGGTAACAAAGAGTCTCGCCGCAGCAGCGGCCAACGGGGCCGTCGCGGTGCCGGCGGCACGCTAATTCGGATGCGCCTGGTCAGACCGCTTGGTATGCCCGGACCATGCCCGAGTTGCGCGCGCCAACTGTCTCCGTTCGCGCCTCCTTCCTGGCCGCCATGGCCGAGTTCGTCGCCGAAGGTCGGGGCGAGCCGGACGACCACAGCATGGTCGGCAAGGAAATCAGCTGGCTCCACGACAACGGCTGGTCTGACCCTGGTGCCTTCGACCTGTTCGTGCGCCGACTGCGCGACCAGGCACTACCGGACGCACAACGGCCACCGGACCATGTGCCGGCAACCACGCTCTGGTGGATGGACGGCTCCGACTATCTCGGCCGGATCGCGATCCGGCATCGCCTCACTCCGGCCCTTCGTGAGTACTACGGCCACATCGGTTACGACATCCGGCCAACCGCCCGCCGTCGGGGGCACGCCACCGCGATGCTCGCCGCGGCTCTGCCGATCGCGGGTCGCCTGGGAGTTGCCCCAGCGCTGATCACCTGCCAGTACGACAACCTCGGCTCGCGTGTCGTCATCGAGCGGAACGGCGGGGTGCTCGAGGACCGGCGCGGTGACAAGCTCCGTTTCTGGGTACCCACCGTCAACGGGGCAGCCGGCTGACCTCGCGCAGCAGGCTGCCGGGCCGGCCACGGGGCAAGATGGCCGGCGCCCGTCGGCGGCCCGGCGCCATCAGGAAAGGAAGCCAATGCGCCTGCTCTACGTCCTGGACTGCGCGGACGCCGACGCACTCGCCGATTTCTGGGCGGCTGCTCTGGGGTTGGACCGCGGGCCGTTCAATCCACCGTA
>JBBWZH010000633.1:0-12272 GCA_039648995.1 Mycobacteriales bacterium
TGGGGTCGGCCAGCCAGCCCCAGGACGTGCCGCCGTAGGTCATGTAGAAGTTCTGGATCGTCGCGCCGTTGGCGACGTTGTTCTTGTAGAACACCTTCTCGAAGTCCGGCCCGATCAGCTGCCGGCAGTTCTCGTACCCCGGCCCGCCCCACGGGTCGAACGCGCCGCCCTGGTACTCGGGGGTGAACACCGGCACGTCGTCGCGCAGCCGGGTCAGCGCGTCGACGCCGCGCCACACGGTGGGGCTGGAGCAGTTGAAGCCCTGCGGGTAGCTGTCCCGGCCCGGCACCGGCACCGAGCCCGGCCCGGTGGCCCACGTCGACGCGCCGCAGCAGTAGTTGTGCGTGATCGGCACGGTGATCCCGTCGGCCCGGATCTGCTGCTGCAGCTGCGTCATGTACGCCGCGTCGCCGTTGCTGCCGTACTCGTTCTCCGCCTGGTAGAGCAGCACGGTGCCGCCGCCGGTGGTCAGCTGGTGCCGGGCGATGATCGGGTCGATGTGCCGCAGCCAGTCCTGGTACGCCGCGGTGTAGTCGGGCGCGCTGGACCGGGCCCGGCCGGCTTGCGTCTGCAGCCAGCCGGGGAAGCCGCCGGAGTCGGTCTCGGCGTTGATGTACGGGCCGGGCCGGGCGATCACGTAGATGCCCACCTCGGCGGCGATTTGCAGCAGCCGGTCGACGTCCCGGACCCCGGTGAAGTCGTACTGCCCCGGCGCCGGCGAGTGGTACGCCCAGTCGAAGTAGATCGAGGTCGCGTTGAACCCGGCCGCCTTGAGCTTCTGCAGCACGTCCCGCCACAGGTCCGGGCTCGGCAGCCGCCAGTAGTGGAACTCCGCCGACCACAGGTACACCCGCTGCCCGTCCACGGTGACCGAGTAGTGGTCGTACCCGACCGTGTGCGTCACCGGCGCGGGCTCGGCGGCGCGGCCCGTATCCGACGGCGCGGCGGCCGCGGGCCCGGCGAGGACCCCGCCGAGCAGCGACGCGATCACCAGGGTGGACAGCCGGCGCAGCTGCATAGGTACGTCAACCTCCCGACCCCCGCTGCTCCGCTACAGCTTCCACGCTCGACAACCGCAACGGAAGGGGGCGTGCCGCTCAGCTGAACAGCGGCTTGCCGTACCAGTCGCCGGGGCCGGAGAGACCGGGCGGCATCGCGAACAGGGCGCTGCCGGTGTGCCGGATGTACTCGTTGAGGTTGTCCGTGCCGCCGAGCCGGCTCTGGATCGGCACGAACTGGCGGCGCGGGTCCTGCTGGTACGCGATGAAGAACAGCCCCGCGTCCAGCAGGTTCGTCGCCGGGTCGACGCCGTCGGTGTAGGAGTAGCCGCGGCGCAGCAGCTTCTGGCCGCCGTTGGTCTCGGGCGCGGCCAGCCGGATGTGCGCGTTCGGGTCGATGACCGGCAGGCCGGCGGCGTCCTTCGCGGCCAGGTCGGGCTGGTCGAACTCGGCCGTGCCGGTCAGCGGCGCGCCGGTGTCCTTGGTGCGGCCGAAGACCCGCTCCTGGTCGGCGAGCGAGTCGGTGTCCCACGACTCGACGAGCATCCTGATCCGCCGCACGACCGCGTAGCTGCCGCCGGTCATCCACGGCTGGTCGGTCCGGGCGCCGACCCATACGTGGTCGGCCAGCGCCTGGGCGTCCTCGGCCTTGATGTTCCGGGTGCCGTCCTTGAAGCCCATCAGGTTGCGCGGGGTGCTCTGCGCCTCGGACGTGGTCGAGGTGCGGCCGAAGCCGAGCTGCAGCCAGCGCAGCACGGCGGTGCCGCGGGCCAGCCGGGCGAAGTTGCGGACCACGTGGAACGCGACCTGCGGGTCGTCCGAGCAGGCCTGCACGCCGAGGTCGCCGCCGGTGCGGGCCGCGTCCAGGGCGTCGCCGGGCAGGGCGGGCAGATCGGCCAGCGCGGCCGGGCGCCGGGACGCCAGGCCGAACCGGTGGTCGAACAGCGACGGGCCGAAGCCGACCGTGACCGTCAACCGGGCCGGCGGCAGCCCGTCCGCCTCGCCGGTGTCCAGCGGCGGCCGCTGCGGGTCGACACCGCCGCCGACCGGCAGCCCGGCGGTCAGCTGCGCCGCGGCCGCCGCCCACGACCCGAGCAGCGCCGCCACGGCCGACCGGTCGGCGGCGGTGACGTCGAATGCGGCGAAGACCAGCCGGTCCTGCGCCGGGGTGGCGATCCCGGCCTGGTGCGGGCCGTACACCGGCACCCGGTCGGGCCCGGCCGCCTCGGCCGGGTGCCGCCGCACCACCTCGCCGACACCGAAGCCCGCGCCGCCGGCCGCGACGGCACCGGCCACGCCGAGCGCGCCGCCGAGGAAACGGCGGCGGCTCGGCGGCGTGGGTACGGCGGTCAACGCCGGCCTCGGATCACCGTGTCACTCCTCAACGCGTCACCTTGCTCGCGACCCGCGACAGCGGCTCCTGCACCGCCTTCACCGCGGCGGCCAGCGCCTTCTTGTCGTCATTCGTCAGCGTGGTGTAGAGCCTGAAGCCGGACGGGTCGGTCGTGCTGCGGTACTTGCCGACCAGCGTGTTCAGCGCGGTGAACTGGCTGCTCACGGTGCTGGCCAGGGTCGGGTCGATCTTCGCGAGGCCCGGCTGCAGGTCGGCGAACGCCTGCTCGGCCCCCTCGACGTTGCTCTGGACGTCGAGCAGGTCGATGTGCGAGTAGCGCTCCTCCTCGCCGGTGATCTTGGAGGCGGACACCTCGTCCAGCAGTTCCTGGGCGCCGTTGGCCAGCTCGAACGGCTTGTACGTCAGGCCGGTGGTGAGCGCCTGCAGCTTCTTCGTGTTGGTCACCAGCCCGTCGCCGAACGTGGCCAGGCCGGCGAGCTTCTTGTCGGCGAACAGGCCCTTCTCGATGCGGTGGAAGCCGCGCCACCGCGCCGCCGGGACGTCGCCCTCGCGCGCGTCGATGTCGGCGTCGAGGTCCTGGCTGCCGGACGCGAACGACTCGGCCACCGGCTCGATCTTCTCGTAGTACGAGCGGGCCTTCTTGTACGCGGTCTGCGCCGCCGCGAGGTCGGTGCCCTTGAGCGCGGTGCTCAGCGCCCGCGCGCCGGTCACCAGGTAGCCGACCTGCGTCTCGACGTACTCGCCCCACTGCTTGGTGCCGGCGGCCAGCAGCGCGTCGGTGCTGGTGTCGGCGGACGAGGCGGCGGCGCCGGTGACAGTCAGCGGGGACTTCTCCGTCGCCGCGCCCGGGCAGTAGAGCGTGTAGGTGCCGGCGCCCACCTCGACGGTGAAGTTGCCGCTGAAGCCGGGCGGCAGGTTCTCCTTCTCGCCGATGATCCGCTCACCACTGAGCAGCTCGATCTCGCTGACTCCGGTCGCGTCCCTGTTCGTGATCTTGACCGTGACGGCGCCGGCGTCCAGCGTCTTCCGGTCGCTCGCGCAGCCGTCGGCCGCGCTGATCGTGACGTTGAGCGTGTGCGGGTCGCCCGCGGTGGTCGACGCCGACCCGGCCGGAGTGTCGCTGGAGTCGGAACCGCAGGCGCTCAGGCCACCGGCCATCGCCAATGCGACGGCGGCGACTGTGAGCTGGCGGATGGAGGGTAGGGGCACGCCAATCTCCTCACCGGGACTTAGGTGAGGCTAACCTAACATTGACGTTGCTGGGAGTTCCCGGCGCGGTCAGGCTGATCCTCGACCGGTCCCGCCGGGCCGCCCACGCCACCGCCGCGCCGGTCACCAGCAGGCCGGCCGCGGCGACCGCCGCGAACCAGGCCCAGCCGCCGAGCACGCCACGGCGGTGCTCCGCCGATCGGTCGGCCAGCGCGGCGGCCCGGGCGGCGGCCGCGGCCTGATCGTCCAGCCGCGCCGTCGCCGGCGCACCGGGCACGGGGATCGTGCCGCCGTCGAACTCGACCAGCACCGTGACCACCTGCTGCCAGCGCACGTCGACGACCCGCCGGGTGCCCGCCGCCACCGCGAACGTGCCCACGTCGGACTCCGTGTAGCGCACCGGCACCGACGCCGAGCCGGTGCGGCGGACGCCGAGCGGGAGCCGGCCGCCGTTCAGCGCGGCCAGCTGGTCGTAGCTGAGGGTCGCCGGCCGGCCGGTCACCGGCACCGAGCGCTCGATCGAGTAGAGGTCGGCGGTGATGCCGCCGGCCGTGGCCGAGCCGGTGCGGGTCGCGGCGAGGTCCTGCGTCGCCGACGCCATGCCGGCCGGTTCCCCGCCGGCCGGCTGCCCGCCGGGCGGTTCCGCGCCGGGCGGTTCCGCGCCGGGCGGGGCCGGGACGGTCGCCCGGACCGTCGCCCGGCTGCCCGGGTCGGACAGCAGTTGCGCCGACACGCCGCCGGCGCTGGTGACCGGGTCGGCCGCCGGCGCCGCCGGCGCCGCGGTGGCCAGCGCGGCCGCCGCCACCGCGGCCAGCACCCCGCCGGCCAGCGTCAGCCGGCGCATCACCGGCCGCGGCACCGACCGGCCCGGCGGCCACGCCACGTACAGCACCAGCGGCACCAGGTAGGCCAGCCAGCCGATGAGCTCGATCAGCACCGGGTGCGGCTGTATGCCCAGCACGCCGGTCAGCAGCGACGCCTGTACCGACCCCGGCCGGACCAGGTTGGACAGGTCGACCGTCGGCCGCTGGCCCGCGTCCAGCCAGCCGGCCTCGTGCGCGGTGTGCAGGGCGGTGAGCACCAGCCCGGCCGCGACCAGCACCAGCACCACGCCGGTGACCCGGAAGAACCGGGACAGGTTCAGCCGCACGCCGCCGCGGTAGATCGCGTAGCCGAGGCCGATCGAGACCACGATGCCCAGCGCCGCGCCCGCCGCGGCCGTGTTGCCGCCGCCGGACTCGTTGAACGCGGCGAGGAGGAAGACCACCGTCTCCAGGCCCTCGCGCAGCACGGCCAGGAACGCCATCCCGACCAGCGCCAAGCCCGACCCGGCGGCCAGCGCGGCCCCGGTGGCGCCCTCCAGTTGGCCTTTCAGGTCGCGCGAGTGCCGGCGCATCCAGACCACCATGTACGTGACCATGGCCACCGCGACCGCGCCGATCACGGTCTCCAGGCCCTCTTGCTGGCGCTGCGGCAGGTCGCGCGAGACGAGCTCCAGCGCGATGCCGGCGCTGGCACACAGGGCTACCGCCGCGGCGATCCCGGCGAGCACCCAGCGCAGCAGGTCCGGTCGGCCGCGCTTGCGCAGGAACGCCGCGACGATGCCCACGATGAGGGCCGCCTCCAGGCCTTCCCGCAGGCCGATCACGAACGTGGGCAGCATGGCGCTCCAAAGTTAGGGAAGCCTTACCTTATAGGCTAGCCTCCGCCCGGCGCGCGCTGAACCCAGCGGTCAGCATCGGTGACGTGGTCTGCCCTCGGCTGGCGCTCTCGGCCGCGGTCAGCCGGCGAGCCAGGCGGTGGCGTTGAGGGCGAGCGCCGCGTCGGTGCCGGCGGGGTCGTCCCAGCCGTCGAACAGCGTGTTGCCGGACTGGCCGGTGCCGTCGTCGATAGCCGAACTGTCGCCCCAGACCGCCACCCGGCCCGAACCGAACGTGCTCGTCGTGAAGAACGCGCCGGTCGAGCCGGTCTGGCTGGCGGTGCTGCGCCAGACCAGCCCGGTCACGTTCGGGTTGTCGGCGCGGTGCAGAGTCTGTGTACTGCCGCTGCGGATGATGCTGCCGGTGACCGTGCCGAACGGCCCGTTGATCACCGGGTTGGTGCTGCCGCGGGTGGCGACCGGGTTGTCGGTGTTGATGTTGACGACGTCGACGCTGAAGCCGAACGGGTCGGTGTTGTCGACGCCGTTGCTGGTCATCAGGTCGTTGCCGACGCGCACGGAGTCCCAGCCGTCGCTGTTCCGGTCGCTGCCGGTGTGGTCGACGATCAGGAAGAACCCGCCGCCGGCCTGGATGAAGCGCATGATCGCGGTCTTCTCCGCGGCGCTGAGCGGCGAGTTCGGCTCGGGCATGACGAGCACGTCGACGTTGGCGAGATCCTGCGCGCCGGTACCGCCGAACGTGAGGTGGCCGCCCGGCGCCAGTGTCGAGAGGCTGTACTGCCCGGTGCGCTGCAGCGCCACGCCCCATGCCGAGATGGCCCCGGTCCAGGAGCGCTCAGTGGTCGGGTTGGCGTTCTGCGCGGTGGGGTTGGGCATCGCGGTGCTGACGATCCAGTCCGCGTTGCCGGCCGTCTCGGCCTTCGTGTCGTCGAACAGGATCCGGTGCGGGATGGCCGCGGCGGCGGGTGCGGCGCCGGCGGCGTGCGGCGGGACGAGCACCGCGGCGGCGGCGATGGCAGCCGAGGCGGTGCTCGTGGCGAGACGGCCGATCATGTCGGACCTCCCAAAGGACGCAGGATGCCCCGTAGCCTATTTCTTCGGTACCGACCCGGATGAAAACTCCATCCGAACGGCGAACGACGACCAGCCCGTACTGCCCGACCGGGGGCGGGGGCTGTCGGACCCCGTCGCCAGACAGGTGATCGTCGCGGCGTCCCGGATTCGGTAGGAACAACGGTGTGACGGACGCGACCCCACCGGCACACCCGCCGCGCCGATAGCCGGACAGCCACGGCACCGGCCGGTGCTGGCCGTGCGCAGCGCCGCTCAGTCGCGGCCGGTCGGGTCGTACCGGAGCAGGTCGCCGGGCTGGCAGTGCAGGGCGGCGCACAGGCGCGTGAGGGTGGAGAAGCGGATGGCCTTGGCGCGGCCGTTCTTCAGGATGGACAGGTTGACGACGGTGACGCCGACACGGTCGGACAGTTCGGTCAGGGTCAGGCCGCGGTCGGCCAGCAGTTTGTCCAGGTGGACGCTGATCGCATGCTCGTCCGGCTCGGTGGGCCTGGTCACACCGTCGCCTCGATCTCCTCGCGCATGCCGGCCCCGATCCGGAGGAGGCGGGCGACGGTGACGACCGCCGTGCCGGTGATGATCGCGGCGAACGGCGGATGTACGCCGTCGACCCAGTGCAGCCGGCCGACGTGGTCGGTGACCAGGTCGGCGAGCAGGGCGTTGCCGGCGACCGCCTCGACCACCGCGGCGAGCGGCACCGCGAGCAGCAGCCACCAGCCCAGCTGTGCGACCGTCCGGGCGGTGGCGGTGTGGAACGGGCCGCGGCGGTCGGCCACCCGGAGCAGCCGGACGAGCCCGGCCAGCGCCAGCAGGTAGACCAGCGCGGTCGGCGCCTCGGTCAGCGAGCCGAACACCCGCTGGCCCACGCTCGGACGGCTCGCGCACAGGCTCCCCCCGCCAGGGAGGGGAACCACCCCGGCAGCCAGGTGCGGGTGCAGCGGGTCGCCGACCGACCACACCACGTCAACGCTGCGGATCGGGGCGCAGGCATAGGTGTCGCCCCAACCGAAGATGCTGCCGTTGCCCAGCGCCGCAGCCAGCACCGCCGCCAGGATCAGGCCGCACAGCAGGGCCAGGGCGGCACCGGCCACCGTGGCCAGCGGCTGCAGCGGCCGATCGGCCTGCTCCGGTCGGCTCACGGCCCACCACCCCATCTATCGACTATCGTTGGTATCGATAAACAATAACAACGACAGTCGATATGTCAACGCCGACCCGGAACGATCAAGGTGGCCGGGCCGGCGGCGGCGCGGCCGTGGCTGCCGACCCGGCCGCCTCAAACCCGTTCGGGTGCCACCCGTTGCCTGTGCGGGGCCGGGCCGGTCGGCGGCGGGGAACTGCCGGCGACCGGCCGGCTCAGTCGGTGGCGCCGCCCCGCTCGGTGGCGGTGTGGGCCCGGATTCGGGCGATGGCCGCGGCGGCCTGGCAGGCCGGGCAGTTCTGGTGCCAGCCGCCGGCCGCGGCGTGGCCGTCCTGGTCGACCCGGGCGCCGGCGAGGCGGGCCAGTTCCGCCAGCTCCGACCAGCGCAGCTCGTCGGCCTGGACGACCAGGCCGCGGTCCCGGCCGTGATCGTCGTCGGCGAGGATCGCGTTGCGGCTGTGCAGGTGCGCCAGCAGTTCGGGCCGGTTGCGCACCAGCCGCTCCAGCCGTTCCAGGTCGGCGAGCACCGCCTCGGACGCCGCGGCGAGGCGCCCCGCGTCGCGTGGTGGCTGCTCGTCCATCGTCCTCCGCCCCGCTCGGCACCTTCGAACGTATGTTCGCTCCGATCCGGGGCGTACCGCCAGAGTCAGCGTCGTGTCATCCGGCCGGCCCCGGGCGTCAGCCGTCGGTGGCCGACAGCAGATCGCCGAGGGCGCTCAGGGCGCCGGGGACGAGCCGGTAGTAGGCCCACTTGCCCCGCTGCTCGCGCCGCAGCAGGCCCGCGTCCACCAGGATCTTCAAGTGGTGCGAGACGGTGGGCTGGGAGAGGCCGACCGGCTCGATCAGGTCGCAGACGCAGGCCTCCCCGCCGGCGTTGGCCGCCACCAGCGAGACCAGCCGCAGCCGGGTCGGCTCGGCCAGGGCCTTGAGCACGGCCGCGAGGCGCTCGGCCACCGCCGGGCCCATGACCTCGCCGGTGGCCGGACGGCAGCAGGCGGCGAGATCCCGCACGGCCAGCGGAAGATCGGATACCGGCACGGCCCCAGCATCTCACACGTATTGACAGACGTGAATGCGTCCGCGAGAGTCGCCATATCGAGGTCGGTCGATATGAGGAGGTCGGGGTGGCGGCGAGCGAGCAGGAGCTGGTGCGCGAGCGGGTGCGTGCCCGGTATGCGGCGGCGGCCGCGGCGGTGACCGCCGGCCAGGGCCGCGGGTGCGGCGACGGGTGCGGCAGCGGTGGGTCAGCGACCGCCGGGGTGCTGCCCGCCGGGCGCTGACCACGCCACCGGGCCGCGGCTCGGCGCGGGCCGCCACCGGCCGCCGCGCCGGCGCATGTGGACAGTCGAGTGTGGACGGTGTGTCAGCACCCGTACCAGTGCCTGGCGAGCAGTTCGTAGGAGCGGGCGCGGTCGGCATGGTCGTGGGTGATCGTGGTGATCAGGAGTTCGTCGGCGCGGGTGGCGGCGGCGAGCACGGTGAGCCGTTCGGCCACTGTGTCCGGTGCGCCGACGAACTGGGTGGGGGCGCGTGCTATCAATGCCTTGTGTCCCGTTCCGCGCCGCTGACCAGGAGGCTCCACGTGGATCTCCTGCGGGTCGGCGCGTCCGGCTGTCGCCCGCGCTGAGCCGCGCCGGGCCGCCTGGGCTCACAGCCACGTCCGGCCGGGCAACGCTGCCGCCGCACGGTCCTGCCCGCGTCACGTGCCTGGAGATGCATGTCCTTGTCAGCTGACGAGTGGGCCGGG
This sequence comes from Mycobacteriales bacterium, assembly GCA_039648995.1. Classification (GTDB taxonomy): domain Bacteria; phylum Actinomycetota; class Actinomycetes; order Mycobacteriales; family CADCTP01; genus JBBWZH01. Next base: position 9,181 of record JBBWZH010000633.1, read on the forward strand.
TACGCGGTCGGGGCCACCGGTGCGGTGGGTGGCTGGCACCCGCTGGACGCCCCCGTCTGGTCCTCGCTGACCGGCGTGCACGCCGGCCTCGCCGAGGGCAGCGGCCCCGCCCTGCGGTACCAGCCGGACATCGCCCCGTTCGGGGCCGTCGCGCCGGACCGGGACGGCGGCTGGCCGGCCCTGGCCGCGCTGGCCGGCACCGGCCCGGTGCTGCTGGCCGGGCTGAACCACCCGCTGCCGTCGAGCTGGGAGGTGGTCGGGCGGATTCCCGGGGTGCAGCTGGTAGCCACCGACGCGCTGGTGACCGCGCCGGAGCCCGACGCGGTGCCGCTGGGGATGGACGACGTCGACGAGATGCTCGACCTGGTCGCCCGCACCGAACCCGGGCCGTTCCTGCGCCGGACCGTGCTGCTCGGCACGTACCTCGGCGTCCGCCGCGGCGGCGCGCTGGTGGCGATGGCGGGGGAGCGGCTGCGGCCGGCCGGCTGGACCGAGATCAGCGCGGTCTGCACCGATCCGGCGCACCGCGGGCAGGGCCTGGCCGGCCGGCTGGTCCGTGCGGTCGGGCACGGCATCCGGGCCCGCGGTGAGACCCCGTTCCTGCACACCAGCGCGGGCAACCGGGGCGCGATCCGGTTGTACGGGTCACTCGGCTTCCAGCTGCGCCGCCCCGTCGAGTTCAACGCCCTCCGCCCACCGGCGCCCGATGGCGGTGCGCGGTGACCTGGCCGCACGTCGCACCTGGCGGTCGTGCTGGACGGGGCCGGGTGGCATCCGGCGGCGTGGCGTGAGCCGGCCGCGCGGCAGGCCCACATCGTCTTCGTCACTCCGCACGATCCGGCCGGCGCGGACGACGTCAGCGACGGCTTCATCCTGGTCCCGCACATCACGCCCGGCGGCCTGGACGGGTTCGTCGACACGGTCGTCCCGATCCTGCGGGAGCGCGGGGTGCTGCGCGCCGGGTACACCGGCACGACGCTGCGCGATCACCGGGGCCTGAGCGCGCCTTAGCCGGCTACGATCCCGGCGTGAACCCGCTGCGCCGGTTGCTGACGGGGGCCGGCCTGTTCCCGGCCGAGCTGCGCGCCGGCCTCGACGCCGAGGGCGTCATGGCGCTGGACGAGGGCCTGCCCGGCTCGATCACGTACCGCGACTACCGTGCCCCGGGCCGCCGGTCCTCGTACCGCAAGGAGGCGGTGACCGGCGCGATCGCGGTCACCGGGCAGCGCCTGGTGGTCTGGGCCGGCCGCGGCAAGCAGATCGACGTGCCGCTGATCCACCCGAGCCGGGCGCTGATCGACGTCGACCTGGACGGGCCCGACCGGATCAGCTTCGGCTACGACGCCGGCCGGTTCAGCGATTCCCGGTGCGGCACCGTGGAGATCCGGCTGCGCACCCCGAAGGCCGGTCACATCGCCGAACTCGTCGCCCGCCGCTGACCGTACGACCCGTGCCATAGCGCCTCCCGGCCGGCCGGCCGAGCCGGGCTTGCCGAGCCAGCCGAGCCGGGACGGGCGACCGAGCCGACCGCGACGGGCCGCGGCGGCCTCAGCTGGCGGTGCTGCGGTCGCGGCCGGGGGTGGTACCGGTCCAGCGCAGGTAGGCGCGGTGGAAGGAGCGGGAGTCGGCGAAGCCGACCAGGGAGGCGATCTCCTTGACGGCGCGGGGGCTGCGGCGGACCAGGTCGACCGCGAACTGGCGGCGGGTGGCCTCGCAGACGGCGCGGAAGGTGGTGGCCTCGGCGGCGAGGCGGCGGTGCAGCGTGCGTTCGCTGACGGTGAGGGCCCGGGCGGCGGCCCCGGCTGTGCCCGGTTCGCCGGCGACCAGGCGGTCCAGCAGCCACTCGCGGATCTGCAGGGCGTACGTGGCCGGCATGTCGTGCGCCGCGCGGAGCCCGGCGACGTGATCGGCGAGCACGCCGGCGAGGCCGGGTTGCGCGGTGCTGACCGGCAGGTCCAGCACCTCGGCGGGCAGCACGATCTCGGTGTGCGGGGCGTCGAAGGCCAACCCCGGGCCGAAGTAGCCGCGGTGCGTGCCGGTGTCGCGCGGAGCCGGGTGGGCGAACGCGACGCGGGGCGGGGTGACCGCGTCGCCGACCTCGCCGCGGAGGCTGGCCAGGATGTCCGCGACCTGGAACTCGGCCTCGCAGCGGGCGCCGAGCCGGCCCGGGTCCAGGCCGTCCAGCACCAGGCTCAGCCCGCCGAGCAGGCGGCCGGGGCGATGCACCGCGCTGATCGTGTACGCGGTGGTCCACGCGCTGACGTTGGCGACCGACGTGGTCACGGCCGCCCGCACCGTGGCGCTGGCGGCGGCGAGGTAGTAGACCGCGCTGCGGGCGTCCAGGGCGGCGCTGCGGGCGGCCCGGATCGGGAAGCCGGGGTCGTCGACCCGGCGCATCACCGCCTCCCACACCGCGAACAGGCGGTCGGCGGGGAGGCGGCGGGAGAAGTCGGTCAGCTCGGCCGGGTCGAGCCCGGTCAGCATCCGCAGCTCCGCCGGGCCGACGCCGGAGCGCAGCGCCTCCTGGCAGACCTGGTGGGCGGTGACGACCGTGTGCGAGGCGGCTCCGTGGCGGGAGCGGTCCATGGATTGGCAGATTAGACCCTTGGGCGCCTCCCGCGGCGTTGACAGGTTGGTCCTTCCGGTTCGTACAGCGGAAGGACAGATGTGATGTCGGGGACGGCCCAGATACGGGGCAGGGCACTGCAGGGCGGGCTGCTGCTCGCGGCCGCGGTGTCGCTGGCGGGATGCGGTGTTTCCGCCGGGACGAAGACCGTGCAGGCGCCACCGGCGACCACGCCGGCCGGCGCGCCGGCCGCGGCCCCGGCGGGGGTGAATCCACCGTGCCAGCCCGGCTCCGGCCAGCGCGTCACCAGCCCGGGGCCGATGAACTTGACTGACATGTCCGGCCAGCAGCTCGGCTGCGCCGTGTTCGACCACCTGACGATGAACCAGGTGAACATGCAGGCCAGCCAGCTGCCCGGCGCGGCGTTCCAGGCCTCCACGCTGAACGGGGTCAAGTTCAACGGCGCCAACCTGACCGGCGCCGTGTTCACCCACAGCACGCTGAACTTCGTCGACTTCACCAGCGC
>JBBWZH010000675.1:0-7221 GCA_039648995.1 Mycobacteriales bacterium
TGTCGGGAGAGCTGTCCGGTACGTGGGACTCGGCGCGGCTCGCGGCGCAGGAGTGCGGCACCGACCGGGTGCGCGTGGTCGACTCGAGGTCGGCGGCGATGGGGCTCGGGTTCGCGGTGATCGCGGCCGCCGAGGCGGCCCGGGACGGCGCCGCGCCCGCGGACGTGTACGCGGCGGCGGTGCGCGCCGTCGAACACACCACCACGCTGTTCTACGTGGACACGCTGGAACACCTGCGCCGCGGCGGCCGTATCGGCGCGGCCCAGGCGCTGCTCGGCACGGCGCTGTCGGTGAAGCCCATCCTGCACGTCAAGGACGGCCGCATCGTGCCGCTGGAGAAGGTCCGGACCGCCAGCAAGGGCGTGGCCCGGCTGGAGGCGCTGGCCGCCGAGGCCGCCGGCGACGGTGCGGTGGACGTGGCCGTCCACCACCTGGCGGCCCCGGATCGCGCCGCGACGCTGTCCGACCGGTTGCGCGACCACCTGCCGAAACTGCGTGAGCTCTACGTGTCGGAGGTGGGCGCGGTCGTCGGCGCGCACGTCGGCCCGGGCCTGCTCGGCGTCGTGGTCCTGCGCCGATGACGGCCGGCCGCCGGGTTGGCGGGGTGCCGTGATCTGGGCGTGGTTGGCGGCCGGCGCGGTGGTCGGGTACCTCGTCGGGGCGCTGTCGCCGGCGACACTGCTGGCCCGGCGCCGCGGCGTGGACCTGGCCAGCACCGGCTCCGGCAACCCGGGCGCGACCAACGTCGGCCGGGCGCTGGGGCGGGCGGCCGGGGTCGCGGTCGGCCTGCTCGATCTGGCCAAGGGCGGGCTGCCGTCGGCCGCGTTCGGTGTCGCCGACCACCGGGCCGGCCTGCTCGCCGGGTTCGCCGCGGTGCTCGGCCACGTCACGTCCCCGTTCCTGCGTGGCCGCGGTGGCCGCGGCGTCGCCACCAGTGCCGGCGCGGTGCTCGGCTCCCGGCCACTGCTGGCGCCCATACTGCTCGGCGTCTGGGCGACGACCGTGCTGGCCTCGCGCTGGGTCACGCTCGGCTCGATCGTGGCCGCGCTCGCCCTGCCGGTGGCCGCGCTGCTGCTCGGCTACCGGCCCGTCGACCTGCTGTGGGCGGTCGCGATCGCGGCGGTGGTGATCTACCGGCACCGGTCGAACATCCGCGCCAGGATCGCCGCCGCCCGCTCGCGCCGGGCCGGCGGCCCGGGCTGAGTCGGGGCCGTCGCGGCGGGGGAGGGCGGGGCTCAGCCGCCGCCGAGGCAGACGAACGAGGCCGCGGTGGCGTAGCCGGCGACGTCGTCCGGCAACGCGGCCCGGGCCAGCCGCAGCGCCTCGGCCGCCGACGAGCCGGCGCCGAGCCGGCGGTGCAGTTCGACCATCAGCGCCCGGGTGGTGTCGTCCGGCACCGCCACCAGCGGGGCGATCAGCGCGGCCGCGCCCAGCGAGAGCAGCGAGGCGGACAGCCCCAGCAGCCCCTCGCCCGGCGTGACCGCGCTGCGCCCGGCGTCGCATGCGGACAGCACCAGCAGCCGCGGCACCGCGCGCAGCCGCTGCAGGTCGTACGCGGTGAGCGGGCCGTCCGCCAGCCGCAGCGTGGAGAACAGCGGGTTGCCCGGCCGGAAGTCGCCGTGACAGGCGACGTGTGCCACCGCGGCGCCGTCGATCGCCGCCAGCGTGGCCGCGACTGTCGCATGTGGACCGGACAGCCGCTCCGCACCGGCCACGGCGGCCGCCACCTCGGCCACTTCGGCGGCCGCGCCGGGCAGGTCCGGGCCGGCCACCGCGACGGTCCGGCCGGCCGGCGCGGCCGGCGCCTCCCGCAGCCGCGCCCACAGCGTGGCGGACGGCGTCACGGTGACCACGCGGTCGGCCAACACCGGCAGCGCCGCCCAGGGCAACGAGTGCAGCGGGCCGGTCGGCACGATCACCACCGGGCCGGCGCCGGGCAGCGGCAGCCCGGCGAGGAGCGTGGCCGCGAGCCGTTCCGCGGTCTGTTCCACCACGGCCCGCCGCTGTCGCAGTGCCGCCGCCGGGCCGAACCCGGCCGCCAGCCGGCGCAGCCCGGCCAGCAGTGCCGCCACCTGGTCCGCCACCGGCCGGCCCGGGCCGAGCCGGTGCAGGCTGAGCCGCCCGCCCGCGCACACCACCGCCAGCAGTTGACCGTCCACTTCGGTGTAGGACACCAGCGTGCGGTCGCCGAGCAGCGCGACCAGCCGGTCCGCGGCGACCGGTGTCGTCGGCCGGGCGTGCCCCGGTGCCCGCCGGGTCAGCTCGCGGACCTCGGCCTCCAGCCCGGCCTGCCGGCGCAGCGGCGGCCGCGGGTCGGTGCCGGCCACGGTGGCCGCGTGCACGTCGGTCGCCGCCGCCCGCAGCCGGACGAGCAACCCGGCCAGCTCGCCGTCGTCCGGCGGCGCGGCCGGCCGGGTGTGCAGGGTCAGTCCGCGCCCCAGCTCCGACCAGCGCAGCACCCCGACCGCGCGGTCGCCGTCCGCCGCGATCCTGGCGCCCAGGCCGGTGAGGTCGGCGATGTGCGCGGCCACCCCGGCGCGCAGGTCGGCCGACCCCAGCGCGGTCGCGTACTCGGCGATGATCCCGGTACCCCGGCGCAGCGCCCGCTGCGCGCCGCCGCGGTCGCCGGCCAGGTGGCAGGCCAGCGCCCGGGCGTACAGCCCGCGGGCCCGGGTCAGCGCCGGCTGCCGGCGCCCGGGGGCCGCCGCCGCGGCGAGCAGCGCGCCGGCCAGCCCCGGTCGGCGCAGCCGCCCCGCCAGCTCAGCCGCCAGGATCCGCGCGTCGACCGCGGCCGCGTCCCACCGCGCCGCCGCCAGCTGATCGGCCAGCTGCCGGCACTCGGCCAGCAGCCGCCGCTCCCGCGCGACCGTCGCGACCCCGGCCGGTGTGCCGGCCGGCTCGGCGGCCGTCGACTGTCCCCTGAGGACGGTCGAGCCGGCCGGCTCGGCCGGTGCCGGGCCGGCCGTCGGGGCGGTCGTTCCGGTGGCGCGGGCGCGGAGGCGGACCCAGCGGGCGACCAGCGCCCACGACTCGCGCCGCTGCCGGCGGAACGAGCGCAGCGCCTCGGTCGCGGACTCGTCGGCGACCGCGGCGTCCCCCGCCAGCAGCGCGGCCTCGGCCAGCGCCAGCCGCGCCTCCGCCAGGTAGCTGCCGCGGCGGGCCGACTCGCTCGCCGCGACCGCGCCCCGGGCCGCGGCGACCGCGTCGTCCGGCAGCCGGAGCGCGAGCAGCAGTTCGGCCCGGTTGATCGAGATCCCGGTCGTCGGCACGCCCGCGGCCCGGTAGCCGGCCTCTGCCCGGGCGTACCAGTCCAGCGCGGACACCGCGGCGCCGGACCGGGCGGCCAGGAAGCCGAGATTGTGCTCGATCTGGGCCAGCGCGAGCGGCATGTCCAGCTCCCGGAACAGCTGCCGGGCGCGCAGCAGGTCCTTGCTGGCGGCGGCGAGATCGTTGCGCTCGGTGTGGAGGATCGCCCGGTTGTTGCGCAGCCGCCCCTCCCAGAGCCGGTCCCGGGCCCGGACCAGGCCGGGCAGCGCGGCGGCGTACTCGGCCAGCGCCGCCTCGGTCTGCCCCAGCCGGTTACGGATCGTGCCCCGCTGCGCCCGCAGCCGGTCCAGCGCCGGGCCGTCCAGCAGCAGTGCCGCCCGGTCCGCCTCGCGCAGCGCGTCTCTGGTGCGACCCATCGTGAAGAGCACGTACGCGGCGCTCATCCGCGCCTCGCCGGCCCGTTCGGGCAGACTCGCCCGGTTCGCCACCCGGACCGCGGCCTGGAGCCGACGAAGTGCATCGGCCGGCCGGTGCAGTTCGGCCAGCGCCAGCCCAACGGCGCGCTCCGCCACTGCGCGTACTTCCGGATCGGCCGAACGGTCTAATCCTGCCGCAGTACGAAGCGCCCGACGCGGCTCGGACTGGGCCAGAGTCACCGCAAACTCCGCTCGGGCCAGCGGTGATTCACCAATCAGCCGGGGCGCTGCGGAGGGTCGCAGCCCGGTCCGCCCGCGCACGGCCGATGATGCTACGGCAGCCGGAGAAGCCGCCGCCCATTCGGACCACACGTATCACCGCCGGGCGGCGTGTCTCTAGACAAACGAGGAACAGCGATCAGGAGGACGTCGGATGACCTCACTCCCACCCGAGCACCGGCCGAACACGCCGGCCGTGCCCAGGTTCGGCGCGGACCTGCCGCCGGACGTGGCGATGTCGCCCGCCGGTGACTACCTGTTCCGCGCCGGGGAGTTCTTCGTCCTCGCCGCCGACCTGGAGCAGGTGCCCGGCCTGCGTGAGTACCTCAACCGGATCGCCAGGGTCCGGGTCATCGACGACCGGCCGGTCACGCCGACCGAAGGTGTCCTGATTTTCGACCTGACCGACATCGACCGTCGCGACCTGGCGCTCGATCGGGCCGGCCGCGCCGCACAGCAGACGATCGCCGTGCTGGAGGACATCGAGGAGCGGTTCCCGGCGGCGTCCGTCGAGCTGAACTACGTCTACCTGGGCAGCCAGGCCGTGATGGGCGGGCCGGCGACGGTCGCCGAGCCGAGCGGCCGGCCGAGCCCGTCCTGGCCCGATACTCCCGTCGGCAAGGGCTTCACGATCGGCGTGTTGGACACCGGGATCATCGGCGCCGATGGCCGCGCCCCGCACGTCATGCTGAACGGCCGGTTCTTCGCGACCGCACCGTCCGATGAGGACCGTCCCGCCGAGGCCGCCAGCGCCCTCTACCTCGACCGGCAGGGCGGCCACGGCACGTTCGTCGCCGGCGTGATCCGCAAGATCGCCCCGGCCGCCGAGCTCGCCGTCGGCCGAGTTCTCAAGGCCACCGGCGAGGGCGACATCCACGGCCTGGTCGACGGCATCGCCCGGCTGCGCACCGCCGTCAGCCAGGCCGGCCGCAGGCTGGACGTGCTCAACCTCTCGCTGGGCGGCTACACCCGCCGCGACCGTCCATCCGCGACACTCAGCAGCGCGCTCGGCCCTCTGGTGCGGTCGGGCACGGTGATCGTCGCGGCGGCCGGCAACAACTCGTCCTGGCGGCCGTTCTTCCCGGCGGCGCTGCCGCAGGTGATCGGCGTCGGCGCGGTCGACGCGCACGGTCCGGCCGCGTTCAGCAACTACGGCCCCTGGGTTGACGCCTGCTCCACCGGGGTGGACGTGGTGAGCACGTTCTTCGACGAGAGCGCCGGCGAGCTGCCCCAGGTCAACCTGGCGCCGCACCCCTGGTCGACCCAGCCGATACCGGCGCGGTTCCCGGGGTTCGCGCGGTGGAGCGGCACCTCGTTCGCCGCGCCCGCAGTCTCGGCCGCGATCGTGGCGGCCGCATGGTCTTGGCAGGTCACCGCGGCGGAGGCGACGAGCCGGCTGCTGCGCGACTGGAACAAGTACCGGCTCCCGGACCTCGGCGTGCTGGTGAACGCCGGCTAGCCCGGCGGCGTACTTCTCAATGACATAGGACAACGACGATGGCGGGGGTTAACGATGACTCACTTCGACCCACGGTCCACCCGGGCCTCGACGCGGCAGGTTGGCCGGCCACGCGCCGAGGGTGGGTGGTGAGCGTGGCCAGGCAGGAGTCGTACCGGACGCCGCGCGGTCGGCGCCGGGTTGCCGCCCCGCCGGCCGCCGATGCGCCGCCGGACACGGACCGGCAGCGCGAGCTGCGGGCCGCGGCCGCCCGCGCCGCTGAGAGCTGTGACCGGCTGCTGCGGCTGCTGGCCGATGTGCCAGCTGACCCGGCGGGCCCTGTCCGCCGGGTTGGTTCGACGCGGCACCTGAGCCGGCTGCTGGAGTTGCTCGACGCTGCCGCCCCGGTGGCTGGCGGTTTGAAGGACGGGCGGCGGTGACCGCGGTGCGAGACGACGAGCTGCTCGCCGAGCTGCGTGCCCTGTTCGCCGAGCTCGACCCGCCGGACCCGGTGCTGGTCGAGCAGGCCCGGATGGCGTTCAGCTGGCGGACGATCGACGCCGACCTGGCAGAGCTGGCCTACGACTCGCTGGCCGACCGCGAGGTGCTGGCCGCGGTGCGCGACGGCGGCCCGCCCGGCACCGGCCCGCGGTTGCTCGGCTTCGGCACCGAGCTTGCCGGCGAGGACGACGGGCTGGCCGTTGAGGTTGAGGTCAGCGCCGAGCGCGGCGGCCCGGTACTGGTCGGCCAGTTGATGCCGCCCACCCCGGCCACGGTCACCGTGCACCGCTTCGCCGGCGCACCGCAGCCAGCCGCGGTCGTCCCCGCCGACGACCTCGGCCGGTTCCGGATCGACCCGGTGCCGCCGGGCCCGGTCCGCCTCCGCATCGACACCGGCGAGCGCGTCATCGAGACCGCGTGGGTCTCGTACGTCCCGCTCGCCAGCTAGCTCCGCTGCTTTCGTCCAGCCCCGGTCGGCCCCCGCCCGATCGGGGCTGGACTCGTCTCTACCGCGGGAACCCCACCTGCGCAAACGGTTGTCCACAGGCTGATCCGTCATCCACAGATCGTTCTCCGGTGCTGCCGCGGCCGCTCGCCGCTGCCTAGCGTCGGTGCCGTGCCGACGATCCCGTTCCGCCGCGCCAACGCCGAGCAGGCCGCCGAGGCCGAAGCCCGCCTCGCCGCCCTGCGCCGCCCCGACCCGCCCGGCTGGCTCCCCGACGACGCCATCTTCGACCGGCTCCGCGCCACCCGAGACACCGCGGCCAACCAGCCGCTCCCGCCCCGCGCCGTTTTCCGGCCCGTCGCCGCGGAGCTCGACTGGCCCGCCGTCCTGGCCCCGGCGACCCAGCCCCGCCTCCCCGAGCGCTGGCCGGCTCGGCCTGATCCGGTCGCCCGGCCCGATGCGGGCGTCTGGCCCGATGCGGGCGTCTGGCCTGATGCGGGCGTCCGGTCCGATGCGGGCGTCTGGCCCGATGCGGGCGTCCGGTCCGATCTGGGCGTCCGGTCCGATCTGGGCGTCCGGCCTGATCTGGGCGTCCGGCCCGATGCCGGCGACGGCGAGCCGTCGTCACCAGGGGCGGGGCGGCCGGTCCCGGGTGCCGGTTCCGATGTCGGCCCCGTCGAGGGCGGTTGGTCGGTGCTCGGTGGGCTGGCCGGTGCCGGCGCGGATTCCGCGGCGGATGCGTCGGTGGGCCATCCGCCGGGCCGGGCCGGTGTCGGTGGGTTGTTCGGTACGCGCGTTGATCCCGCGGCGGGTGGGTCGGTGGGCGGTCTGGCGGAGTGGGCCGGTGCCGCCGGGTGGGCCGGTGCCGGTGCGGG
>JBBWZH010000686.1:0-14804 GCA_039648995.1 Mycobacteriales bacterium
CGACGACCCGGGCGGCTCGGCGGCCGGCGCCGCGGCCCGCCGGTCGATCTGGCCGGCCGTCGAGGAACGGGTGCTCGATCTGGTCGAGGCGCACCGCAGCACGATCGTCTTCGCGAACTCGCGGCGGCTGGCCGAGCGGCTCACCGCCCGGCTGAACGAGCTGGCCTACGAGCGGAAGTACGGCACCGAGCCGCACGACCTGTCGGCCTACGACTCGGCACCCGGCGGTATGCCGGCCGAGCTGATGGCGCAGTCGGGCACGGCGGAGGGCGCGCCGGTGGTGGTGGCGCGGGCGCATCACGGCTCGGTCTCCCGCGAGCAGCGGCTGATCGTCGAGGAGGAGCTGAAGTCCGGCCGGCTGCCGGCCGTGGTCGCCACCAGCAGCCTGGAGCTGGGCATCGACATGGGCGCGGTCGACCTGGTCGTGCAGGTGGAGGCGCCGCCGTCGGTGGCGGCCGGGCTGCAGCGGGTCGGCCGCGCGGGGCACCAGGTCGGCGCGGTCAGCAAGGGCGTGATGTTCCCCAAGTTCCGCGGCGACCTGGTGGAGACCGCGGTGGTGGCTGAGCGGATGGCGGCCGGCCAGATCGAGTCGATGCGCTACCCGCGCAACCCGCTGGACGTGCTGGCCCAGCAGATCGTCGCGATGGTCGCCACCGAGCCGTGGCAGGTGGACGCGGTCGGCGAGCTGGTCCGGCGGGCCGCGCCGTTCGCCACGCTGCCCGCCTCAGCGCTCGACGCGGTGCTCGACATGCTGGCCGGGCGGTACCCGTCCGACGAGTTCGCCGAGCTGCGCCCGCGCCTGACGTGGGACCGGGTGACCGGCACGCTGGCCGGGCGCCCCGGCGCGCAGCGGCTCGCGGTCACCAGCGGCGGCACCATCCCCGACCGCGGCCTGTTCGGCGTCTTCCTGGTCGGCTCCGACAGCGGCCGCCGGGTCGGTGAGCTGGACGAGGAGATGGTGTACGAGTCGCGCGTCGGCGACGTGTTCCTGCTCGGCAGCAGTTCCTGGCGCATCGAGGAGATCACCCACGACCGGGTGCTGGTCTCCCCCGCACCCGGCCAGCCCGGCCGGATGCCGTTCTGGAAGGGCGACCAGCCGGGCCGGCCGGCCGAGTTGGGCCGCGCGCTCGGCGCCTTCCTGCGCGAGGTGAGCAGCCTGCCGCCCGAGCAGGCCGTCGCCCGGGTGCGGGCGGCCGGGGTGGACGAGTGGGGCACCGCGAACCTGCTCGCCTATCTGGCCGAGCAGCGCGAGGCCACCCGGCACCTGCCGGACGACCGGACCGTGCTGGTCGAGCGGTTCCGGGACGAGTTGGGTGACTGGCGGCTGGTCGTCCACTCCCCGTTCGGCGCCCAGGTCAACGCGCCGTGGGGGCTGGCGCTGGTGGCGCGGCTGCGCGAGCGGTACGGGGTGGACGTGCAGTCGATGCACTCCGACGACGGCATCGTGCTGCGGCTGCCGGAGACCGACGGCGAGCCGCCCGGCGCGGAGGTGGCCGCGTTCGACCCGGATGAGATGGAGGCGCTGGTCACCGCCGAGGTCGGCGGCTCAGCGCTGTTCGCGGCCCGGTTCCGGGAGTGCGCGGCCCGGGCGCTGCTGCTGCCGCGGCGTGACCCGCGCCGCCGCACCCCCCTCTGGCAGCAGCGGCAACGGGCGGCGCACCTGTTGCAGGTGGCCAGCAACTACGGTTCGTTCCCGGTGGTGCTGGAGACGATGCGGGAGTGCCTGCAGGACGTCTTCGACCTGCCCGGGCTGGTCGACCTGATGCGCGAGCTGCGGTCCCGCAAGGTGCGGCTGGTCGAGGTGGAGACGTCGCAGCCGTCGCCGTTCGCCCGGTCGTTGCTGTTCGGCTACATCGGCGCCTTCGTGTACGACGGGGACGCGCCGCTGGCCGAGCGCCGGGCGCAGGCGCTGTCGCTCGACTCGGCGCTGCTGGCCGAGCTGCTGGGCACCGCGGAGCTGCGTGAGCTGCTGGACGGCGACGCGCTGGCCGACGTCGAGCTGGAGCTCCAGCGGCTCGCCGACGGCCGCCGGGCGTACGACCTGGACTCCACCGCCGACCTGCTGCGGCTGCTCGGCGACCTGACGACGGCGGAGGCGCTCGCCCGCGGCGCCACCCCGCACTGGCTGGCCGAGCTGGAGGCCGCGCGGCGGGCGATCAGGGTCCGGATCGGCGGCGAGGAGCGGTGGCTGGCGATCGAGGACGCCGGCCGCGTGCGGGACGCGCTGGGCGTACCGCTGCCGGTCGGGGTGCCGGAGGCGTTCACCGAACCGGTCCGCGACCCGCTGGGCGACCTGGTCAGCCGGTACGCCCGCACGCATGGGCCGTTCCACTCCGCCGACGCGGCCGTCCGGCTCGGGTTGGGGGTGGCCGTGGTGACGGCCGCGCTGGCCCGGTTGGCGGCGGCGGGCCGCGTCACCGCCGGCGAGTTCCGGCCCGGCGGCGCCGGCCGGGAGTGGTGCGACGCGGAGGTGCTGCGCACGATCCGGCGGCGGTCGCTGGCCCGGCTGCGGCAGGAGGTGGAGCCGGTGCCGGTGGCGGCCCTGGCCCGGTTCCTGCCGGCCTGGCAGGGCGTCACCGGGTCGCGTGCGCGCGGCGCGGAGGGTCTGCTCCGGGTGGTGGAGCAGCTGGCCGGGGCGGTTTTGCCAGCCTCCGCGCTGGAGACGCTGGTGCTGCCGTCCCGGGTCGCCGGCTACCTGCCCGCGATGCTGGACGAGCTGACCGCGGCCGGCGAGGTGACCTGGTGCGGCGCGGGCGCGCTGCCCGGTGACGACGGCTGGGTCGCGCTGGCCCCGGCCGACGTCGCCGACCTGCTGCTGCCCGCGGCCGAGCCGGAGCCGGCGCTGACGCCGCTGCACCGGGCCGTGCTGGACGCGCTGGACGGCGACCAGGCGCTGTTCTTCCGCACGCTGTCCGACCGCGCCGGCGCGACCGACGACCAGGCGCTGGCCGCCGCGCTGTGGGACCTCGTCTGGGCCGGCCTGCTCACCAACGACACGCTGGCCCCGCTGCGCGCGCTGCTCGGCCCCGGCCGGGCGGCGCACCAGCCACGCCGCCGGGCACCCGGCCGCGCCCGGTACGGCACCGGCCGGTGGGCGGCGGCCGCCGCGAACCGGCCGGCCCGGCCGGCGATGCCCAGCCGCACCGGCCCGCCGACCACGGCCGGCCGCTGGTCCCGGCTGCCTGCGCGCGAGCCCGACCCGACCCGGCAGGCGCACGCGCTGGCCGAGGTGCTGCTCGACCGGCATGGCGTGCTGACCCGGGGCGCGGTCGCCGCCGAGCGCGTGCCGGGCGGGTTCGCCGCGGTCTACCCGGTGCTGCGCGCCGCGGAGGAAGCGGGCCGGTGCCGCCGCGGCTACTTCGTGGAGGGCCTCGGCGCGGCCCAGTTCGCCTCCCCCGGCGCGGTCGACCGGCTACGCACCTACGGCGCCGACCGGCGCGAGCCGGCGCCGGCGGTGGTCCTCGCCGCCACCGACCCGGCCCAGCCCTACGGCGCCGCCCTTCCCTGGCCGGCGCAGGCCACGTCCGTCGACGGTGCCCCCGCCGGCCCCGCCGCCGGGAGCGCGCCCGCCGGCGCCACGGCCGGGAGCGCCGCCGCGGTCGGGCCGGTGGCCGTGGCAGGGCCGGCCGCCCGGGGGCACCGGCCGGGGCGGAAGGCCGGCGCGCTGGTCGTCCTGGTCGACGGCGACCTCACGCTGTATGTCGAGCGCGGCGGCCGCACGCTGCTGTCCTGGTCCGACGAGCCGGCCAGGCTGCAGCCGGCGGCCGACGCGCTCGCGCTCGCCGTCCGCGACGGCAGTCTGGGCCGCCTCGCCGTCGAGCGGGCCGACGGTGCCCCCGTCCTCACCTCGCCGCTGGCGGCCGCCCTCGAAGCCGCCGGCTTCCACCCCACGCCGCGCGGCCTGCGCCTGCGCGCCTGACCGGCGGGGCCCGCGGGCCGCGGCGGTGCGGAGGGTCGACAACCGACGGGCGCTAGCCTCCCCGTGCCCGCGTCCATGGCTAGGCCGGACAGCGGGGTCGTTGCCGCCCAGACGGGCCGCCCGCCCATTAGGGCATCTGCGGGGCAACCTCCTTTCACCATAGGGTAGTCGTCCGCATACTGAGAGCTACCAACTACTCATTGGTAATGGCATGAGCGCCGGCTACCACAGGCATTCCGGCCGCTTGTCGCCATCCACTACCGACTCGGGCTCGGCAGCCAGGTCCCGTCGTCCGGCAAGAGAGGTGCATGTCATGGAAACGTCGTTCGTCGGCCTGCTGATCGATCTGGCCGTCGTCCTCGCCATCGGCGGACTGGTCGCGGTGGTCGTCCGTCAGGTCGGCCGGCAGGCGCCGCGGCAGCTGGCCGGAGTGCTGCTCGCGCTGGCCGCGGTCGTCACGGCCGTCCAGCAGCTCATCGGGGTGCTGCGGTGACGGGCACCCTTCTCCCACCGGCCGGGGTCGCCGCGCCGCCGGGAAGTTTTCTGGCCCAGCTGCCGCCGGCGAACCAGGCGGTCCTGCTGCGCGCCGGCACGATCGTCGAGTTCGGCCCGGGCTGCTGCCTGTTCGCCCAGGGGGACGAGAGCCCGCACGTCGTGGTCCTGCTGAGCGGGCAGGTGAAGGTGGTGCTCGCGGACGAGGCCGGGCACCAGACCCTGGTCGAGGTCCGGTCGGCCGGCGACCTGGTCGGCGAGCTGGAGTCCCTCGACGACGGGCCACGTTCGGCCACGATCACGACGATCGGGGTGGTCCGCGCGGTGGTGATCCCGGCCGAGCGGTTCATGACCGTGCTCTACCACCACCCCGGCATCGGGCTGACGCTGCTGCGGTTCACCGCCCGGCGGCTGCGCACGATGAACCGGCGCCGGATGGACCTCTGGCGCAAGGTCCCCGACCGGCTGCACCGCCTGCTGGTCGACCTCGCCGACCAGTACGGCGAGCCGGACGGCCCGGGCGCGCTGCGGATCGGATTCGACCTGACCCAGGCCGAGCTGGCCTCGTGCATCGGCGCCAGCGCCGCGTCGGTGGAGAGCGCGATGCGGGCGCTGCGGGACCGCGGCCTGGTCAGCAGCCAGTACCGGCGGGTCACGATCCACGACCTGGCCGCCCTGCGCCGCCTCGCCGCCGCGCCCCTGGACCGCCCCCCGGACGGCGCGCCCGTCCCGGTCGGCGGTCTGGCAATCCAGCGCGGCACCCCGGACGGGGCACCGGGTGGACGGCGCGACCCGGACGGGGCGGCGATCCCGCAGGTCCGGCGGCCGAGCCCAGCGCCCGACGGCTGACACGCCGGCGGCCTTCAGCCCGGCGTCCTGCCCACCGCCTGCCCACCGCCGGCACGCCGCCGGCGAGAGTCGAGCCCGAGAACCGGGGCCGGCCGCCGGCCGGCGGGAGTCGAGACCCGACACAGCCTGGGCCGGCCGCCGGCCGGCGGGAGTCGAGCCCCGACACAGCCTGGGCCGGCCGCAGGACCGGCGGGAGTCGAGCCCCGACACAGGCTGGGCCGGCCGCAGGGCCGGCGGGAGTCGAGCCGCGACAGCCGGCGGGCCGGTCGCGGGGCCGGCGGGAGTCGAGCGGCGGGAGGCGGGCGGCAGGCGCGACGGAAAGCAGCGGGTCGCTGGGCTACCACACCCAGCGACCCGCTAGGCCGTCCTCGGGCTCGGCAAAGATGTCCGAAGTCGGCGTCTCGTGTCCGACACTGCGCGCAGCAGCGCGGAAACCCCATCCATCCTAGTCCGGCCAGGTACGGTCTCTCCCTAGGACTGGGGGATGCGTCCCCAATCGCACCGGTGACCACTGCGCCATGTCGGCTGCGCGGGTGCCGAGCTGAGCGATTCCGCCAAGCCCTTAGGGTGGCCGGGTGGCGTACACGCTGGTGGATCTGGAGCCCGGCGACCTGCGGCTGGCGGCGGAGGTGCTGCCGGTGCTGGTCGAACTGCGGCCGCACCTGACCGAGGAGTCATTCGACGCGGTGTACCGCGAGGGCTACCCGCAGGGGCTGCGGTTCCTGGCCGCGTACGACGGCGACCAGTGCGTCGGCGTGGCCGGCTGGCGGCTGGTCGCGCTGACCCATCTGGGCCGCAAGCTGTACGTGGACGACCTGGTGACCCTCGAGTCCAGGCGGTCGGCCGGGGTGGGACACGAACTGCTGGCTGAGCTGGAGCGCAAGGCGCGGGCGGCCGACTGCGCCGCGCTCGACCTCGACTCCGGCGTGCAGCGGCACGACGCGCACCGGTTCTACTTCCGGGAACGGCTGTCGATCACCAGCCACCACTTCGGCAGGCGCCTCGACTAACAGCGAGGCCGGCCTCGCCGGCACCGGCCGGCCGGGCCGGCACCAGGCACAGCCCGACATCGAGCGCCGACCGCCCGGCGCGGGCCGGCGCGGGCGACTCCCAGCGACGCCGGGCCGCGCTCCGACGTCAGGCGTCCGGCTCGCCGGCGTCGGCTGCCGAGCCGTTCACATCGCCGTCGGCACCGTTGGCGGAGTTGGCCGGCCCGGCGGAGCCCGCGCCGGTGCTGGCCGGCGCCGGCCGGCGGATCCAGCCGGTGACGCGGTCACGCACCCCGGCCACGCCGCCGCCCAGATCGCGCAGCAGGCCGACGAGCGGGTCGGCGGAGGCGTCCATCGACTCCTTGTACGACCGGGCCGCCGCGCGGACCTCGTCGGCGACCGAGGTGCCGGAGTCGTCGCTGCGCCGCGGGTAGTCGCCGGCCAGCACCTGCTCGTACCCGCCGCTGTCGACCCAGCGCCGCAGCTCGACCGCCCGGTTGACGGCGAACGGATGCGTCTGCTGCTCGAGGTTGAGCAGCTTCAGCACGCCGTCGCGCAGGTCGCCGGCCGCGTCGTACTCCCGGCCCTGGGCCAGGAACGCCTCAGTGTCCATTTCGGACAGCCGGGCGCCGCCGGCCATCTTCATGTGCGCACGCAGCGCGGCGTCCGGGTCCTGCCCGGCGAGCAGGCCGGCCCGGTCGCCGGACAGCTCCGCCTTGCGGGCCCACTCCCGCAGCGCCGCGATCAGTGCGCGCAGCCCGAGGTACCCGATCGGCAGCCAGCCGATGCTCGCCGACAGCCGCAGCAGCGTCAGCAGCATCGTCTGGTAGACCGCGTGCCCGGACAGCGCGTGCCCCAGCTCGTGCCCGAGCACGAACCGCAGCTCGTCGTCGTCCATCAGGTCGATCAGCCCGGTGGTGACGACGATGAACGGCACGTCCAGACCGATCGTCATCGCCTGCGGGAACGGCGACTGGGCAATGTACAGCTCGGGGCGCGACGGCATGTCGAGGGTGCGGATCGCGTCGGCGTAGATCTGGTTCACCCCGGCGAACTGCGCCTCGCTGACCCGGACCGCCGAGGCGAGGTAGAGCAGCCGCAGGCGGCGCTCGCCGATCAAGCCGGACAGCCGCCGCAGCACCAGGTCGAACCCGGACAGCCGGCGCAGCGCGACCAGCGCCGACCGGTCCGCCGGGTGTTCGTACGCACGGGAGCTCAAGTCCGGCAACCGCACCCACACCCGCGCCGCCGTCGGCTCCTCGCCGGAAGTCGTCATTGCGCAACCCTCGCACACGGGCGGGCAGGATGGACCCCGTGCCTGAGGGTGACACCGTCTGGTTGGCGAGCAAGCGGATGAACGACGCGCTCGCCGGCCGTGTGCTGACCACGTTCGACCTGCGGGTGCCGCGGCACGCCACCGCCGACCTGACCGGCCGCCCGGTGCTGGCCGTGCTGGCCCGCGGCAAGCACATGCTGACCCGGGTGGACGGCGGGCTCACCCTGCACACCCACTTCCGCATGGACGGCCGGTGGCAGCTGGTGCGTGCCGGCGAGCGCTGGCGGGGTGGGCCGGCGCACCAGGTCCGGGCGGTGCTGGCGAACAGCGTCTGGCAGGCGGTCGGCTACCTGCTGCACGACGTCCGGCTGCTGCGCACCTCGGACGAGCGCGAGGTCGTGGGCCACCTGGGGCCGGACCTGCTCGGCCCGGACTGGGATCCGGCCGAGGCGGTCCGCCGGCTGGCCGCGCAGCCGGACCGGGAGATCGGCCAGGCGCTGCTGGACCAGCGGCTGCTGGCCGGCATCGGCAACCTGTACAAGGCGGAGACGCTGTTCCTGTCCGGCGTCTCGCCGTTCGACCCGGTCGGCGCCGTCGGCGACCTGGGCCGGATCGTCGGCCGCGCGCACCGGCTGCTGCTGGCCAACCGCGACCACCCGGAGCAGTCCACCACCGGCAGCCTGCGCCGCGGCGAGTCGCACTGGGTCTACGGCCGGGCGCGGCAGCCGTGCCGGCGCTGCGGCACCACCGTGGAGCGCCGCGACCAGGGCGAGCGGATCACCTTCTGGTGCCCGCACTGCCAGCCCACCGCGACCCAGCCACCCGACCGGCCCAATCCCGGCGAAAATCGTGACCCCGGGTTGTCGATCCGGCCCGGCGCCGCTCGTCATCCCCATGCAACCAACCCGGCGGACGCAGCCGACCCGGAGAGTCAGGAGGCATGATGGAGTACCTGTTCCTGATCATGGACCGTGAACAGGCCCTGGACACGCTCAGCGACGCGAGCCGGCAGGCGGTCTTCGAGGCCCACTTCGCGCTGACCGCCAAGATGGACGCCGCCGGCGTGAAGAAAGACGGCCGTCCGCTGCAGCCGCCGAGCACGGCCACCACGATCCGCAGCACCGACGGGCTGGACCGGGTGATCAGCGACGGCCCGTACGCGGAGACCAAGGAACACCTCGGCGGCTACTACCTGGTCGACGTGCCCGACCTGGACGAGGCGCTGGACTGGGCCAAGCAGATCCCGCTGCCGCCCGGCCTGTCCGTCGAGGTGCGCCCGGTGCTGCCGACCGGAGGGTGACGTGAACTACGTCTTCCTGGTCCACGCCGACGAGACCGCGGTGACCGCGCTCACCCCGGCCGAGCGGCGCGAGATCGTGGACGGCCACATGGCGGTCTACCGCGAGCTGGCCGAGCGCGGGACGCTGCGGTTCGCCGCGCCGCTCGCCGACTCGCCCGCCACCCGCACGCTCGCCCGGACGGCCTGATCACCGACGGCCCCTACGCCGAGACGAAGGAACGTGGTCGACTGCGCCGACGCCGCCACAGCCGAGGTGCTGGCCAAGCGGTTCCCGGCCGCGCCCGGACACCACATCGAGATCCGTCAAGCCCCGGAGGTCTGAATGGAATTCGTCCTGCTCATCCACGGCACCGGCGACGCCTACGCCGCCCTGTCCGCGGAGGACACCGAGAAGATGTACGCCGGCCACGGCGCGTTCATGGCCGCGATCAAGGAAGCCGGCGTCGCCATGCCCTACTCGTCCGAGCTGGCGGCGCCGCCCGCGGCCCAGCTGGTCAAGCACGTCGGCGACCAACTGCTGGTCACCGACGGCCCGTTCAGCGAGACCAAGGAACAGCTCGGCGGCTTCTACGTGGTCGACGTGCCGACCATCGAGGACGCGGTCGGCTGGGCCCGGCAGATCCCGACCCTGCCCGGCGACACGATCGAGGTCCGGCCACCGGCCCGGTGACGGCCGGCACCGTCCCGCAGGCGGTCGAGCAGGCGCTCCGCGAACACTGGGGGCGCCTGCTCGCCCTGCTCACCGGCCAGCTCGGCAGCCTGGACGTGGCCGAGGACGCGGTGGCCGAGGCGTTCGAACTGGCGCTGGCGACCTGGCCGCGGGACGGCGTGCCCGACCGCCCGGCGGCCTGGCTGCTGACCTCGGCCCGGCGCCGCGGCGTGGACCGGCTGCGCCGGGAGGCGACGCTGGCCCGCAAGCTGCCGCTGCTCGCCGAGCCCGACCCGGCGGTTGACCCGGAGGAGGTGGCCGAGGAGATGTCCACCATCCCGGACGACCGGCTCCGGCTCCTGTTCACCTGCTGTCACCCGGCCCTGGCGCTGGAGGCCCGGGTGGCGCTGACGCTGCGCTGCCTGGGCGGGCTGACCACGGCCGAGGTGGCGCGGGCGTTCCTGGTGCCGGAGCCGACGATGGCGGCCCGGATCACCCGGGCCAAGAAGAAGATCACCGCGGCCGGCATCCCGTACCGGGTGCCGACCGACGCGGAGCTGCCCGCCCGGCTGGCCGGCCTGCTCGCGGTGCTCTACCTGGTCTTCAACGAGGGGTACGCGACGACCTCCGGTGACGCCCCGATCCGCCGGGAGCTCTGCGACGAGGCGATCCGGCTGGCCCGGGTGCTGGTCGTGCTGATGCCCGACGAGCCCGAGGCGAGCGCGCTGCTGGCGCTCATGCTGCTGCAGAACGCCCGCCGGGACGCCCGGCTGGACGCCGGCGGCCGGCTGGTGCTGCTGCCTGACCAGGACCGGTCCCGGTGGCACGCCGACCAGATCGCGGAGGGGTTCGCGCTGGTGACCCGGTCCACCCGCGCCGGCCGGCTCGGCCCGTACCTGCTGCAGGCGGCGATCGCGGCCGAACACGGCCGGGCCGCCCGCGCCGCCGACACCGACTGGGCCGCGATCGCCGCGCTGTACCGGGCGCTGGACGAGCTGACCGGCTCCCCGGTGGTCCGGCTGAACAGGGCGGTCGCGGAGGCGGAGACGGCCGGCCCGGCCGCGGGGCTGGCGCTGCTGGCCGGGCTGGACGAGCGGCTGCCGGCGTTCCACCTGCTCCCGGCCACCCGCGCGGACCTGCTGCGCCGGCTCGGCGACCCCGACCGGGCCCGCGAGCAGTACGCGGCGGCGCTGCGGCTGGCCGGCAACGCCGCCGACCGCGAACTGCTCACCCGCCGCCTGGCCGAGCTGGAGCCCGGCTGATCACGCGGGCTACTCGTCGTCCACCGGCGGCTTGCGGATCGTCCGCGGGCCGAGGCTGCGGACCAGGTCGAGTGCGGTCGCCTCGGACCGGGCATCGGCGATCTGGATCACCCCGGTCGTCACCGGCTCCCCGATCTGCGCCGCCCACCAGACCCGGCCCGACACCACGAACGCGACCTGACTGCCCATGTTCCGCTCGGTGAACACGCGCAGGCGGCTCCCGTCGGCGTCACTCAGGGTCAGCGTCACCCCGGCCACCCCGTCCTGGCTGGTCATGTCGACCGCGACGAGCCGGCTCACCACGAACGCCGCCGGCTCGGTCAACACGTAGCAGGGACCGCCGAGCTCCGGCCGGGCGGCGGAGCTCCGCGCGATGCTCAGCCCGGCGATCGAGGGGCACGACGCGGCGGCGATCGGGGTGGCGGGCACGACCTCCAGCGGGTGCGTCAGCGTGCTCGGCCCGTAGCTGGCGCCGATCAGGTTGGCCGACCGCGCGTCCCAGGGCAGCACCGGCATCACGCCGTACGGGCCGACCGCCGGGGGTGGCGCGCCGTGGTACAGCAGCGCCTGCGACGGCGTCCCGGTATCCGTCCGCTGCCCGCGCAGCACCGCCGTGCCGGTGAGCGCGACCAGCGTGACCACCAGCAGGCAGCCGGCGACCGTGTGCAGGGTCAGCTCGGCGCGGCGGCGGGTCGCCCGGGCGCGCAGCCGGACACCGGCGGTCGGGCAGACGTAGAGGTCACCGGGCGGCGTGAACGCGGTGGCCAGCGTCCGCTCGGGAGGATCGGCCGGACCGGTCATCGCACGCTCCCCTCCCGCTCGCTTTCGCTCACCTGGGTACGCAGCTTGGCCAGCCCGCGGGACGCCAGCGACTTCACCGTGCCCGGGCTGACGCCCATCAACCCCGCGATCTCCGCCTCGGACATGTCGGCGGAGTACCGCAACGCGAGGACGGTGCGCTGCCGCGGCGGCAGGCCGCCCAGCAGCCGGCGCATCGTGTCCGCCTGCTCGGCGCTGATCTCGGTCCGGTCCGGCGAGGCCACGTCGGGCGTGCACTCGACCAGCGACTCGGTCACCCGGCGCCGGCGGAACCGGCTCACGTTGGCGTTGATCACCACCCGCCGGATGTACCGCTCCGGGTCGTCCGGTGCGGACCGCCGGGCTCGCACGTACACCCGCATCAGCGCGGTCTGCACGAGGTCCTCGGCGTGCCCGAGGTCACCGGTCAGCGCGTAGGCGAACCGGACCAACGGTCCCATCCGGGCAGCGACGAACGCATCGAACTCCGCATCGGTCCAGCCAGCCATGCCCGATGGCCACCCCCTTAGCCATATGGACGCCAGCGTGTACCGGACAGGTTGTCATCCGGACGGCGTAACGTCACGCAATCCGGCGGCGAGCCCGGCCAGCCGGTCGGTGGCGTCCGCCAGCCGGGCGCCCAGCACCGGGTCGCCCGCCTGGAGGGTGGCCGACGCGGAGACCGCGTCGGCGGCGGCGAGCACCAGCGCCTCGTACCCGGCGACGCCGTCGTCCAACTGCTGGACCAGCACGCCGAGCGCGGCGTCCAGGCCGGCGCGGGAGGTGGGCGGGGCGCCGGCGCGGGCGCGGTCGACCGCGGTCGCCCTGCTGGCATGCCGGCGCAGCGCCGCGGCGGCGTCGGCGGCCACCCCGCGGGTGTCGTCGGCGGCCGGGCCGATGTGGCTGAGCAGGTCGGCGAGCACCCGTTCCCGCTCGTCCAGCCGCCGCATCGCCGGATAGGCGGCCGCGTCCCGGGGCAGCGGCTGAGGGGCGGGCAGCGGCGGTGCGGTGTGCGCCAGCCGCCAGACCCGGTAGCCGGCGCCGGCGGTCTTCACCGCGGCGACCGCGGTGCAGGCGGCCCAGAACACCTGCGCCGCCTGGATGCCCGGTACGTCGCCGGCGACATGCGCTGTGAGCCACGCCAGCCCGGCGGTGACCAGCGCCATCAGCAGCAGCATCCGGCGGGCGCGGCGCTTGCTGCGGGCGAACCGGCGGGCCGGGTCACGCCAGGCCGCCAGCGCCCGCCGGTACCTCCCGCTGGCCGCCGGCATGGCCACGCTGAGCCCGGACAACGCCACGTCCCGCAGCCAGCCGGCCCGGCCGGTCGCCGGGAACGGCTGCGAGGAGCGCCACATCCCCGGCCCCCGGTGCGGCCGGCTCCAGCGGCCGGGCTGACCGGTCGGCTGCCAGTAGCCCCGCGGCACGCTGTCGGCGTTCGATGGCATCGGCTGGGTCAGGCCGTCGGCCGGTGCCGGCGGCCCTGGCCACATCGCGTCGGCCGCACCACCGCCAGCCGGCGCCGGGCCGGTGCCGTCAGACGGGCCGGTCGCCGGCGGCGGCCACCACGGCCCGGCCGGTGGCGGGGGCGGCTGCCAGGGCGGCACGCCGCGCGTCATCAGCCGGCGGCTGATCACGTGCAGCGCCACCCGGCGCGCCGGCCCGACCCACATCGCAGCCCCGGCTAGCCCTTCTCGGCAGCCTGCTCGGGCTGCGGGGCCGCGGCCGGCTCGCTGGTGCCCGCGGTCACCGCCGGCTGGCTGGCCGGACCGGTCACGGCGGGCTGGCTCGGCGGCGCGGCCAGCTGGCCACCGGACATGCTGGCCCGGATCTGCTCCAGCCGGGCGTTGCCCGCCATGTCCAGGGTCGACTTCTGGACCTCGAGCATCCGGCCCTCGACGGAGTTCTGGGCCAGCTCCGCGGAGCCCAGCGCGTTGGCGTACCGGCGCTCGATCTTGTCCCGGACCTCGCCCAGCGACGGCACGTTGCCCGGCGCGGACAGCTCGGACATCTGCCGCAGCGAGGCCGACACGGTCTCCTGCATCTTGGCCTGCTCCAGCTGGCTGAGCAGCTGGGTGCGCTCGGCCAGCTTCTGCTGCAGCAGCATCGCGTTCTGCTCGACGGCCTTCTTCGCCTGCTCGGCGGCCTGCAGGGCCTGGTCGTGCAGGCCCTTGAGGTCCTCCATCGACTTCTCCGCGGTGACCAACTGGGTGGCGAAGACGGTCGCGGTCTGCTCGTACTCGGTGGCCTTGGCCACGTCGCCCTTGGCCCGGGAGGCGTCGGACAGGGTCAGCGCCTGGCGTGCCGAGGCCTGCAACCGCTCCACGTCGGACAGGTGCCGGGACAGCTTCATCTCCAGCTGGCGCTGGTTGCCGATGACCGCCGCGGCCTGCCGGCTGAGCGCCTCATGCTGCCGCTGGGCTTCCTCGATGGCCTGCTGGATCTGGATCTTCGGGTCGGCCTTCTCGTCAATTTTCGCCCCGAACCAGGACATGAAGTATTTCCAGCCTTTGACGAAAGGGTTTGCCATGATCCCGAGTCCTCCTGATTGCGGCTTGTCTACCGTACGCCCCGAGGTACACCGGGCGAACCGTCGTGGTTACGAGAATAGAAAGGGAGTATCGCCGCCGGGTGGGCGATCGGTCGTTCCGGCCAGCTGGCCTCTCAGCGGCCAGGGTCGAGTACCCGACGTGACACCTCCTCGGCCTCGGCCAGGCCGGCGCGCAGGCCGTCCAGGTCGCCGGCCAGCTCGGTGATGCGGTCGGCCGAGGTGTCGAACCCGGACGAGGCGGTCAGCGCGAGCACCTCGGCGGTGCGCGCGACCAGGCCTTCCAGGCCGAGCACGGTGGCCTGCATGCGGGCCAGCAGCGTGTCACGGGCGTCCGACAGCCGGGCGGCGACCGCGAGCTGCTCGTCGACACTGGCCAGCGCCCGCTGCCGCTCGGACCGCAGCTGGGTCGAGCCGGCCGCGGACACCGCGTCGGCCAGCCGGGCCCGGTCGGCCCGCAGCCGCGGCTCCGCCACCCGGGCGAGCGCGTCCTCCACGGCGGTGACCTGGCCGGCGAACCGGCCCATGGCCTCGACCATCTCGGCTCCGCCGGCCCCCACCGGCAGCAGCTGGGCCCGCGCGTCCGCGGCGGCCGGCGAGCCGGCCAGCTCGGTCAGCGACCGGGCCGCGCCCTGCGCGCGGGTCAGCCACGCCTCGGCCGGGCTGCCCCGGCGCGGTGCCCGCGGCGGCACCCGGCCGGGCTCCGTGTCCGCGGCGGCGGGCCG
>JBBWZH010000704.1:0-9628 GCA_039648995.1 Mycobacteriales bacterium
GCGGGGTCGGCCTGGGGCGCCTCGCCCGCCTTGCCCGTGGGGTTGGCCTTGCCCGTGGGGTCGGCCTGGCCGGTGGGGTCCGCCTGGCCGGTGGGGTCGGCCTGGCCGGTGGGGTCGGCCTGGCCCGCCGGGTGCGTGGGACCCGCGCGGCCCGGCCCTTCCGCGGGACCGGCCACGCCCGCCGGCCCGGGGCGGCCCGCGCCGTCGGGGTCAGGCATGGGTGAGGGCGGTGCGGACATCGGTGACCGTGAGCCATGGATCCGGGGCGAGGATCTTGGCGACCTGGGGGGCGAACGACGGCGACTGGGTGACCACGTCGCGGGTGGGTCCGTCGGCGACCACCTCGCCGTCGGCGAGGACGACGGTCCGGTCGGCCACCTCGGCGGCGAGCTCGACGTCGTGCGTGGCCAGCAGGACGGCGTGGCCGCGGTCGGCCAGGTCGGCGAGGACGGCGGCCAGCCGCGCCTTCGCGCCGTAGTCGAGGCCGCGGGTGGGCTCGTCCAGCAGCAGCACCGGCGGCGCGCTGGCCAGAACGATCGCCAGCGCCAGGGCGAGGCGCTGGCCCTCGGACAGGTCCCGCGGGTGCGTCCCGCCGTCGATGCCGGGCGCGAGCCGGTCGAGCAGGCCGGCGGTGCGGCCGGGGCTACCGGCGTCGGCGTCGGCCAGGGCGGATTCGGCCGCGACCGTGTCGGCGTACAGGAGGTCGGTGGGGTCCTGCGGGACGAGGCCGACGTGCCGGACGAGCTCGCGTGGCGGCTGCCGGTGCGGCGGCCGGCCGTCGACGGTGACCGTGCCGGCGCGCGGGCGGAGCAGGCCGACCAGGCTGCCGAGCAGCGTCGACTTGCCGGCGCCGTTGCGGCCCATCAGCGCGACCACCTCGCCGCGGCGCAGCGCCAGGTCGACGCCGCGCAGCGCGACCGTGCTGCCGTAGCCGGCGACCAGCCCGCGCACCTCGGCGGCGGTCGCCCCGGCGGGCCGCGCGGCCCGCGCGGGCGAGGCACCGGCCAGCCGCGCGCGCAGCGGCCCGGCCAGCCGGCGAGCGTCCCGGATGGACAGCGGCAGCGGGTCCCAGCCGGCCAGCCGGCCCAGTTCGACCACGGGTGGGGCGACGGCGGCGGTCGCCATCACCCGGGCCGGAGTGTCCACGTCGACCGGACGGCCACCGCCGGGCACGTAGACGATCCGGTCCGCGTACTGGGCGACCCGTTCCAGCCGGTGCTCGGCGAGCAGCACGGTCAGCCCGAGGTCGTGCACCAGCCGCTGCAGCGCGGCCAGCACCTCGTCGGCGGCCGGCGGGTCGAGCGCGCTGGTCGGCTCGTCCAGCACCAGCACGCGCGGATGCGCGGTCAGCACCGAGCCGATCGCCACCCGCTGCTTCTGCCCACCCGAGAGTGTCGCAAGTGGACGGTCGCGGAGGTCGGCGAGGCCGAGCAGGTCGAGGGTGTCCTCGATGCGGCGTCGCATCACGTCCGGCGCCAGCCCGATCGACTCCATCGTGTACGCGAGCTCGTCGGTGACCACGTCGGTGACGAAGCCGGCCGCGGGGTCCTGGCCGACCAGGCCGACGATATCGGCCAGCTCGCGCGGGGGATGGTCCCGGGTGTCGCGGCCGGCCACGGTGACCCGGCCGGCCAGCCGGCCACCTGTGAAGTGCGGCACCAGCCCGTTCACCGCACTGAGCAGAGTGGACTTACCGCTGCCGGTGGGGCCGACCACCAGGCACAGCTCGCCCTCGGGCACGTGCAGTGTCACGTCGGCGATCGCCGGCGTGGCCGCCCCGTCGTACGTCACCGTCACCCGGTCGAAGTCGATCACGCCGGCTCCCGGACCGCCGACTGTCCGGTGTGGACGGCGGCCCGGGCGGCCGCGGGCGATGGCGTCAGCCAGGCCGGCAGCACGGCGAGCAGCGCGCCGGCGGCGGCCAGCGGGGGCAGCGGCGGGACCACCAGCGGCGCGACCGCGGGCGCCAGCGCGGCCGGCGAGCGGGCGCCGGCGACGACGAACGCGGTCGCAACGACCAGTCCACATGCGACGGTCAGCCATTCGGGGCCGGCCCACGGGTCCGGGCGGTAGCGGGTGCGGCTCACCCGGCGGCCACCGAGCGTCAGGCCGGCCACCGCGAGCGCGGCGCCGGCGGCCAGCAGCGGCAACCCGAGCAGGCCGCTGGCGCTCGCGTCCAGCAGGCCGTACGTGCCGGCGCATACCCCGAGCAGTCCGCCCAGCACCAGCGCGGCGGTCAGCCGGCGGGTGCGCGCCGGCAGCCCCGCGGAGCGGCCGTAGCCGCGCGAGTCCATCGACGCGGCCAGCGCCACCGACCGCTCCAGCGCGCCCTCCAGCACCGGCATCGCCAGGCCGCGCAGCGCCCGGATGCCGCGGTCCGGACGGCCGCGCAGCCGGCGCGCCGCCCGGACCCGGCTGACCGCGGTCACCGCCTGCGGTGCGAATGACATCGCCACCACCACCGCGACGCCGGCCTCGTACAGCGCGCCGGGCAGGCAGCGCAGCAACCGGAACGGGTTCGCCAGCGCGTTCGCCGCGCCCAGGCAGCACAGCAGCGTGGCCAGCCGAAGCCCGTCGTACGCGGCGGCGGTGATCTCCTCCCGGGTCACCGGCCCGCCGATCCGCACCCCGGCGGCCCAGGACGGCAGGTCGACCGCCGGCAGCGTCAGCACGACGTGGCCCGGCAGTGGCAGCCCGAACAGCGACTGCAGCACCACCCGGATCGCGATCACCACCAGCCCCAGCTTCAGGAACGTCGCGTACGCCCGCGCCCACGGCGCCTCGGTCCGCCGTGCCGCCACCACGCAGCCGGCGACCGCGGCGATGATCAGCAGCAGCACCGGGTTGCGGGTGCGGCTGGCCGCCGTCGCCAGCCCCAGCGCCCACAGCCACCAGGCGCCCGGGTGCAGCCCGCGCGGCACCACGAACGACGCCGGCAGCCCCATCCCCGGTCAGCCCTGGCCGGACCGGCGGGCCCGGGCGAACCAGACCCCGGCGCCCGCCACGGCGGCGGCGATGGCGATGCCGACCAGCGCGCCCACCGGCGCACCGCCGCTGCCGCCCGTCGCCGCGACCGGCACCGGCACCGGCCCACCCGACCCCGCCGGCCCACCCGACCCCGCCGGTCCACCCGACCCCGCCGGCCCGGCCGGGTCACCCGAGCCGGCACCGCCGGTCGAGCCGGACGTCGCCGGGGCGGTGACGGCCGACGCCGTCCCGGCCGCCGGCAGGCTGGACCGCGCCCGGGGTGCCGCTGGCGGCGGCGCGGTGGTCCGGCCGGGCCGCGGCACCGACCCCGCCGATGTCGCCGGCGCCGTCGCCGGCGGGTCGCCGGTGGCCCGGGTCGGCGGCGGTGCCGGGGGTCGGGTGGTGGCGCGGGTCGGCGGCGCCGCCTGCGGGCAGATCGTGCGGAACGCGATGTTCGCCGGCTGCCGGCTCGACCCGCTCAGGTACGCCCAGCCGTCGGTCGAGTTCCGCGCCGGCTGGTACGTCCCGGCGCCCTGGGTGCTGTAGGCCCACGCCGAGCCGCCGGCCGGGCGGTGCCAGTACGACCAGTAGTGCGTGGCGTCGGCCGAGCACGTCGACGGTGTCCCGTCGATCTGGCAGATCAGCCCGTCGGTCGGCCGGAACGCCACCGAATGGCCGGCCCGGAGCACAGTGAGCCCGGTGATCCCGGCCGTCCAGGTGACGCAACTGGTCCGGGCCGCGCCGGGTGCCGGGTCGACCACCAGCGCGACGCAGTCCGGCCCGGCGGCGCGCGCGGGCACGGCCAGCCCGGCCGCCATCCCGGCGGCGGCGGCCACCAGCCCGACGGCCACCCGCGCCACCCGGTGCCTGGTCCGCGACCCCGGTCCACGCCGGCCCGGCCACGCCGGGGCGGGCGGCGCCGGCGCGCGCCACGCCGCCATCAGGCTCGCCGCCGGGCGGCCAGCAGGGCGGCGGCGCCGAGGCCGACGAGGGCGGCGCCGGTGACGCCGAGCAGGACGATCTGGCGACCGTCGGTTCCGTTGGTGTTCGGCAGTTCGGGGGCGGCGGCCGGCGGCGGGGTGGTGGTCGGCGCGACCGTCGGGGTCGGGGTGCCGGTGGGGGTAGGGGTCGGGGCACCGGTCGGGGTGGGGGTCGAGGTGGTCGCCGGTGTCGTCGGCGGCGCGCCGACGCAGGCCAGGGTGGGGGCGTCCGCGGCGCTGCCGGCGGCGGTGAGCGTCGTCAGCGGCTGGCCGGCCAACGCGGCAGCGGACTGGGTGGTGGCCCGCAGGGCGTTCCCGTCGAACGTGCCGGTGTAGGTGACCGCGCCGCGCTGGACGTCCGGGCCGGCGCAGTCGATCTGCCGGCCCCGCAGCCAGCCCACCGACGGCGTGGCGTCCCGGCCACCGGCCAGCAGGGCCTGTACGGCGACCGCGGTGCTGTTGGCGTTCGCGACACCGGTGCCGACGAACGAGCCGTCGGCCAGCCGCACCGACATGAGCCAGTCCAGCCCGGCGTTCGCCGCCGCGACCCGGCCCGCGGCGAGGAGCGCCTGCACGGCGAACGCGGTTCCGTCCACATCGGACGCGCACGGGTCGCCGGCGGCCGGGAACAGCGACGGGAAGCCACCGTCCGGGCAGGCCCGGCCGGCCAGGAAGTCGACCGCGGCCGCGTCCGGGTGGTCCGCGGCGACCGAGCGGGAGAGCGCGAGCACGGCCAGCGCCTGGGTGACCACGTTCGGGAAGCCGCCGTCCGCGGTGCTGTTCCGGAACAGGCCGGGCGTGCCGGCGCACTCCGGCCGGCCGGTCGCCGGGCACTCCAGCGCGGCCAGCCTGGCCAGCAGGTCCAGCCCGCCGAACGCGTGCGGGTCACCGCCGGTGACCGTGGCGACCAGCGCCAGCTTCGCGTACGAGCCGGGGAACGGGCCGCCGAAGGCGCCGGCCGAGTCGATGTAGCCGTCGGCGTTCGCGGCAAGGTAGGCGGTGGCGGCGGCCTGCGCGGTGCCGGACACCTTCGCCGCCGCCATGCCGAAGACGCCGTCGGCGGTCAGCCCGAAGTCCGGCGTGCTGCCGTCGAAGTCGAACACGTAGTGGGTCCCGTCGGTGAGCTGCCGGGCCAGGTACCCGGCCGCGGCCGCCGCCGGGTCGCTGGTCGTGCCGGGCTCCGCCGCGGCGGGGGCAGCGGACAGCACTGGCAGCGCCAGGACGCCGACCACGAGCGCGGCGACGGCGAACCGGGCCCGGTCGGGCCAGCGGGCAGAGAAGGTGGGCACGGCAGCACGGCCCTTCGCGGTTGACGGCCGGCGTGGCGGGCCCCGGACCGTCCGCACACGCGGCCCCCGCGGTCGGCGCGGTGACGCGCGGACGGCGGGGGCGGCAGGCGGGAGAACCCGGGCTCCGCCCCGCAGACCTCGACGGTGTGATGGGAGCCCACGCGACCAGCGAGTAGTCCGACTCGCCCGGCCGGGGCCGGGCCTACGGTTGCGGGTCAGTGCCGGACTTCGACCGGCTTCCCCCGCCGACGCGTGAGGTATGGAGTTGTGGTCTGGATAGGACCACGGCCGCACTCGTCGCGTCAAAGCCCACCGTCGGCGGCCGGCCCGGTAACCTGCACGGTCGTGACCTGGACCTGGCGGTACGAGGACGGCACCGGCGCGGTGCTACCGCAACCGGCCACCGAGGCGTTCCCGAGCAAGGCCGACGCCGAGTCGTGGCTGGGCGAGACCTGGCGCGGCCTGCTGGACGACGGCGTCGCGCAGGTGACCCTCCTTGAGGACGGCCGCATCGAGTACGGCCCGATGCCGCTGACCCCCGCCGACTGACCGCGGCCCGCCGGGCAGGTCAGCCGCCGCTCCTGGTGGGGTCGGTGACGACGATGTCGCCGAGCGTGTCGTCGATCCGGGCCATGATCTCCGGCTCCAGCACGACGCCGGCGGCCTTGACGTTCTCGGTCACCTGCTCCGGCCGGGTGGCGCCGATGATCGCCGAGGCGACGTTGCGGTTCTGCAGCACCCAGGCGAGGGCCAGCTGTGCCATCGACAGGCCCACGTCGGCGGCGACCGCACGGAGCCCCTGGACACGTTCCAGCAGCGTCGGGTTGTCCAGGAACCGGGCGAGGAACTGCGAGCCGGTGGGGTCGGTGGCCCGCGACGCCGCCGGAGGCGCCTCGCCCGGCCGGTACTTGCCGGTCAGCACGCCCTGCGCCAGCGGCGAGAACACCACCTGGCTGACGCCGACCGACTCGCTGACCGGGATCACGGCCGCCTCGATCACCCGCCACACCATCGAGTACTGCGGCTGGTTGGAGATCAGCGGGACACGCAGCTCGCGGGCCAGCGCGGCGCCGGCGGCGATCTGCGGGCCGGTCCATTCGGAGACGCCGACGTAGAGCACCTTGCCCTGCCGGACCAGATCCGCGTACGCCAGCATCGTCTCCTCCAGCGGAGTCTGCTTGTCGTAGCGGTGCGCCTGGTAGAGGTCGACGTAGTCGGTGCCGAGGCGGCGCAGCGAGGCGTGGCAGCCCTCGATCAGGTGCTTGCGGCTCAGCCCGCGGTCGTTGCGGCCCGGCCCGACCGGCCAGAACGCCTTGGTGAACAGCTCATAGCCCTCGCGCCGCTCCCCGGCGAGCGCCCGGCCGAGCACCGCCTCGGCCCTGGTCTGCGCGTAGACATCGGCGGTATCGAAGGTGGTGATCCCGCTGTCCAGCGCGGCCCGCACGCACGCGACAGCGGCGTCTTCCTCGACCTGGTTGCCGTGGGTGATCCAGTTGCCGTACGAGATCTCGCTGACGGTCAGGCCGCTGCGGCCCAGTTTCCTGAACTCCATAGCGCCAAACTTAGTGGTCCAGTGGTCAGACCTTTTCCCCGACCTGCACCTTTGGGGACGGCATCCGCCAGCGCCGGATCATCGTGGCGCGGGTGATGCCGTACCACACCAGCCGGCCGGGCCGCTCGGCCGAGTCCGGATACCGCTCCCGCAGCAGCCGCCGGATCCGGATGCCGAGGAACACCGAGTCGATGATCAGCACCGCGAACACGGCCATCCACAGGCTCACCGTCAGCGTCCGGATCCTCGCGTCCGGGATCAGGTAGCCGACGAAGACCACCAGCGCGACGAGCAGGAACAAGCCGCCGGCGTTGCGCCGGGAGTCGACGACGTCGCGGACCAGCCCGCGCGCCGGACCCCGGTCACGCGCCGGAAGATACTTCTCGTCGCCGGACCGGATGCCCTCCCGGGCCTCCACCCGGCGCACCGAGTTCTGGTCCTTCATCCGCCGGTACGCCTCGCGCCGGGTACGCGGCGGCGGGGCGACCGGCCCGGTGCGCCGCTTCTGCGCCTCCCGCCGCTTCGGCGTCGGCCGGCCCTTCCCCGCCGGACGCCTGGGATCGAGCGCGTCCCCGCCCCCGACCGGCTCGGCCGGACGTTCTTCGTCGGCCTGACCCGTGGTCCGGCGCCGCAGCAACCTCACGAGCGTGCAGGGTAGTGCAGCCGGCACCGGTCCCGCCGTGGACCAGCGGTTTGCCCTCCGGTCGGCCGCCGCCGCGCCCTACCGCGGCGGCCGACCGCCTATGGCAGCGCGAGCATCTGGTCCAGCGCCGCGCGGGCGTAGCCGGCGGTCGCCGGGTCGACGGTGATCCGGTTCACCACCTCGCCGCGGACCAGTGATTCCAGCGACCAGACCAGGTGTGGCAGGTCGATCCGGTTCATCGTCGAGCAGAAGCAGACGGTGCGGTCGAGGAAGACGACGGTCTTGTCCGGGTGCCGGTTCGCCAGCCGGCGGACCAGGTTCAACTCGGTGCCCACCGCGAACTTCGAGCCGGCCGGGGCCGCGTCGATGGTGCGGATGATCGCCTCGGTGGAGCCGACCACGTCCGCCGCGGTGACCACCTCGTACCGGCACTCGGGGTGCGCGATCACGGTCACCCCGGGCACCCGCTCGCGCACCTCGTCGACCGACTCGCGGCTGAACCGGCCGTGCACCGAGCAGTGCCCCCGCCAGAGCACCATCCGGGCGTCGCGCAGGGCCGCCGCGGTCACCCCGCCGCCGGGCCGGTGCGGGTCGTACACCACGCAGTCGTCCAGCGCCATGCCCATCTCCAGCACGGCGGTGTTGCGGCCCAGGTGCTGGTCGGGCAGGAACAGCGCGCGCTGCCCACCCCGCGCGCCGAAGGCCCAGTCCAGCGCCCGCCTCGCGTTGGACGAGGTGCAGATCGTGCCGCCGTGCCGGCCGGTGAAGCCCTTGATCGCGGCGGACGAGTTCATGTAGCTGACCGGTACGGTGTCGTCGGCCAGGCCGGCGTCGGCGAGCACCGCCCAGGCCTCCTCGACCTGGTCGAAGCTGGCCATGTCGGCCATCGAGCAGCCGGCGGCGAGGTCGGGCAGGATCACCTGCTGCCGCGGCCCGGTCAGGATGTCGGCGCTCTCGGCCATGAAGTGGACGCCGCAGAACACCACGTACTCCGCCGCCGGGCGCGCCGCGGCCTGCTGCGCGAGCTTGAACGAGTCGCCGGTGACGTCGGCGAACTGGATCACTTCGTCCCGCTGGTAGTGGTGGCCCAGCACGAATGCGCGGTCACCGAGCGTGTCGAGTGCGGCCCGGGCCCGGTCGGCCAGGGCAGGGTCGGACGCGGCCGGCAGGTCGCCCGGACAGTCGACGCCGCGCTCGGAGCCCGCGTCGCTGCCGCGGCCGAGCAGCAGCAGCGCCAGCGGCGTCGGCGACACGCCGGCGGGCAGGTCAAGGTCCAGGTCGGCCGTGCTCATGCGTGCCTTCTTCCGGGGGTCCGACGGGGCTGGCTCCCATCCGGGCAAGCCTGCCGCATCGGCGCCGATTCCCGGGACAGGTTTAGCGTGCCCACCGACACACCGCGCGGCGTCACCGACCTCCGGAGGTTGCGCGGTCGCCCGGGGTCCGCCACGTACGATGGGAAGCACGGCGGCGTCGCCAGCGTTGCCCACACTGATTTGTGTCAACAAACGCTCTGTCAGCGTCCGTCTAGATGAGAGAAGAAGATCGTGACTGTCCAGGAGACGACCACCGAGGTCACCAAGACCGTCATCCTCACCGACGGCGCCGCGTCCAAGGTCAAGGCGTTGCTCGACCAGGAAGGCCGGGATGACCTCCGGCTGCGCATCGCGGTCCAGCCGGGCGGCTGCTCGGGCCTGCGCTACCAGCTGTTCTTCGACGAACGGTCGTTGGACGGCGACGTGATCAGCGACTTCACAGGCGTCGAGGTCGTGGTCGACCGGATGAGCGCGCCGTACCTGACCGGCGCCACCATCGACTTCGTCGACACCATCGAGAAGCAGGGCTTCACGATCGACAACCCCAACGCGGGCGGGTCCTGCGCCTGTGGCGACTCGTTCCATTAACGAGCTCGGGTGAGGTCTGCTCGCGGAAGGCGCTCGCCGGGGCTCGCTCGTTAGATGCTGGCCGCGGGGGCCGAGCCCCCGCGGACCCCACGGTGCGGCGGGTTCCTGTCCGCCGTCCGGTTCGGGTAGGCAGTGGGAAGGGGCCGCACCTGAGGGTGCGGCCCCTTCGCCGTGTCGCGTTGCCGAGGTCCGGCGGATTCCTGTAGCGAGCTCGGGTGAGGTCTGCTCGCGGAAAGCGCTCGCCGGGGCTCGCTCGTTAGATGCTGGCCGCGGGGGCCGAGCCCCCGCGGACCCCA
>JBBWZH010000706.1:0-12228 GCA_039648995.1 Mycobacteriales bacterium
GCGGCGATCCGCGGGTCGCCGGTGACCCGGTAGGTCTGGGTCGGGCCGGCCAGCGCGTAGATCTGCTCGTACATCGGGACGGCGTCGTAGTCGTCGCCGAACTCGGAGGTGAACAGCTTGCGCTCGCTGTCGCCGTTGACCTCGATGCCGTGGTACCAGTAGACGACGTCGGCGTCGCGGTCGACGAAGCGCATGTGGTCGCGCAGGTACGCGGTGCCCTTCTCGGCCACCTCGAGGAAGTCGTCCTGCCCGGTCAGCATGTATGCGGTGGCCATGCCGTAGACGAGCCGGGAGATCGTGTCGGTCTCCTGCACGTGCTGCTCGTTCTTGTCGCCGCCCAGGCGCAGCTGGGTGCGGTAGTCCGCGAAGTCGATGTCGCCCTCGCCGAACTGCGCGCGCCGGTAGAACTTGGCCAGCTCCACCAGCTGGCGCACCCACCAGCCGGGCTCCTCGAAGTTGAACTCGCCGGCCCGCCGGCCGAGGAACACCAGCCGCTTCGCGTCGATCACGTCCGGCCCTGACTCCGGGTAGAACACGCCGTAGACGAACAGCTGCGTGCCCGGCGTGAGCAGGTCGTCCACATGCGACCCGGCGTCGACGTACGGGTCGCCGAGGTTGCGCAGGAACTCGGCCGAGCTGAGGTTGGCCAGGTCCACCCGGACCGGGTGGCCGTCGCTGGTGCGCAGGTCGATGACGCGGCGGTCCGGGTCGTAGCCGGTGACGTAGCCGGCCACCAGGTCGGAGAAGCTGAACGTGGGTGCGCTGGTCGGTACGTCGAGGGCAGTCATAGCGAGCTCCGCAGGAGTCGGGCCCGGTCGGTGTGCGCCAGGGTGGCCCGGGCGGCGAGCAGATCGATGATCGTGCGGGCGAACAGGTGGCAGTGCCCGGCGCTGCGGCCGGTCACCAGGTCGCCGTCCACCACCACGTCCTGGTCGGTGTACCTGGCGCCCATGTTGCGGACGTCGCCGATCAGGTTGTTGTGCGCGGTCACCCGCCGGCCGCTGACAACCTCCGGGATCGGCGCCACCAGCCACATCCCGTGGCAGATGATTCCTTTGAGGACAGACGGCCGGTTGAACGCGCGGCGCAGCAGCTGCACCGCCGGCGCCGGCTGGTCCACGTCCTCGGTGTAGCGGAGCCGGTCGGAGACGATGCCGGACGGCACGATCAGCGCCGCGTAGCCGGCCAGCCGGACGTCGTCCACCGCCTCCAGGTCACCGTCCACAGTGAACGGTTCGCGGTACTCGTGGCCGGTGAAGGTGATCGACGGCTGGCCCCACAGCCGGGTGAGGAACTCGACGTGCGCGCCCTCCTCGGCGAACCTGCGCTGGTAGTAGTGCAGCTCGTATTCGACGTAGTCGCTCTCCATCAGGATCGCGACCGTCTGGCCGGCGAGGCGCCCGCCGTCCCGGCGGATGATCTCGTTCATCCAGCCCTCCCCCTCACGCCGTGACCAGGTCGACCAGGAACGGCCCGTCGTGGGCCAGCAGGCGGCGCACGGCCGGCGCCACCTGGTCGGGCTTCTCCACCCGGGTCGCGTCCACGCCGAGTCCCCTGGCCAGCTCGGCGAAGCCGAGCTCCGGCCAGGACAGGTCGAACGAGCTCGGCAGCGCGTGCTCGGCGATCCCGCCGTCCCGCCAGTACTGCTCGATGTTCTGGTTCAGCAGCTCGTACCGGTGGTTGTTGCAGATGACGAACTTCGCGCCCACCCCGTAGCGGGCCGCCGTCCACAGCGCCTGGATCGTGTACATGCTGCCGCCGTCGCCGGTGAAGCCGATCACCTCGTTGTCCGGCCGGGCCAGCTTGATCCCGATGGCGCCGGGGATGCCGACGCCGAGCGAGCCGCCGCGGGTGGCGAAGTAGCTGCCCGGCCGCCGCGCCGGCAGGTACCGGGCCAGCGCCGGCGACGCGGTCAGCGCCTCGTCGAACACGGTCAGGTCGGCCGGCGCGGCCGCCGCCAGTTCCGCCGCGAACAGCTCCATCAGCGGCGCGTCCGCGGCCGGCGTCGGCGGCTCCCACAGGTCGGCCGCGTACTCGGCGGCGTGCCGGGCGACCTCGCCCGGCCGGCCGGCGCCGGCCAGCCGCTCGGCCAGCGCGGCGAGCGTCGGCCGCGGGTCGGCCACCAGCGCCACGTCGACCGGGAAGTTCTTGCCGATCTCGTAGTCGTCCAGGTCGATGTGCACCACCGCGGCGCCGGGCTGGAACGGGCTTTCCAGCAGCGGGAACACCTCGGGGAAGACGTAGCTGCCGACGATCAGCACCGCGTCCGCGGCGGCCACCGCGGCCGCGCTGACCGGGCCGAACATGTGCCCGGTCAGGCCACGGTAGAGCGGGTGGGTGGTGTCGATGTTCAGCTCCGAGGAGTCCACGCCCCAGACCGGGGCGCCGAGCAGCTCGGCCACCCGGGTCAGCTCGGCCTGCGCCCCGGACACCGACACCCCGTCGCCGACGAGGATGACCGGCCGGGCCGCGGCGCGGCGCAGCGCCGCGGCCGCGGCCAGTTCCGCCGCCACCGGGGTCACGGACCGGGTCGGGATCGTCGTGCGCACCGCCGGCTCGTCCGTGCTCTCGTCGAGCACGTCGAGCGGGAGCGCGACGAACACCGGTCCGCGCGGTGGCGTCATGGCCACCTTGATCGCCCGGCGCAGCACGCGCAGCACCGACCCCGGGTGCACCACCCGGGTGGCGTACTTGGTGACCGGGCGGGCCATCGCCACCAGATCGGCCGCCATCTGCGCGTCCATCGAGTCGTACCGGACACCGGCCTCGCCGGCGATGACCACCAGCGGGGAGTGCCCGCGCTTGGCCTGGTACAGCATGCCGATGCCGTTGCCGAGCCCCACGCCGCTGTGCAGCTGGACCAGCGCCGGCCCGGCACTGGCCCGGGCGTAGCCGTCGGCGATGCCGATCGCCACCGTCTCCTGCAGGGCCAGCACGTAGTCGAGGTCCGGCAGCTGGTCGACGACGTCGAGGAAACCCTGCTCGACGGTGCCGGGGTTGCCGAACATGCGGGTGATCCCGTCGGCACGGAACTGCTCGAAGATCGCGACCTTGCCTGGCCGTGCAGTCATGAGCCCGCTCCTACCAGCCGTAGCGACGCAGCCCGGACTCCAGCACCTCGACCAGCTTCTCGCCGGAGAGGAAGGAGTCCGGAGTGGACCGTCCGGTGACGAACGGGAAGTCGACGACGACCGACCGCTCCTTGCCGACGTTGCCGTGGTAGCGGCCGTCCGGCGCGGTGGCGTCACGCAGGATGTACTCCAGCGGGTACGGCGGCGGCCCCATGTTGAACTCGGTGCCCAGGAAGCCGGTGCCGTCCTTGTAGTCGTACTCCTTGCAGTGCCCGGTGACGTGCTTGCCCTTGATGATGCTGGCCCGGTCCTCCCAGTCGCGGGCGAACGCGAGGCAGGCCACCCCGTAGCACTCGGCCAGCACCGGCTTGCCGGCGCGGACGAACGCCAGGATCAGCTCGTGCACCCGGCCGTTGTTGGCCATGTCCACGATCGGGCCGCTGCCGCCGACCAGGGCCAGCGCGTCGTACCCGGTTGGCTGGCCGACCAGCTCACCGGTGGCGGCCGCCAGCTCCCGGTAGTACTTCTCCATCGCCCGCAGCGGCTCGGTCACGCTCGCGTACGGGCGTTCCGGCAGCAGGTCACGCAGGCTCAGCGGGCTGTCCAGCCGGTCGGACTCGTCCAGCTCGCGGGCGCCGACGGCCACCTCCGGGGTCGTCACGCCGCGGCCCAGCGGCGGGTCGACGTAGCCCGGGTCCAGGCTCGGCGGCAGCGCGTGCGCCCGCTTGCCGGTCGCCGTCGCGAAGTCGGTCGTGTAGCCCTGCCGGTCGAACGCGGTCAGCGGGCCGAGCAGCTCCTCGCCCCAGTAGCCGTACTCGGAGAGCACGACCAGGATCTTCTTCGACATGTCCCCCGCCTCAATCGCCGAGCGCCGAACGGATCACGCCGTCGATCGCCTTCACGTCCTGCTCGCTGAGCGCGAACGTGGCCAGGTGACCGAACGGGGTGTCGATCTCGTGGAAGTCGACGCCCATCCACTCCGCCAGCTGCTTCGACTCGGCCGGCGGGAACAGCGCGTCGCCGGTGAAGGCGGCGACGGTGGCACGGGGCTGGACCCGGCCGAGGATGTCGCGCAGTTCCTCGTCCGCCGGCCCGGGGTACGCGGTGCGCGCCTTGCGCGCCTGCACCAGCGTGTCGTTGGGGTCCTGGGGCAGCCAGAAGCCCTCCCAGAAACCGGCCACGAACTCGTCCACGCTGCCGAAGCCGAGCCCGCGCCAGCCTTCGTTGCTGCCGAAGTAGAAGGTGCGCGGCGGCGCGGTCAGCGCCGAGCCGTGCGCCACGCCGGTCATCCCGACCTGCACGTCGGCACCGCTGGCGTACGAACCGCCGGCCCACTTCGGGTCGGCCTTGATCGGGTCCTCGACCACGGTCTTGAGCCAGAGCTTGGTCCACGGTGGCGGGGTCGGCGCGGTGGCGATCCCGGCGAACGCGCGGACGATGTCCGGATGCCGCAGCGCCCACTCGTAGACCTGCAGGCCGCCGACCGACCAGCCGAGTACCAGCGCCACCGAGCGCACGCCGAGCGACTCGACCAGGCGTCGCTGGGCGACCACGTCGTCCACGATCGAGACGGTCGGGAACCGCGGGCCGCTGGCCGGCGCGGCCGCGGTGCTCGGCGCCGACGACGGGGCGAGCCCGAAGTGGCCGGGCAGCACGATGAAGTAGCGGCTCGGGTCCAGCGCGCGGCCCTCGCCGATCCAGCCGTTCAGCACCTCGGGCGGGGCGCCCAGGAAGGTCGGGAAGACGATCGCGTTGTCGCCGGCGGCGTTCAGCTCGCCGAACGTCTGGTACGCGAGCCGCGCGTCCGGCAGCGTTTCGCCGGAGGCGAGGGTCAGGTCGCCCAGTTCACAGAAGTTCATCGGAATCCTCCAGTAGCGGCCGCGGTCACGGCTCACTCGTCGAAGCGGAGCACTGCCTTGGTCGCGCGGCCGCCGGCGAAGTCGTAGGCCGCCTGCTGGATCTCGGAGAAGCCGTACTCGCGGATCAGCGGCTGGATCGGCAGCCGTCCGGTGCGGACCAGCTCGGCCAGCAGCGGGATCAGGCGCTCCGGGTCGCTGTCGCCCTCGCAGACGCCGAGCACCTTGCGGCCGGGCAGCAGCCGGTGCACGTCGATGGCCACGTCCACCCCGTACGGCGGCGCGCCGACCACGGCCACCGCGCCGCGCGGCGCCAGCGCCTCGATGCCCTGCCGGAGCAGGTCCGGGTTGCCGATCGCCTCGACCACGTAGTCCACACCGGCGCCGCCGGTGATCTCCCGCAGCCTCGGGCCGAACTCGGTGTCCTTGGTGTTGATCGTGTGCGTGGCGCCGAACTTCTGCGCCAGCTCCAGCGCGTCCGGGCGGCGGCCGATCGCGATGATCTTGCCGACCGGGGTCAGCGCCGCGGCCATGATCGAGGCCATGCCGACCGCGCCGACGCCGAGGATCGCGATCGAGGTGCCCGGCTCGGGCCGCAGCGTGTTCCACACCGCGCCGGTGCCGGTCTGGGTACTGCAGCCCAGCGGGGCCAGCAACTCGAACGGGATGTCGTTCGGGACCTTGACCGTGCTGCGCTCGTCCGTGATCGCGTACCGGGAGAACGACGACTGGCCGAAGAACCGGCCGCCGATCCGGTTGCCGCCGCGGCTCAGCGGCGACGAGCCGTCGGCCCGCTTGCCGCCGATCAGGTTCGTCGGGATCCACGTCGTGCAGTACGCCGGGTGCGCGGTCCGGCAGGACGCGCAGTGCCCGCAGGAGGTGAAGGTCAGCACCACCCGGTCGCCCGGGGCGACCCGGGTGACGGCCGAGCCGACCGCCTCCACGGTGCCGGCACCCTCGTGGCCGAGCACGCCGGGCAGCGGGAACGGGATGTGCCCGGCGCCGATGGTGAGGTCGGTGTGGCAGATCCCGGCCGCCCCCATCCTCACCAGGATCTCGGTCGGCTGCGGCTCGCTCAGCTCGATGTCCTGCAGCACGAACGGCGCTCCAGGCGACTCGATGACGGCGGCCTGAGTAGTGATCACGTCAGTAACTCCATCCGTGCGAAGGCGCTCAGCCCGCGGAGCGCGGGACGGCCGGGGTCAGCGAGCGGGTGATGTTGAACCAGTCCGGGGCGCCGAAGTTGGCGCCGTGGCCGATGTTCGGCGCGGCGCCGGTCACCCGGACCACGTAGTACGGCAGCAGGCCCGGCGCGCGGCGGTTGCAGATCCCGCTGCCGTCCTCGTCGTGCTGCCGCTGTCCGAAGTAGAGCCGGTCACCGCCGCCGGCCACGCCGACCCGGGCCATGCCGAGCAGGTCGTACTCCATCGGGCAGTTGTCGATGCCGGGCAGGTCGATCGGCGGGCAGCCGCCGAGCGACACGTCCTGCCAGTCGTTGAGCTGCCACGGCCGGCTGCCGGAGCCGGCCTCGTTCGCCGCGCCGATCGGCCACTGGTCGTAGAGCGTGAGGCCGACCTTCACCCGGGAGAAGTTGGCGTCCCTGGCCCCGGGCACGTCCGGGTTGGCGTCGCCGAGCTCCCAGGCGCCCATGATGAACAGCTCGAACAGCCGGTTCTGGCACTCCGGCTCCTTGTACGAGTTGAAGTGGATGCCCCAGAACGGGCTCTGCAGCCAGAAGTCGTCAATGCCCCAGATCCCGGGGAAGACCTCGGACGCGTACGGGCTGCGCCAGCGGCCGGTGAGGTCCGCGACGCCGAAGTCGGCGGTGATCAGTTCCTCAGCTGTGCTGGTCATAGCGACCTCCCAAGTCTCAGTCGGCCGCGGGGCCGATGATCCAGTTCTCGGTGGCGACGAGGCTGA
Source organism: Mycobacteriales bacterium (assembly GCA_039648995.1). GTDB lineage: Bacteria > Actinomycetota > Actinomycetes > Mycobacteriales > CADCTP01 > JBBWZH01. The sequence continues at coordinate 6,848 of JBBWZH010000706.1, forward strand.
ACACGTACTTCGGGTCGACCAGGTCGGCCTGCGCGGGCTTGACCTGCTCGGCGAAGTACGGCGAGGCCAGCGCCGCCCGGAGGCTGGCGGTGTCGGCGAACCAGAGCTGGTCGATGCTGTCGAAGTTGGCCTCGCCGAAGACGTAGAAGCCGTCCCGGGTCTGCGCGTGCACGGCCCGCTGCACGCCGGGCAGCTTGCTCAGCAGCGGGGCGTACGACGCGAGGCTCCGCTCCCGGTACCCGGCCAGGTCGAGACCGGGGCGGCGCTTGGACAGGATGGTGATCTTCACCCAGTCCGGCTGGCGCTCGGTCAGCGCCGGCCCGGGGACGATCTCGTACGCGGTCGTGTCCAGCACGAAGCTGAGCCAGAACGCGGCCCAGTTCGGCTCGTCCAGCCGCGCGCCCTGCAGGAACTCCGGCGTCTGCAGCGACGCGAGCTGTTCCTCCTCGTTGCGCAGCCAGATCTCGGCCACGCCCTGGTGCGGCAGCAGCGGGGTGCCCAGGTCGCCGGCGAACGGCACCCGCCGGTCGATCAGGTACCGGGTGATCTGCGGGATCTTGCTCGCGTACTTCACCGCGTGCACCTTGATCCAGTAGTCCTGGAACTCGGTGGCCGTCATCCCGGGCTTGGGCGCGGCGAAGATGAACTGGTGGATCATCGGGGGTTGGCTCCCTTACCGCTGCAGGTCGTGGGTGATGAGGTCGGCGGCCCGCTCGGCGATCATCAGCACACTGGTGTGCGGGTTCGCGGAGACGAGCGTCGGCATGATCGAGGCGTCGGCGACCCGCAGGCCGGTGGTGCCGCGCACGCGCAGTTCGGGGTCGACCACGGCGCCGGGGTCGGAACCCGCGCCCATCCGGCAGGAGCCGGCGAAGTGGTAGTACGAACCGGTGTTCGCGACCACCCAGGAGCGGAGCTCGTCCCGCGTGTTCACGGTCGGCCCGGGCGCCAGCTCGACCAGGCCCCACTCCTGCGCGAACGCGGTCGTGTGGTAGATGTCCCGGGCGATCTCCACCATCGTCGTGGTGCGCTCCAGGTCGACCGGCTCGCCGTAGTAGTTGGCGCTGATCCGCGGGTGCGCGGTCGGGTCGCTGCCGGCCAGCCGCACCCAGCCGCGTGACTCGGGCCGCACCAGCCCGGGCAGGCTGAGCACCACCCGCGGGTCGACCAGCTCGGCCACCGGGGCGATCGGCTGGCCGGACTGCACCCGCTTGATCACGTTGGCGAAGAACTTGTCGCCGAACGGGGCCCGGTGCACCAGGCAGATCTCCAGGTCCGGGACGGGCAGGTCCGGCTCCGAGCCGCAGAACAGGGCGACCTCGGTGACCTGGCCGCGCGGGTCGGGGCCCGGCCGGTCGAGGTAGCCGATCGGACCGATGATCAGCGGGTGGTCGTGGAAGTTCTGGCCCACCCCGGGCAGCGCGAGCCGCACGGCCACGCCGGCCTCGCGCAGCTGGGCCGGGTCGCCGATGCCGGACAGCATCAGCAGCTTCGGCGACTGGATGGCCCCGGCACTGACCACCACCTCGTGCCGGGCCAGCACGGTGTGCGACTGCCCGTCCCGCAGGTAGCGGGCGCCGGTGCACCGGTCGCCGTCGAACAGCAGCTCGGTGACCAGCGCGCCGACCTCGGTGGCCAGGTTCGGCCGGCGCAGCGCCGGGGCCAGGTAGCCGGCGTAGGCGCCGCGCCGCTGGCCGCCGTCGATGTCCACGTGGTGCCAGCCGGCGCCGAAGTCGGCCGAGTTGAAGTCGTCCGCCTTCGGGTAGCCGAGCTCCACGCAGGCGTCGATGAACGTCTGCGAGATGGGGCTGCCGGTGTCCCGGGCGTTCACCACGGTGATCGGGCCGTTCCGGCCGGCGGTCGGGTTGGTGTCGTCCCGCTGGCCCTCGACCCGCTGCAGGTACGGCAGCACGTCCCGGTAGGACCAGCCGTCGGCGCCGGCGGCGGCCCAGTCGTCGTAGTCGCTGGGGCGGCCGCGGGTGTGGATCATGTGGTAGATGTTCGAGGTGCCGCCGAGGCCGCGGCCGGCCGCGGAATAGACCTGCGCGCCGTTCATCCCGGGCTGGGGCTCGCTCATGTACGCCCAGTCCAGGTCGGTGAGCAGCACCTCGTTCCACCGCCACGGGCTGCGGACGGCGTCGGTCACCTCCGCCTTGCCGGCCTCCAGCAGCAGCACGTTCAGGTCGTCGACCTCGCTCAGCCGGCTGGCCAGCACGGAACCGGCGGCGCCGGCGCCGATCACGAGCACATCAACCGTCGTCGTCATCTCAGCGCCTCCGTTCAGGCCGTGCGGGTGAGGTCGGCGGCGCGCGGTGCGGCCGGCCCGGTGGTGTCCGCGCCGGCGCCGGTGATCAGGTCGGCGGCGCGGTGGCCGATCATGATCGCGGCCGCGTTGGTGTTGCCGGCCGTGATCGTCGGCATGATCGAGGCGTCGGCGACCCGCAGCCCGCTGATCCCGCGCACCCGCAGCCGCGGGTCGACCACGGCCGCCGGGCCGGTGCCCATCGCGCAGGTGCCGACCGGGTGCCACACCGTCGACGCGGTCGCCCGGACGTAGGCGGCGAGCGCGGCCCGGTCCCGCACGCCGTCGCCGGGGGCCAGCTCGCGGCCGCGCAGGCCGGCGAAGGCGGCGGTGCCGACCAGCTCCCGGGCGACCGCGATCCCCTCGACCAGGACGTCCACGTCGGCGCCCTGTTCGAGGTAGTGCGGGTCGACCACCGGCGGGCCGGACGGGTGGGCCGGGTTCAGCGTGACCGTGCCGCGGCTGCGCGGCTGGGCCAGGATCGGCGCGAACGTGAAGCCTGGCCCGTCGATCTTGTACTCGTCCGGGACGAACTGCACCGGACCGAAGAAGAACTGCAGGTTCGGCGGGCCGGCCGGGTCGGCGGCCGGGGTGTGCGTGAACAGCCCCGCCTCGGACAGCAGCTGCGGGAACGGCAGCTCCAGCTCGGCGGCGTAGCCGACGCCGAGCAGCACGTGGTCGTGCAGGTTCTGGCCCACCCCGGGCAGGTGCGCGGACGGCTCGATGCCGCAGGCGCGCAGGTGGTCGGCGGGGCCGATGCCGGACAGCATGAGCAGCCGCGGCGAGCCGAGCGTGCCGGCGCTGACGATCACCTCGGCGGCCGCGCCGACCTGGTGCCGGACGCCGTCGCGCAGGTACTCCACGCCGACCGCGGCGTCGCCGTCCAGCAGCACCCGCCGCGCGGTGGCACCGGTGTGCACGGTCAGGTTCGGGCGGCCCAGCGCGGGGCGGAGGAACGCGTCCGCCGTGCTGCACCGCCGGGCGGCCGTGCTGCGGGTGGACTGGTAGTAGAACGGGACGTCCTCCTGCCGGGCGCCGTTGTAGTCGGCGCCGGCGCCGCCCGGGTGGCCGGTGCGTTCGCCGGCCGCGGTCACGAACGCCTGCGAGACCACCGACGGGGACGGGTAGTCCAGCACCCGCAGCGGCCCGTGCCGGCCGCGGTAGGCGGCGTCGCCACCGGCGTAGCTCTCCGCGGCCTGGAAGTAGGGCAGCACGTCGGCGTAGCCCCAGCCGGGGTTGCCCAGGTCGCGCCAGCGGTCGAAGTCCCGCCGGTTGCCGCGGACGTACATCATCGCGTTGACCGAGCTGCCGCCGCCGAGCATCTTGCCCTGCGGGAGCGGCACCGTCCGGCCGCCGAGGCCGGCCTGCGGGACCGTCACGTACTGCCAGGTCGCCCCGGCGTCACCCCAGAGCCCGGCCATCGAGCCGATGTCGGTGGCGCGCACCGCGGGCCGGTCGTCGGAGCCGCCGGCCTCCAGCAGGAGCACGCTGCGGTCCGGCACCTCGCTGAGCCGGGCCGCCAGCGCGCAGCCGGCGGTGCCGGCGCCCACCACGACGTAGTCGAAGCTCGTCCCGAATCCCATTGCGCTGCCCTCTAACGTCTCTGCGTCTGTGCGCCGTCGCCGGCGGCTATCGGATGCGCGTCTCGAGCAGGCTCGGCATCAGGTCGACCGCGAGTACCTCCAGGTAGTAGCGGCCCCACATCGTCTGCCAGAGCGAGAAATGCTGGTCGAACGCCTCGTTGCGGGCCTCGGCGAGCTTGGCTTCGAGATCCCAGATCAGCTGGTCGAACTCGGCCATCGTGAACGGGTAGCCGAGGTCGGCGGCCGCCTTGACGACCCGGTCCTTGGGCCGCATCTTGAGCGCGTTCAGCAGGTGCGGCCGCTCGCCGATCGCCCGCAGGAACTCGACGACGTTGTCAGCGCTCATGCCCGCTCCTCCCGCCTGGTCCGCCCTCGTACCTCGGGCGCCCCAGCCGTCGTCGCTCCCCGCTCGGCGTCGCCGCCTCCGGCCAGTCCGGCCCTCGTCCCTCGGGCCGAACGGCCCTCCGGCGCTCCGCGCTCGCTCATGAGACTGCCGCCTGGGCCGGGAGCCGGCCGAGGCCGACCTTGACGAGTTCGTGGTCGGTGTAGCGGCGGACCACGTGGTCGGTGAGGTAGCCCAGGTAGCGGCGCCCCCACATGCACATCCAGAGCCGGCTGCTGCCGTCGAACGGGTCACCGTCCCGCTCGCAGATCAGGTCGTACTCGAGCCGGCCGATCACCTCCTCGGCTTCCCGGGCGGTGAAGTCGAAGCCCTCGTTCTTCGCGTGCAGCAGCAGCTGCGCGATGTTCCGCTGGTCGTAGCGGGACAGCTGGAGCTGGTCGTCGCGGACCGTGACGAGGAACTGGATGAAGCTCTCCTGGGACATGTCAGCCCACCTTTCCGGCGAGTGCCGGCTCCGCGCCCGACGGCACCGTCGCCGCCGAGGGATTCGCCATCGGGTGCCGCTTGAGGAAGGCGTAGGTGGCCTCGGCCACCGCGACCGGGTTCATGCTCTGCATGCCGTGGGTGGCGTTCGGAATGCCGCAGCGCTCGGCCTGCGGCAGCCACTTCATCAGGAACTCCTGGGTCTCCCGGAATCCAGGCATCGCGGCCTCGCTGTCCAGGCCCATCGCCGCGAGCACCGGCATGGTCGGCTTGCGGTCGGCGTACCTGTCCGCCTCGGACGGCTTGAACGCCCACTGGGAAATCGCCGGGAAGTCGACGGTGAACGTGGTGTCCACGCACGCCTCGACCCGCTTCCACACGTCCAGCGGGCCGGTCATCTCGACCGAGCCGAGGAAGCTCGGGCCGCAGACGGCCTCCATGTAGTAGAACGCGGCGCCCAGCTTGTCGCCGGCCTGGTAGAGCTGCATGGCGCCCATGAACGCGTCGATGTTCGCCTGGATCGCGGCCGGGGCCTCGCGCGGCAGGTACGGCTCCAGCAGGATCGCGCTGTGCGCCCGCTCCGGGTGGTCCAGCAGGAACTGGAAGGCCAGCACCCCGCCGAACGAGAACGCCAGGATGTGCGCCTTGTCGATGCCGAGGTGGTCGAGCA
>JBBWZH010000710.1:0-8178 GCA_039648995.1 Mycobacteriales bacterium
CCTGGCCGGCCGACTCCACCACGAACTCGCCGTATCCGAGCATCTGCCCGAGCGCGGACCGGTTGAACGTGAGGTCGGTGACCTTGACCAGCGGCATGATCGCGACCTTGCGCGTCACGATGCCGGTCACCAGTAGCACCCGCTTGTCGGTGACGATGAACCGCTCGACGTACCAGTCGCCGATGATCCACGCCCACCGAATAACGACGAAGACAGTAAAATAGATAGCCAGCATTCGGATGAAGTTCTGACCGCCGCCGACCCGGATCACGAAGATCCCGGCGATCAGTAACCCCAGGCTCTGGAGCGTATCTGCAGCCAGCACGCCCCAGTGCCGACGCACCTGGATCACCGGCCGTTCGGACGGCAACAGGTAACGTCGGGGATCTGCCATGCGTCAGCCGGCGATCGACTTGACGAAGGCAGAGAGTTGGTTCGCCGCACTCTCTATGCCATTGAATGCCGAACGGACTACGCCTCCGGCATCGTTTGGCGAAGAGAGCACGAAGAACACCACAAAAGCGATGCCTATCCAGGTAAGTGCTTTACGTGCATTCACCGTTCCATCTCCCTCCTCCCCGTGACCGGAAGCTTACTGTAAGTGGCCGAGCACGCCTAGACCCTCTGCCATGTTTTACACAACTGACTGACAACAGTCGAGGCGGCGCGCAGGCGGTAGGAGATCATAGCGATGGCCCTAGCCCTGCCTTGGCGCGCCGGGGCCCTGCGGCACATGGCGCATCAGATAGGGCGACGGAGCACCCACGACCAGGCCCGGTGGTACGCCGTCGCGCAGGTCGTGCAGCACGACGTGCTCATACAGAACGTAACCAGCCGCGGCCGGCCACAGGATCGCCCACAGCCACATGCCCTTGGCCTCGCCGATCACCACACAGCGGTCGGCCGGGGCGGGCACCGACCAGAGCCCCGTGGGGTGGTTCGCCGCGTGCACCTTGGCCTCCGGCGGGCCGGACAGGTCCGGCGCGGCGAGCGTGACCGGCAATCCGGCGTAGCCGGCGCCGAGCCCGATTGCCGGCTCCTCGGCCACCAGCAGCATGTCCGCCACGCCGCCCAGCGGGGCGGGGCCGGAGCAGGCCAGCGCGGTCGCCCGGGCCCGGGAGCGCTCGTCCCCGGCGTACCCGACGCCGGTGATCATCCAGCCGGGCAGCAGCGGCGCCGGGATCCAGAACGGCACCTCCGCGATGCCCCGGACGTGATCGAGCGCCTCTGGAGTGGCATTCGGCAGCACGTGGGTCGGCAGCACAGCGCCGTGTTCGGCGCACCGCCAGTCACTGGAGAACAGGCTCGGCGCGCGCAACTCGCCCCCGCAGCGCGGGCACGCGGGCGGCGTCACAGCGTCCACGGTCGACGCAACCGGTCCGGTACGTCAAGGGGGTGCGCCCAACCAAGCACGATCGCAGCGGTTCCGGGGCCGGTCAAACGCCGTGTGGCACACCGCATATAGCCCAGTCAAGCTGTTCCGTCCGGTGGTTGTTTGACCGGCCGAGCGCCACCGACCGAACGGGCCATCTGGCCGAACCCGCGCGCCCTCGGGAGCACCCTGCCCTCGGGGGCACATAGTCTGCCCCGGTGACTCGGGTGCCGTGTGCCGGCGCGGTGGTGCACGATAACGCGGGCCGACTGCTGCTGATCCGGCGCGGACGCGAGCCCGGGCGCGGCCTGTGGTCGCTGCCCGGCGGCAGGGTCGAGGCCGGGGAGACGCCGGCTGAGGCGGCCGTCCGCGAGGTCCGCGAGGAGACCGGCCTCGACGTGCTGGCCGGCCACCTGATCGGCAGCGTGGAGCGCCCGGGGCCGGCCGGCCAGATCTACGTGATCGACGACTTTGCCTGCACTGTCCGTGGCGGGACGCTGCGGCCGGGCGACGACGCCGACGACGCCCGCTGGGTGACCCGGGCCGAGATCGGGGTACTGCCGCTGTCCGAGGGGTTGCTGGCCGCGCTCACCGGGTGGACCGTGCTGCCGCTCTAAGGCCGTGCTAGGGCGCCGAGCCGTGCAGTTTAGCCAGCGTCCACGTGACCAACCACACGCCCAGCGCCATCATCGCAAGCAGGCTGACCAAGCCGAACACAGTGCGCCGGATGTCGGCCCAATCGGACCGGCGGCGGTCGCCGGCCCGGTGCCCGCTGGCCCTCCACAGGTCACGCGGTGTCACCGCCTGGCGGCAGCTATTGATTCGCTTGCTGGCTTCCTCGGCGCCTATTCGACCCGCTGCGTGCTCGGCCTCCAGCGCCGCGACTGCGGAACGGATCTCCGTCAACGTCACCTGACCAGCGTCGTTCTTCCGGCGCGTCATGATGCTCCCCTCAATCCCCGGGAGCGGCAGGCTACGACGTCCCGCGCCGGAATCGCCACCCATTTTCGCGCTACACGAAACCGAAGAGCTGGGTCCAGTAGTAACCGCGCGGGTCGTATCCGACACCGACAGCATGTGACGCGCAGTTCACGATGTTGGCCCGGTGCCCCGGGCTGTTCATCCAACCGGTCACCACATCGGCGGCAGTGCGGTAACCCATTGCGATGTTCTCCGCCGACGGCTCGGCATAACCGGCCGCCTTTGCCCGGTCCCACGGCGTCTTGCCCGCTGGCGTGTCATGGGAGAAGTAGCCCCGGTCGGCCATGTCCGTGCTGTGCCCCTGGGCGGCCGCGGTCAACTGCGGATCAATGCGCAGCCCGTCGCAGCCGGCCTTTGCCCGCTCCAGGTTGGTCAGCCGGACGACCTCGTCCGTCACCGACGCGTCCGCGATCGCGCCGGCCGGCGTCGACGTGGCCCGCGCCGGGACGAGCGTCCGCGCCGGCGCCGCCGGCCGCACCCCGGTGCGAGCCGGCGCCGTGCTGCCGGCCGGTGTCGGGGTGCCGCCGCGGTCGGGGAGGGTGCGCGGTTCGCCACGGCCGGCGCGGTCGGCCGGCGGGCGGGTGGCCGCACCGGCGAGCGCGGCGATCGAGTCGGGGCCGCCGATCTCCGCGGGCGTGCCGCCGCCGGACCGCGCGGTCAACGCCATCGCCACGGACACGCCCAGCACCAGCGAGAGCACCGCGGCCGCCACCCGACCCGGCGGACGCCGTGCCGGCGGACGCGGTGCCACTGGCCGCCGGGCCGGCGATCGCCGGTCCGCTGGCCGACCGGCCGGTGACCGCCGATCCGGTCGCGGCGCCGGACGCCGGTGCCGCGCCGACCGGCCGCGCTCGGCCCGGTGGCCCACGCAAGCCGGCCGGCCGGGCTCGGCCGGAACGAACGGGCGCTCGGTCATCGACTCTCGGTCCTCATCCGCCGGGTCCCCACCCAGCCCGACACCGTACCTGCTCGGCCGCCCAGCCGGGGTGCCGCGAGCCAGGGGGCGGGTACGTGTCAGTCGCGCGGGCGGGGGCGGCCGGGCTGGTCGCCGCCGCGCGCGTCCGCGTACGCCTGGGTGGGCACCATGACCTTCCGGCGGAAGACGCAGACGACGGTGCCGTCCTGCTTATAGCCGCGGGTCTGTACCTGCACGATGCCGCGGTCCGGCTTGGACTTCGACAGCGCCGTGTCGAGCACGGTCGTCTCGCCGTAGATCGTGTCGCCGTGGAAGGTCGGCGCCACGTGCCGCAGCGACTCGACCTCCAGGTTGGCGATGGCCCGGCCGGACACGTCCGGCACCGACATCCCCAGCAGCAGCGAGTAGACGTAGTTGCCGACCACCACGTTCTTGCCGAAGTCGGTCGTCTCGCCCGCGTAGTGCGCGTCCAGGTGCAGCGGATGGTGGTTCATCGTCAGCAGGCAGAACAGGTGGTCGTCGTACTCGGTGACGGTCTTGCCGGGCCAGTGCCGGTAGACCGCGCCGACCTCGAACTCCTCGAAGTACCGTCCAAACTGCATGCGGCGCCCCTTCCGGTTCGGTCGAAGGTCAGGACAGTGTCACTCACCTGCGAGTACTGTTGGCCCTCGGCCCGGCGGGCGCGTAGTGACGCGCGGCCCGTCACCGGTCGGCCGGGAGCCGACGACCCGAGGAGGTGATGCGGCGTGAGCACTGATCAACCGTGCAGTACCAGCCGCGTCCCGCATCCGAAGGTCGCCGTCCTGCCGCCTCGGGCCTGACCGGCCAGGCTGCCACACGACCCGCCGGCCGGCGGCGACCTTGGTGCGGGCGCGTCAGTCCTTTCCCGACGGCGCCCGAGGAGTTCGCATGCCCACACTTCCGCACCTGCGCCCGTCCCGCCGGCCGGCCCGGCTGAGCCCGCCCGTGGCCGCGCGGTCACGTCCGGCCGTCGTCGACTGCGCGGCGTACGTCGACGGCCAGCGGCTGCCTGGCGACCGGCCGGACGACGTGGCGCTCGATCAGGTCCGGCGAACCGGGCACGGCTTCGTCTGGATCGGCCTGCACGAGCCGGATGAGGCCGAACTCGCCGGGCTGGCCAGCCAGTTCGACTTGCACCCGCTGGCCGTCGAGGACGCCGTGCAGGCACATCAGCGGCCGAAGCTGGAGCGGTACGACGACATGCTGTTCGTCGTGCTGAAGACGGTGCGCTACGTCAAGTCGGACGAATCCACCGATGACAGGGAGGTCGTGGAGACCGGCGAGGTGATGGTCTTCCTCGGCCGCGACTTCGTGATCACCGTCCGGCATGGCGAGCACGGCAGCCTGCACGGGCTGCGGCAGATGCTGGAGGCCGACCCGGGCCGGCTCGCGCACGGCCCGTCGGCGGTGCTGCACGCGATCACCGACCAGGTGGTCGACAGTTACCTGCTCGTCTGCGACGCGCTGCAGGAGGATGTGGACGCGGTGGAGTCCGCGGTGTTCGCGGGACAGAGCCGGTCCCAGGACGCCGAGCGCATCTACGTGCTCAAGCGCGAGGTGCTGGAACTGCGCCGGGCCGTCGCGCCGCTCACCGCGCCGTTGCGGATGCTGGCCGAGCGGCCGCTGCGCCTGGTCAACGCCGAGATCCGGGAGTACTTCCGGGACGCCGAGGACCACCTCGCCCGGGTCAACGAGCAGGTCGCGTCGTTCGACGAGCTGCTGACCACGATCGTGCACGCCAACCTGGCCCGGGTCACCGTCGAGCAGAACGAGGACATGCGCCGGATCTCCGCCTGGGTCGCCATCCTGGCCGTGCCCACCGCCGTGGCCGGCGTCTACGGCATGAACTTCGACCACATGCCCGAACTGCACTGGCGCTTCGGCTACCCGCTGGTCGTCGCGCTCACACTGGCTCTCTGTATCAGCCTGCATCGCGGCTTCCGCCGCAACGGCTGGCTCTAGACACGCCGGCCGCGACCGCCAGCTGACGGCTACCGTCGGTCACGGCCAACCGCCGGGTCACGGCCAACCGCCAGGTCACGGCCAACCGCCAGGTCACGGCCAACCGCCAGGTCACGGCCAACCGCCAGGTCACGGCCACCGCCCGGTCACCGCCGCCGGGTGGCGGGTACCGCCAGCTGACGGCTACCGCCAGGTGACCGGAATGCCGTGGCCCTGGGCGGTGGCGAGCAGTTCGTCCTGACCGGGGCCGGGCCAGCAGGTGAGCAGCAGCTCGAACCGGACACTGCGGTCGGGCTGCCGGCGCGGCTCGAATCGCAGGTACGCCAGCGGCGCCTCGGGCGTCGCCGCCGCGGCGGCCCGGGCCAGCACCGCCTGCCCGGCGTCCCGCTCCGGGAAGTCGATGTACTGACGGACGACCGAGTGCCAGACGACGGTCAGCACGCCCGGCCGGGGTGTGGCGAGCTGGGCACCGAGCCAGTCGGCCATGCCGGCCCGATCGACCGGAGGCGGCGCGGTCGCCAGGCGCAGCGCCGTGGTCAACCGGTCGACGCGCTCGGTCCAGTCCGGCCAGACGTAGGACAGCAGGATGCGCCGGCCCTCCGCGCTACTCGGGTCGATCGGGTTCGGGTCGCAACCGCGCCGCTGCACGATCTCGACCGACACGTCCAGATCCGCCGGGGGTGCGCCGATCCAGGGCTGCTCGAACCGCAGCGGGCTGGCGGAATCGCCGAGCACCCGGTCACCCACCGCGTACGCATACCGGTCCACCAGCATCATCAGCCCCGCGCTGGCCCCCACCTCCAACAACCGCACCGGCATCGCCCGCGCGCCGGCCGCACCGGCAGCGGCACCGGCCGCGCCGGCGGCACCGGCCGCGCTGGCCGGACTGGGCGCGCCGGCGGCACCGGCCGCGCTGGCCGGACTGGCCGCACCGGCGGCACCGGCCGGGCTGGCGGCACCGGCCGCGCTGGCCGGGCTGGCCGCACCGGCGGCACCGGCCGCGCTGGGCGCAGCGGCCGCGCTGGCCGGGCTGGGCGCGTCGGCCGCGCTGGCCAGGCTGGCGGTGGCCCGCGGCGACCGGGCGGCGGCGCGTTGGCTGGCGACCAGCAGGCCGCCGTAGAGCAGGCAGGCCCGGCCTGGTTCGTTTGTCTGGACGGTGCGGCCGAGCAGCCGGCGCAGGTCGCTGAGGTGCGCGCGCAGCGCGGGCTCGGCGGCCGACCAGGCCGCGTCCGGTGGCTCGGTGCCGCCGGCACTCGGGTAGTACCGCGCCAGCTCCGGTGCCTGGCCGGCCAGCACCAGCAGGTGCAGCCCGCCGAGCAGCCGCAGCGGCGGGACGGTCCCGGGGCGGTCGCCCTCCCGCCCGGCCAGCACGGCCGCGGTTACGCCGCCGGCGTCCAGGTCATCGGCCATCGCGGTGAGCAGCCGGGCGTACAGCGGCGACCCGGGTAGGCACCCGGCCGCCTGATCGCGGAACGTCGCCGACATCGGGTGGGCCATGCCCCGATCGTCCCATCCGCTGCCGGCTGGCCCTCCCGCCGAGGCCGCGCTGGTGGAGGGCCCGCGACATGACGCGGCCCCCGTGCCGGAGCACGGGGGCCGCGGACGGCCTGGTGATCAGCCGCGGAAGGTGTTGGCGATCTGGGCCTCAGCTTCGGCGTACGAGCTGCCGGCCGCGCCGAGCAGCTTGCCGATGCCTTCGAGGGCCTGGGTCAGACCGGTCGCGTTCTTGTCGAACTGCTCGTACAGCTGCTGGAACTGGCCGGACGCCGTGCCGGCCCAGTCGGCGCCGAACAGCGGGCCAAGCTGGCCCTTCAGGGCCTGGTGCATCCCGTGCACATCGCCCGACGTCTTGACGACCTGCCCAGAAAGCGCGTGCAGCTGCTCAGGCGTGACCTTGAGGTTGCCAGCCATGATCTTTACCTCCGTATGTGATCCCGCCGCGGAGACGGGCATTGCGTGGAAACGTGCTGATCTTAAGCGCACCTTCGGGGCAAATGGAAGCCCTGGGATGAAATTTCTCCATTCTCCCTTCTGTCCCTTTTCAGAGGTACGATCTGAGCTCCCACAGCTCCGGGTAGAAGCGCAGGCCGAGGCGCTGGCGCAGGTACGGCCCGCCCGTCGAGCCGCCCGTGCCTGACTTGGTGCCGATCTGACGTTCGACCATCAGCACGTGCCTGGATCGCCAGCGGGCCCAGATCGCGTCGTGCTCGATCAGCGCCTCGGCGAGGTCCCAGAGCGAGCCGTACCGCTGCGGCTGCCGGCTGATCGCCAGCAGCGCCTCCCGCCGGGTCTCAACCGTGCCCGTGTCGAAGCCGGCCGCGGCGAGCAGCGCCACGTAGCCGTCCCAGAGGGTGGGCTCGGCCAGCCGTCGGCGCAGCCGGCCCTGCTCGGCCTCGCTGGCGTGCGAGAGCCGGTTCAGGTACGCGGGGTCCTTGGCGCCGGACAGGAACTCGATCTCCCGGAACTGGACGGATTGGAACCCGCTCGCGGGGGCCAGCAGCTCGCGGAAAGCGAGGAAGTCCTGCGGGGTCATCGTCTCCAGCACGTCCACCTGTTCGAGCAGCACCCGCTCGACCACGTGTGCCCGCTGTAGCCGCAGCCGCGGCTGGTGGTCGTCGCCGGCCAGCATGCCGTCCCGGGCGTCGCCGAGCTCGTGCAGCAGCAGCTTGAACCAGAGCTCGTAGACCTGGTGGATCGTGATGAACAGCAGCTCGTCGTGCGCGGCCGGCCGCCCGTCCTGGCCGGACTGCGGCCGCTGCTGAGCCAGCAACTCGGGAACGCGCAGGTAGCTGCCGTATGACAGCAGCGCGCCTTCCTCACCGAAGCGACGATCCTGCAGGGTCACGCTGGCACCCTACGTGGCCGCCGGCCGGGCCGCCGCCCGTCGCGCCGCGGGCCCCGCCGCCGGTCCCCGCCGCCGGTCCGG
>JBBWZH010000714.1:0-7196 GCA_039648995.1 Mycobacteriales bacterium
AGCACGCCGAGGCGGGCACCTCGATCGAGGAGCTGGCCGAGATCCTGGACGTCGACCACATCGCCGACCACCTCTACACCCGCGGCCTGCCCGACCCCGACCTGGTCATCCGCACCAGCGGCGAGCAGCGGCTGTCCGGTTTCCTGCTCTGGCAGAGCGCGCATTCCGAGTTCTACTTCTGTGATGCGCTCTGGCCGGATTTCCGGCACGTCGATTTCCTGCGCGCCCTGCGCGACTACGCCGCCCGGCAACGGCGGTACGGCGGCTGACACTGCCGCCCCGGCAACTGCCAGGATGGGCGGTATGGATGTGGCGACCGAGTACGTCCGGCTCGGGCTGCGGTTCGACCGCCTTGAGGACGGGTTCGTCGACGCGTACACCGGTGACCCGGCGCTGCGCGTGGAGGTCGACCGGGAGCCGCCGCCGGACCCGGTCTGGCTGGCCCGGCAGGCCGCCACGCTGCGTGCCGAGCTGCCCGTGGCCGGGCTGCCGGCCGACCGCGTCGCGTTCCTGTCCGGCCAGCTGACCGCGCTGGAGTGCAGCGCCCGCCGGTTCGCCGGCGACCGGATCCCGTTCGTGGACGAGGTCGCGGCCTACTTCGATGTCACGATCAAACTGGGCGACACCGACGAGTACGCCGCCGCGCACGCCCGGTTGGCCGAGGTGCTGCCCGGCGAGGGCTCGCTGGCCGAGCGGTACGCCGCGTACCGCGGCCGGGACGAGTGCCCGCCGGACAAGCTGGAGCCGACCGTGCACGCGCTGTCCAGCGCGCTGCGGGACGCGGTCCGGTCCGGGTACGGGCTGCCGGCCGGGGAGACCGTCGAGTACCTGATCGTCACCGACCAGCCGTGGAGCGGGTTCAACTACTACCTGGGCGCGCTGCGGTCCCGGGTGGCGATCAACGCCGACCTGCCGCACCGGCTCTCCCAGCTGCCCGAGCTGGTCGCGCACGAGTCGTACCCGGGCCACCACACCGAGCACTGTCGCAAGGAGGCCGGCCTGGTCGGCAAGGACGGCCGGCTGGAGCACACGATCTTCCTGGTCAACACGCCGGAGTGCCTGCTCGCCGAGGGCCTGGCCGACCTCGGCATCGCCGCCTCGATCGGCGCCGGCTGGGGCCCGTGGGCCGCCGAGATCTACGCCGACCTCGGGCTCGCGTTCGACGGCGACCTCGCCGGGCGGGTCACGGTCGCCAGCCACGGCCTGGACCGGGTCCGCCAGGACGCCGCGCTGCTGCTGCACGACCGCGGCGCCGACCAGGACACCGTCGTCGCCTACCTGCAGCGCTGGATGCTGATGCCGGAGCGCCGGGCCCGCCAGTCGCTGCGCTTCCTGTCCCACCCGCTCTGGCGCGCCTACACCTCCACCTACGTCGAGGGCTACCGGCTGCTCGCCTCCTGGCTGGACGCCCGCCCCGCCGGCCAGCCCGTCGGCGAGCGCTTCATCCGTCTCCTGGACGAACCGCTCACCCCCGGCCGCATCGCCGCCGAGACCGCCGGCGTCGCGGTATGACCGCGCCGGCGGCCAGACCGCGGTGGCGCCGTGCCCGGCTCCACCGGGCCCCCGGAGTCCGGGGTGCGGCGCCGACCCGGGGTGCCGTGGCGCCGTGCTGGCGGTGCGATGAGCGCTGAGCCGATCGAGGCGGGCCGGAGCGGCGCGGGCGCGGAGCCGGCCGGGGCGGGCGCGGTCCGGGTCGCCGAGCCGGGCGGGCTGACGCTGCCGGCGCGCTGGCCGTCCGCCTGGCCGTCGCTGCGGCCGCGGCTGCTGCGCCGCGCCGCGTTCGTGGCCGTGGTCGAGATGCTGACCGTCGCCGGCCTGGTCGCGGTCGCGGATCTGGCAACGCAGTGGTGGGCGCTCCTCCCGCCGCTGCTGCTGCTGATCGGCCCCGCCACCGCCGCGCCCCGGGCCCGCCGCCGGGCCGAACGCGCTGCCGCCGCCGGCCGCCTCACGCTCACCCCGGACGCCCTGATCCGCCCGGGGCGTGGCCGCCCGATAGCCCGGCTGACCCCGGACGGCACCATCCACTACCTGCGCTGACAGCACCCGACCCGGCCTCAAGATCGGGGTCGTGCGGCCCAACCAGGATCCCGGTCGCCAGTTGCGCCGCCGGTCGGTGGCCGGCAGCCCGGTCGTCGGGCAGAGGAAGCACATCGATGCGCTCCGGTGAATATCGCGGCGACGTGTTCGGCGAGCTTGCGGCTGGCGCCGCCGAAGCCCGCACCGTCCCGGAGGTTGACGGCGGCAGGTAGGTCAGCGCCAGCGGCCGGGGCGCCTCAGCAGGATGCCGGCGAGACGCGGCGGTGCCCGCAGTTGCGGCAGTCGACCCGTTTCTCCTGGAAGCGTCCCTCCACCACCTCGAGCAGCAGGCAGTGGGCGGTCAACGCGTCGATGTAGGCGGCCTGCCGATCCGCGCTCGGCTCGGCGCCACGGATCCTGGCGCTGAAGTAGTTGACCCGCACCAGTTGCTGCTCCGGGAGGAGTAGTCGCGCGGCCAGTCGCTGGAGGTCAAGCCACATGTACTTGCGGCCATGCTTGTCTTTCAGGCCGTTGTACAGATTGAACCCGTCAATGTAGACGACCACCCGGCCGGCCATGCTGCCCTTCCCGATGGCGCCGGCGCGGCCGCCGCCGTATAGTGTGAGTACACCCCGCCGGAGAGAGCATCTCCGGCCCGACGGCCCCCCCGGGGGCCGTTTTTCTTTGCTATCCGGGCTCACACTAGCGGCGCGATTGACGTGATCGGCCGCGGTTACCGGCCGCGAGGGCATCTTGCCGCGCAGATTGTGAAGCTCGTTCACCGTGGCTGCTGTGGATCAAGGGCTGGGTGCGGTGGCAAGGGCGGCGGAGGTGGCGCCGGGGTCCCGGTGGCTGGTGGAGCGCCAGCCGAGGAGGTGGGGTTGGCCAGCTTCTTCATCGCTGCGCCGTTCCGCCAGCGGACCCGTCCGGTGATTCCCGCCGGACGATCACGGGGGCAGGCCGCTTCGGCGGCGTGGACTTGGGACACTGTCAACGCGTGGACAAACAGGGTGCAATCTACGTAGAACTCCGCTGACTTCCGGCGTGTCAAGCCGGGACCCACGCGGTGGGCCGAGGTGTTGCCCGCTGTTTGCCGGCTGGCCAACGCAGTGAGTGAGGCGTGTCTCTGTTCGTGACCAGTTCCGGCACGTACCGTTTCCTTGGCGGTCCCGACTACCGGACCGCCCGGGGAGGCCCAGGCGTGCTGGACGACAGCGGCGAGGGGGCCGGCACCAGCCCCCGCGGGACGTGCGCTCGCACGCGCACGCCGTCCGGCGCGGGGGCACGTGAGGCCGGCTCCGGACCTTCGAGGTACCGGGCATGGTGCGCTGCCCGTGGGGAGGGCCTGTGGCCAACCGCCGCAAGACCGAATCCCGCCGGACGTACGTCCTCGACACGAGCGTCCTGCTCTCCGACCCGGCCGCGCTGGTCCGGTTCGGCGAGCATCAGGTCGTTCTGCCGCTGGTGGTCATCAGCGAACTCGAGGGCAAGCGGCAACATCCGGAGCTCGGCTGGTTCGCCCGCCAGGCGCTCCGGATGCTCGACGACCTGCGTACCAAGCATGGTCGGCTAGACGCCCCGGTCCCCATCGGCGACGAGGGCGGCACGCTGCACGTCGAGCTGAACCACAGTGACCCGGCGGTCCTCCCACCCGGCTTCCGATCCGACTCGAACGACGCCCGCATCCTCGCGGTCGCCCGCAACCTCGCCGCCGACGGTCAGGACGTCGTGCTCGTCACCAAGGACATGCCGCTGCGGGTGAAGGCCGCGGCGGTGGGCCTGGCCGCCGACGAGTACCGCGCCCAGCTCGCCGTAGACGCGGGCTGGACCGGGATGGTCGAGCTGGATCTCGGCACGGCCGAGATCGACCTGCTGTACGCGGAGGAGCGGATCGAGCTGGCGTCGGCGGCGGAGCTGCCGTGCCACACCGGCCTGGTGCTGCACTCGCCGCGTGGGTCCGCGCTCGGCCGGGTGACCGCGGACAAGCAGGTCAAGCTGGTCCGGGGCGATCGGGAGGCATTCGGTCTGCACGGGCGGTCGGCCGAGCAGCGGGTCGCGCTCGACCTGCTGCTGGACCCTGAGGTCGGCATCGTGTCGCTCGGCGGCCGCGCCGGCACCGGCAAGTCCGCGCTGGCGCTCTGCGCCGGGCTGGAGAACGTGCTGGAGCGGCGGCTGTTCAAACGGGTCGTCGTGTTCCGCCCGCTGTACGCGGTCGGCGGCCAGGACCTCGGCTACCTGCCGGGCAGCGAGGGCGAGAAGATGGCGCCCTGGGCGCAGGCGGTGTTCGACACGCTCGGCGCGCTCGTCTCCAAGGAGACCCTGGACGAGATCCTGGACCGCGGCATGCTGGACGTGCTCCCGCTGACCCACGTCCGCGGCCGCTCGCTGCACGACTCGTTCGTGATCGTGGACGAGGCACAGTCGCTGGAGCGCGGGGTGCTGCTGACCGTGCTCTCCCGGCTGGGCACCGGCTCCCGGGTGGTGCTCACCCACGACGTGGCGCAGCGGGACAACCTGCGGGTCGGCCGGCATGACGGGGTGGCCGCGGTGATCGAGGCGCTCAAGGGCCACCCGCTGTTCGCGCACGTCACGCTGACCCGGTCGGAGCGCTCACCGATCGCCGCGCTGGTCACCGAGATGTTGGAGGATTTCCCGCTCTGACCGGCCGCGGGCCGGGCCCACTCGGGCCCGGCCCCGCCGCCGTCCGACCGCGGGCCGGCCTCGCCGGCCACCGTCCAGGCCGCTGGCCGGATGCCGCACGACCGTCCGACCGCGGGCCGGGCGCTGCGGCCGGCCCGCCGCCGGGCGCTACTCCGGCGGGAGCGGCACCTGGACCGGGAGGAACGTGCCGCGCGTGACCAGCAGCCCGCGGCCCTTCGGGGCGGGGCCGACCGCTGAGCGCGGCGGCTTGATGCCGAGCAGGTCGCCCTCCAT
This sequence comes from Mycobacteriales bacterium, assembly GCA_039648995.1. Classification (GTDB taxonomy): domain Bacteria; phylum Actinomycetota; class Actinomycetes; order Mycobacteriales; family CADCTP01; genus JBBWZH01. The sequence goes on from JBBWZH010000714.1 coordinate 4,951, forward strand.
CGGGTGCTCGGCGTTGATCAGCAGGCCGGATTTGGTCTTCCGGGCCTCGACGATGAAACCGCGGTAGCCGTTGATCATCTCGCCGGTGGTGCCGCCGATGACCAGCGCCCGCTGCCCGTCCCGGCCCTCGCGCAGCACGGTCTCGAACGCGCCCGCGCAGGGCGCGTCGGTCAGCAGCTCGCCGTCGTCGACCATCACCACGGCCGGGCCGAGCGCCTGGTCCAGCAGCCCGAGTACGTCCTGCTCGGTGGTGGTCGCGCCGGACAGCACGCCGAGCACCCCAGGGCGGCCGGCCAGCCGGCGCAGCGGCGACTGCCGCGGGGTGACGACGACCAGCTCGCAGCCGCCGTCGAGCAGGCCGGCGGCCATCGTCAGCAGCGTCGTGCTGCGCCCGGACCGTGGTGGCCCACCGACCACGAACCCGGGCCCGTCGTCGTCCAGGTCGACGCCCATCGGGGCCAGCTCGTCGCCACCGACGCCGACCATCGCCCACAGCGGCGAGGCCGGGCGCGGCTCCTCGGACAGCGCCAGCGCGTCCCGCAGCGTGATCCGGGCCGGCAGCAGGTCCACCCGCTGCGGGCGGTACCGGCGCGGGACGACCGAATCCCGCTCCCGGGCGGTGCGGGCGATATCGGCCAGCGCGGCCACCTGGGCCGGGCCGGCCGGGTCCGGGTCGAGCAGGGCGAAGTGCGCCTCGACCATCGAGTCGTTCCGGAACGCGCGGCCCGGTGGCATCGAGTCGGGCATCTTCCGGGTGGACAGCCCGCCCAGCCCGTAGTCGTTGCGGTCGCCCATCCGCATCACCAGCTTGTCTTCGATGGCGGTCGGCAGCCGGCCGAGCAGGGTGGACCTGTCGCCTGCGACCACCGCGCGCAGCCCCACACCGGGGCCCTCGCGGAGGATCCGCAGCACGCTCTGGGTCAGCCGGCCGGCGTCCAGCTCGTCGAAGGTGGCCATGAAGCCCTCCCACCGGTCGAGCAGCAGCAGCAGGTACGGCAGCCGCTCCTCGGGCGCGACGCCGGCCCGTTGCTCGGCCAGCGACCCGTAGCCGTACTGCGCCAGCACGACCTGCCGCCGGGAGATCTCGTTGACCAGCACGGTCAGCAGCCGGTCGACCCGGTCGACCTGGTCGCGGGTGACGACCGCGCCGCAGTGCGGCAGGTCGGCCAGCGGCAGCATCGCGGCGTTCCCGCAGTCCAGCACGTACATGTGCACGTCCCGGCAGCTGGTGTGCCTTGCGATGCTGCCGGCCAACGTGCGCAGTGCGGTGGACCGGCCGCTGCGCGGCGCGCCGGCCAGGATCAGGTGGCTGCCGTGTTCGATGTCGAGCAGCAGCGGGACCTGCAGCTGCGCGTTCGGCAGGTCTTCGATCCCGAACGGGACGGCGCTGACCCGACCGCTGGGATCGCCCGGCGGTGGCTGGTCGGCCAGCGGCGGCAGCTCGCCCAGCGCGATCTCCTCGGCCAGCGCCGGCAGCCAGGGGCTGCGGTAGGTCTCGATGCCGGCCCGGTGCGCGGCCTGCTGGATCGAGCCGACCAGCACCTGCAGGTCGGTCTCCATGTTCGAGTCGTCCTCGACCGAGGCGGGCCGCTCGACCGGCGCGCCGAGCTGCTCCCAGGCGATCGGGACGGCGACCGCCGGCGGCGGGCCGGCGACCGCGCCCGGCCGGCGACCACCGACCCGCCCGGCCTGGAACGCGGTCAGCGCGGAGAAGCCGGTGCGGGCGTAGCCGCGACCCGGGGTGGACTTGTTGATCCGGGCGGCGTCCCTGGCGTCGATCACGTCGGTGGACTCGGCGTCGTCGGTGACCCGCAGCGCGATCCGCAGGTTGGTGTTGGCCCGGATCACCGGCGACACCACACCGGACGGGCGCTGCGTGGCCAGGATCAGGTGCACCCCCAGCGACCGGCCCCGCATCGCGATGCCGACCAGGCCCGTGACGAAGTCGGGCAGCTCCTCCACCAGCGAGGCGAACTCGTCGATGATCAGGATGGTGCGCGGCATCGGGTCCGGCGGCTGGCCGTCCGGGCTGCGGAAGCCGGGCGCGTCGATCGTGTCCCAGTAGTCCTCGACGTCCTTGGCGCCGACACTGCCGAGCACGTGCTCGCGCCGTTTCAGCTCGGCGTTCAGCGACTGCAGCGCCCGCTCGGTGAGGTGCCCGTCCAGGTCGGTGACCATGCCGACGGTGTGCGGCAGGTGCACGCAGTCTTTGAACGCGGCGCCACCCTTGTAGTCGATCAGCACGA
>JBBWZH010000727.1:0-5210 GCA_039648995.1 Mycobacteriales bacterium
ACCGCTCCGCCACCGCCCGCCCGATCCGTGGACCCGCGCCGACCACGATCGCCAGCGGCCCGCTGGACCTGGGACTCATCGCCAGACCGTCTCGACGCGGCGCGTCATCGCGCATCTCCCTCGGCAAAGGCCGCGATCGAGGGCCGCGGCCGTCGGACCCCGCTGGCCTGACCGTACCGACTCTGGGTTACCCATAGGTCGACAACTTGCGATGGAACGACTACTCGGGGCGGAAAACGTCCGTCCTGCCCGATTCGGGAGGCACGCTGTCGTGCATTGAGGGCACCGAGCGCACATTCATGTGTATGGGTGTACAGCGCCGTGCGTCCGGGTGTTCGCCTCACACTCGCGGTACCGGCCGTGCGCCAGCGACTCTCCGTAAGCCATGATCGGATGTTTCCGGGGCGGCCGTCACTCCGCGTGCCTCGGCCGCCGGCTACGTTCGGTAGTCAGCTACGGACAGTAGTCGGCGGGTGTGGGCGGATGGCGGTTGGACGGTGGGTCAGCGGCCGGCGAGGACGGTCTCGGCGATGCCGGCCAGGTCGGCGTGCCGGTCCGGGCCGGGATGCCGCATGGTGTGCCGGGCGAGCTCCGTGCCGAGCCGGCAGCCGAGCCGGTGGTTCCCGGGGTCGGCGGCGAGCACCGCGAGCAGGCCCGCGGCGAAGACGTCGCCGGCGCCGGTGGGGTCGCGGATCACGGCGGCGGGCAGCGGCGCCCGCGGGAGCCAGTCGGCATCGACGCCGCCGGGCCCGGCGTGACAGCAGAGCACGCCGTCCGGGCGCTTCACCACGATCACCAACCGCTCGCTGGCCGCGCCGCCGGCGATCCCGGCCGCGACCGCCTCGTCCGGGCCGCTGCCGCCGAGCGCCGCGAACTCGCGCTGGTTGACCAGCACCAGGTCGCTGGCCCGGAGCAGGTCGCGGACCGCCGGCGGCGGGCCGGTCGACCACGCGTGGCCCGGGTCGACGCTGATCAACGTCGCCGGGCTGGCCGCGCGCACCGCCCGCACCAGCCGCAACAGCCGCGCCGGGCTGCGGTCGTCCAGCGGCGCGGCCACGTGCACGATGCGGGCCGCCGCCAGGTAGCCGACCAGCAGGTCGAAGCTGGCGTCGAGGTGCCCGGCCAGCCCGGCGTTCGCGCCGGCGGCGGTGAGCATCGTCCGCTCGCCGGCGGCCGCGAACGAGAAGCACAGCCCGCAGGTGGCCGCGGCGGCGTGGACGTGCGTCCGGTCGACGCCGAGCCGGTCCAGCAGCGCGAGGCTGGACAGGCCCGGCACCGGCACCCGGCCGGCCACGCCGACGTAGCCGAGCCGCAGGCCACGCCCCAGCCGGGCCGACGCGTGCACGGTGTTGAACGCCGAGCCACCGAGCGTCGCGGTCACCGAGGCCGCGCCGACCGCCTCGACCGCCGCGTACACGGTCGGCTCGTCGACGAGCACCTCGGCGCCCCAGTCCAGGCCGCCCGCGCCGGCGAGCAGCCGCTCCAGCTCCACCCGGCCCGACCCCGCCCCAGCGGTGACGATCACATCCAGGTTGACCGCGCCGATGCCGACGACGTCGAACTCGCGCGCCCCGGCCACGCGCCGAACTCTAGGGCTGACCTGGCCGTATCGCCGCCCGAACAGCTCGCGGAGATTTTCTCGGGAATCCGGTTTCCTCGTCCGGGGGCTGGGGGAGGTAGTCAGTGGCGGCGCACCATCACCGGCTCTGCGCTCCGGAGCAAGGGGTGGGCGGTTGTCCCGTCTTGGCGGAACGGGATGATCGCCCACCCCGTTTCTGTGTCCGCGGCCGGTGGCATCCCGGCCCCGTGATGATCGGCGGGGTGCTGGTGGGGCGCGAGTGGTGGCCGGGTACGGTCCCGGCATGCGGGATCGGCGGAAACGACCGGAGTCGACGGTGAGCGGTGCGGCGTCACACAGCGCGGAGGAAAGCCGGCAGCTGCTTCCGCTGAACCACCCGTCCCGGCGCCGGTTCCGGGTGTTCGCGGCGCTGGCCGGGGTGGTGGCCGCGGTCTGGAGCGTGATCGCGGTCGGCGCGTCCGACCGGGTCACCCTCGTGCTGATCGTCGCCGGCGTGCTCGCCGTGCTGGTCTCACTGCCCGGCGGCAACCTCGGCGCGGCCGGCAGCGTCGCGCTCGGCTCCGTGATCATCGTGCTCGGCCTGGTCCAGCTGGGTCTCACCGACACGTCCGCGAACGCGCTGCACGCGAGCGTGCTGAACGTGTGCGGCTTCCTGCTGCTCGGCCTGATCGTCGGCGGCTGCGGCCTGTACGAGTGGGAGACCGACGACCACGGCCGGATGGTCCGCGGCATCCGCCGGGTCGCTCGCGACGTCCGCGCCGAGCTCAACGCCAGCAGCCACTGACCGCCAGCCGCGCGGGCCCCGCGGGCCCCGCCGGGTTCGCGGGGCCGGCGTTGGCGCGGCGATCAGACCGGGCGCTCCGACGAGCCGTCACGGTGCTCGGCGGTGGGGTCCGCGTCTTGGCCTGAGTCCGGCGGTTGCGGCGGTGCGGCGGCCGGTAGCGGGGGCGGCGTCGGCTGGCCGGGCGGTGGTTCGCCGCCCTGCCGCGCCGGCGGCGGGTGTTCGGCCGGCGGGTACTGCGGCGCCGGGTACTGGTCAGGCGGATGTTGGTCAGGCGGATATTGGGGCGGCGGGGACTGGCCGGGCGGCGGGGGGTATTGCGGCGGGGGGTATTGCGCGTACGGGTCCGGTGGGTACTGGCCCGGGTACGCGCCGGGCTGGGGGTAGCCCGCCGGGCCGGGCGGGTAGCCGGTAGAGCCGGGCGGGTAGCCCGCCGGGCCGGGCGGGTAGCCGGTGTGGGCGGGCGGGTAGCCGGCCGCTGTGTAGCTGCCCGGCGGGTAGTACTGGCCGTACGGGTCGGGGTAGCCGGCCATCGCCGGCTGCCGCTTGGTGCGGATGCCCCAGATCAGCAGCGCCAGGCCGCCGAGGCAGGCGACCACGCCCCCGATCAGCAGGCCGATGCCGAGGCCGCGCAGGAACGGGACGCGGATGCCGAACGAGGCCTCGGTCAGCACGCCCTCGCCGCCGTCCGCGGCCATGACCACGAACCGGTACTCGCCGGGACGCCCGTCCCAGGTCACGGTGCGCTCACCGGTCCCGGACGCGCGGGCCACCCAGAACGTCTGCTGGTCCGGGCTCGCGGGGGAGCGGGAGCCGTCCTGGCGGTTGGTCTGAAGGCGGAACGGCCGGAAGTCGATCGACACGACCTGGTCCACCTGGACGCCCTGCAGGTAGGTGTCGACGTCCTGCGCCGCGCCGATACCGATGAAGATCGGCTCGGTGGAATTGACCCGGACCCGGTACCGGATCTCCGGGCCCGACTCGTTGCTGAACGCGTTGTCGTTCCGCAACGTCTGGGGGTCGGACACCAACGCGTGTGTCGGTGTGCTCAACGTCACCTGGCCGGTGTCGAAGAAGCCGTCCCCACCGGTGACCGCGACGAGCACCGCGCCACCGAACGTCAGCGTCAGCCCGATCAACAACCCGACGGCGCCGAACACGATCAGGATGATCTTCTTCGCCATGCCTGTGCACGCTAGCGATACCGGCCGGGTTTGGGGAGTGAGCACCGTTTCCGACTTCACTGACCGCTTCGGCCGACGCCCCGGCCGGGTTAGTTGTGGGGTACCAGTGGGCAGCTTAGGGTCCTGATCACCGTCGTACCGACGGAGCCAGATGTAGGAGGACGGATGGCGCTCGACGACGAGGACATGGTCACCTCCGCGCCCGGGAACTCCGGGCCCGGCCCAGCCGACGCGGGCGACGGTGGCGCCGATGGCGGGGCTGATGGTGGCGCCGATGGTGGCGCGGACGGCGGGGCCGATGGTGGCGCGGACGGCGGGGCCGATGGCGGCGCGGACGGCGGGGCCGACGGTGGCGCGGACGGCGGTGCCGACGGCGGCGCCGGTGGGCCGGCCTGACCGCCGGCACCGGGCAGCGCCGGGCGGCGATGACTGACCGCCCGGCGCTTCGGCGTTGCGCGGCCGTCGAGCCGGACCGGTTCGCGACCGAGATCTGGGCGGCGCGGCCGCTGCTGTCCCGCGCGGCCGACCTGCCCAGCGGCTTCGACGACCTGTTCAGCCTGGCCGCCGTCGACGAGCTGCTGTCCCGGCGCGGCCTGCGCACCCCGTTCCTGCGCATCGCCAAGAACGGCGTGGTGCTGGACCGCTCCCGGTTCACCGGGCCCGCCGGGGCCGGTGCCGAGATCGACGACCAGGTGATCCCCGACCGGGTGCTGGACCTGTTCGCCAGCGGCCACACGATCGTCCTGCAGGCGCTGCACCGCAACTGGCCGCCGATCATCGAGTTCACCGGTCAGCTGGCAGCCGACCTCGGCCACCCCGTCCAGGTCAACGCGTTCGTCACGCCCCCGCAGAACACCGGCTTCTCGACCCACTACGACGTGCACGACGTGTTCGTGTTGCAGGTCGCGGGGGAGAAGCGGTGGGTGGTGCACGAGCCGCCGCTGCCCCGGCCGCTGCGCGACCAGCCGTGGACCGACCACCGGGCGGCCGTCGACGCGGCGGCCACCGGCGAACCGGTGCTGGCCGAGGTGCTCCGGCCCGGCGACTCGCTGTACCTGCCGCGTGGCTACCTGCACGCCGCCGAGGCGCTCGGCGAGGTCTCCGCGCACCTGACCGTCGGCGTGCACCCGGTGACCCGGTACGCGGTCGTGCAGGCGCTGACCGCGCTGGCCGCCGACGTGCCGGAGCTGCGCGCGTCGCTGCCGCTCGGCGTCGACGGCACCGACCCCGGCCAACTCGGCCCCGACCTGACCGCCACCGTCGAGGCGCTCGTCGGCTGGCTGCGGCGGGCGGACCCGGCGGCGGTCGCCGACCGGCTGCACGGCCGGCTGGCCAGCGCGGCGCCGCCGGCCCCGGTCGCTCCGGTCGCCCAGGCCGCCGCCGCCACGTCGGCCGGCGCCGGCACGGTCATCCAACTGCGTCGCGGGCTGCGCTGCCGGCTGCGGACCGACGGCGACCGGGTCCTGCTCGACCTGCCCGACCGCCGGCTCTCGCTGCCACCGAGCACCGAGCCCGCGGTCAAGGCCGTCCTGTCCGGCAACCCGCTCGCGGTCGCCGACCTGCCCGGGCTTGAGCCCGACGATCAGCTCACCCTCGCCCGCCGGCTGCTCCGCGAAGCCATCGCCGTCCCGGTACCGCCGTGACCCAGCCGGCCCGCCAACCCCAC
>JBBWZH010000110.1:0-7376 GCA_039648995.1 Mycobacteriales bacterium
GCGACACGGCCGGCGCGGTCGAGGCGATCGGGCAGATCAGCCGGATCATCGGGCAGATCAACGACTACCAGCTCACGATCGCCTCGGCCGTCGAGGAGCAGACCGCGACCACCAACGAGATGAACCGGTCGATCGGCGACGCCGCGACCGGCGCCGGCGAGATCGCGGTGAACATCTCCGGGGTGGCCGAGGCGGCCCAGACCACCAGCCAGGGCGTGGTCGAGTCGCAGCGGTCCGTCGCCGACCTGACCCGGATGTCGTCCGAGCTCGCGAACCTGGTGCACCGGTTCCGGGTCTGAGCCACCGTCCCCCCGCATCCGCGCTCCGCCAGGCGCGGCCACCAGTCGGCCGCGGTGACAGCGCTGACGGCGACACCGCCACCGAGGACGCGCCGCCGAGGACAGCGCCGTCAAGGGCAGCGACACGCTACGGACAACGGGGGAACATCATGGCCAGCACCGCCGACCAACTCGTGGCACCGGTCGCCACCGCGACCGATGCGTTGGACCTGCTCCTCGCCGGCAACGAGCGGTTCGCGGCGGGCCGCCCGCAGCGGCCACATCAGGACGCCGACCGGCGCCAGGCCGTCGCCGCCGGCCAGCACCCGTACGCGGCGATCCTGGCCTGCGCCGACTCGCGGGTGCCGCCCGAGGTCGCGTTCGACCAGGGCCTCGGCGACCTGTTCGTCATCCGGACCGCCGGGCAGGTGGTGGACCGGGCCGTCCTGGGCACCCTGCAGTACGGCGTGCTCGAGCTGGGCGTCCCGCTCGTGCTGGTGCTCGGCCACAGCAGGTGCGGCGCGGTAACCGCGAGCATCGCGGCCGCGGCCGGCACCGCTACGCCGACCGACACCGACATCGACACGCTGGTGGCGGCGATCGCGCCGTCGGCCGCGACCGCGACCGCGACCGACCCCGACCCGGTGGGGACGGTGGTCCGGGCCAACATCGCGCGCATCGTCGACCACCTGCGATCCGCGCCGGTGCTGGACGACGCGCTGAGCGCACACCGGCTCAAGATCCAGGGCGCGATCTACGACCTCGACTCCGGGCGCGTCGACCTGGTCTGACCAGCCGCGGCCTCCGCGTTCCTGTCAGACCCCGCACCACGGTGCCGCCGTGACCGAGCCAGCCTTTCTGACCAACGGCGGGCTCCGCGTTCCTGTCAGACCCCCGCACTACGGTGCCGCTCGTGACCGAGCCAGCCTTCCTGACCGCCACGCGGGTGGCCTACGACACTGTCGCCGCCAGCTACGCCGAGGTGCTCCGCGCCGAGCTCGCGACGCGGCCGGTGGAGCGCGCGCTGCTGGCCGCGTTCGCCGAGCTGGTGCGGGCGGCCGGTGCCGGCCCGGCGGTCGACATCGGCTGCGGGCCCGGTCGGGTCACCGGCTACCTGCATTCGCTCGGGCTGGACGTCTCCGGCGTCGACCTGTCGCCGGAGATGATCGCGGTGGCCCGCCGCGACCACCCCGGCCTGCGGTTCGACGAGGGCTCGATGCTGGCGCTGAGCCTGGCCGACGGCGCGGTCGGCGGCGTCGTGGCCTGGTACTCGATCATCCACATCCCGCCGCAGCTGCTGCCGGCGGTGTTCGCCGAGTTCCACCGGGTGCTGGCGCCCGGCGGCCACCTGCTGCTCGCCTTCCAGGTAGGCGACGAGCGCCGGCACGTGACCGAGGGCTACGGCCACGAGGTCTCGCTGGACGCCTACCGGCTCCCCTCCGACCGCGTGGCCGACCTGCTCGGTCGGGCCGGGTTCGGCATGCACGCCCGGCTGCTGCGCGAGCCGACCCGCAACGAGAAGGTGCGGCAGGCCTTCCTGCTCGCCCGCAAACCCGTGCCCGAGTGACGGTCAGCCGGCGCGCGGCGCGTGGCCGGCCGGGACGGCCTCCGCCGCCGGCGGCGGCGATGGCGGCGTGCCCTCGCCGAACGGGTGCCCGCCCAGCGCGTCCCGGCCGTGCGGCGTGAGCCAGTTGGTCAGGTCCGGGCCGGCCGGGACGATGCCGGTCGGGTTGATATCGCGGTGCACCAGGTAGTAGTGCCGCTTGATGTCGGTGAAGTCGACCGTGTCGCCGAAGCCCGGGGTCTGGAACAGATCCCGGGCGTACGCCCAGAGCACCGGCAGCTCGGTCAGCTTGCTGCGGTTGCATTTGAAATGGCCGTGGTAGACGGCGTCGAAACGGACCAGGGTCGTGAACAGCCGGATATCCGCCTCGGTGATCGTGTCGCCGACGAGGTAGCGCTGCCCGGCCAGCCGCTCGGACAGCCAGTCGAACCGGTCGAACAACCGGGTGTACGCCTTCTCGTACGCGTCCTGGCTGCCGGCGAAACCGGCCCGGTAGACGCCGTTGTTGACATCCGCGAACACCCGCCGGTTGACCTGGTCGATGTCCTCGCGCCGATCGGCCGGCCACAGATCCGGCGCACCGGGGCGGTGGAATGCGCGCCACTCGCTGAACAGGTCCGCGGTGATCTGCGTGAAGTCGTTGGTTACCACCTGGCCGGTCGGGATATCCACGATCGCCGGCACGGTGATCCCCCGCTGGTAGCCGGGGAAGCGGGCGACGTACGCCTCCTGCAGCCACTCGATGCCGAGCACCGGGTCGCGGCCGCCGGGGTCGAGGTCGAACGTCCAGCTGCGCTCGTCATGGGTCGGCCCGGCCACGCCCATCGACAGCACCGGTTCCAGGCCGAGCAGCCGCCGCACGATGATCGCCCGGCTCGCCCACGGGCACGCCCGGCTGACCACGAGCCGGTAGCGGCCGGGCTCGACCGGGTAGCCGTCCCTGCCGTCGGCGGTGATCCGGGTGGTGATGTAGCGCATGTCGCGGCTGAACTCGCCCGAGCTCACGTAGCCGCCGTCACCAGGTTCTTCTGCCATCCCCCGATCCTGTCAGCCGCACCGACGCCCCCGGTTCCGGCGCCGGGTTATGCTGCCGCGCGGTCGGAATGGCTCAGCGGCACGGGTCCGAGGGCGATGAGGGAGATGTGATGCGGGTTCTCGGGCGTCGCTGGAGTCGGCGCCGGGTCGGTGCGGTCGCCGCCGTCGTGGCGGTCGCCGCCGTGGCCGTGACCGTGACGGCCGGGCTGGTCAGCGGTGGTGCGCCGGCGGGCGCGGTGGCCGGCGGCACCGTGGTCACGCAGGGCAGCTACCGGTTCGCCGCGAAGTTCACGTTCAGCGGGGTGCCCGCCCCCGACGGCACCCGCTACAACAGCGCCTGCTCGGGCGCGCTGATCGCGCCGCAGTGGGTGATCAGCGCCGGGCACTGCTTCCACGACGCGGCCCGGCGCCGGATCAACGGCCGCCCGCCCTACACGAACAGCGCGGTCATCATCGGCCGCACCGACGTCCGGGTCGGCAGCGGCGTGCTGCGGTCGATCGTGGACGTCCGGCAGTCCCCGACCAACGACATCGCGCTGGTGAAGCTGAACGCGCCGGTGGCCGGCATCACGCCGGTCGCGCTGCCGAAGGGCGCCCCGAAGGTCGGCGAGGTGGTCCGGCTCACCGGCTACGGCGCGACCGGCTCGACCAACCCCGTGCCGTCCCTGGTGCTGCACACCGGCCAGTTCACCGTGACCGCGATCAGCGCCACGGTCGTCGGCGTCACCGGCCGGGCCCCGGCCAGGAACACCAGCGCCTGCCTGTACGACTCGGGCGCCCCGTACTTCCGCGACATCCACCCGGCCACCACCCTGGTGTCGGTGGAGAGCACCGGCCCGGCCTGCCCGCACGCCCAGCAGGAGACCACCTCGCGCGTCGACACCGTGCTCGCCTGGATCACCCAGCAGATCCGCCGCTGACCCTGGCCGGCTCCACCGCGGGCAACCCCACGGAAACTGGTCGTTCCGCGGCGGCGGCCTGGTGGGCTACGGCGTCCTGGCGGCGCGGCGGGTGCGGTAGGCGGCGACCGCGGCGCGGTTGCCGCAGCCGCTCTCGCAGAAGCGCTTCGACCGGTTCCGGGACAGGTCGACCACCACGTTCTCGCAGCCGGGGTACGCGCAGACACGCAGCCGGCGGAGCTCCCCGCCGCGGACCACGTCGATGAACGCCATCGCGGCCTCGACCGCGATCCGGGTGGCCAGCGGGGCCTCCGGCGGCGTCGCGTGCAGGTGGTAACCCCAGTCGCCGTGCCGGACCAGCTGAGGCAGCGCCCGGGCCTCGCGCAGCAGGTCGTTCACGATCACGACCATCCGGTCCTCGTCCACCTGCCAGAGCTCGCGCAGCCGTGGCCGCAGCCGGCGGACGGCGCGCAGCTCAGCCACGTCGTGGGTGCGCGAGCCGGTCCAGCCCCAGGCCTGGAGGAACGCGTCCAGCGCGGGCACGTCGGGCAGCAGCTCATCGGCGCCGTCGGCGGTGTTGACCAGCGCAGCGGTGCCCGCCAGGGCCTCCTCGGTGTCATGAGCGAAAACCATCTTGGCTCCTGTCACGCCGTCAACTAGAGTCACAAGTGTAGGCCGACTTGACCAATGACAGGGAGTGAGCATGCGGAAGCCGTCGACCGGCATCGGGCTGGGCATGGCCGGGCTGTCCGCCGCCACGTTCGGCACCTCCGGCTCGTTCGCCCGCTCGCTGACCGACGCCGGCTGGTCGCCCGCCGCCGCGGTGCTGGCCCGGATCTGCGTCGCGGCGGCGCTGCTCGCCGGCCCCACGGTGGCCGCGCTGCGCGGCCGGTGGTGGGCGCTGTGGCGCAACAGCGGCCTGGTCGGTGCCTTCGGCCTGCTCGCGGTCGCCGGTTGCCAGGTGTTCTTCTTCAACGCCATCGAACGCCTCGCCGTGGGCGTCGCGCTGCTGATCGAATACATGGGCATCGTGCTGGTGGTCGGCTGGCTCTGGGCCCGGCACGGTCACCGCCCGCGCCGGCTCACGGTGATCGGCTCGCTGGTCGCCCTGCTCGGCCTGGCGCTGGTGCTCGACCTCACCGGCGGCGCCCACCTCGACCCGGTCGGCCTGCTCTGGGCCGTCGGCGCGGCGGTCGGCCTCGCCGTGTACTTCGTGCTCTCGTCCAAAGAGGACGCCGACCTGCCGCCGATCGCGGTGGCCGGCGGCGGCATGGTGGTCGGCACGGTCGCGCTGCTCGCCCTCGGCGCCGCCCACGCACTGCCGATGCACGCCACGTTCGGCCCGGTCGGCTTCGCCGGCCACCGGGTCAGCTGGCTGGTCCCGGTGCTCGGCCTGTCCGTGGTGGCCGCCGCCGTCGCCTACGTCAGCGGCATCACGGCAGCCCGCGCCCTCGGTCCGAAGCTCGCCTCGTTCGTCGGCCTCACCGAGGTCATCTTCGCCGTCCTGGCCGCGTGGGCGCTGCTCGGCGAGCTCCCCACCGTGATCCAGCTGGCCGGCGGCGTCCTGATCATCACCGGCGTCGCCCTGGTCCGCGCCGACGAACCAGCCCCCGAGATCACCCCGCTGCCGAACGAACCAGCCCTCCTCGCCCCACCATCCCGCTGAGCCGGCCCGGCAAGGCCAAGGGGTCACCGCTCGTCCGACGCGGCCGGGGCGGGACGCGGCGCAAGCACCAATGAGCCTAAGATCATGGTAATGGCGACGAAGCAGGCTCGCGCACTAGTGGACGAACTGTGCGGGCTACCGGACGAGGCGGCGGTGCGCACCGTCGATGTACTACACGCACACGCTGCGGCCCTGGCCTGGGTTGGCGAGACCACCGGGTCACGTCCCGTCCCCAAGCGGGTGGCCGCCCGGCTGGAGGCGGCCGCCGCGCTGCTGCGCTCCGGCACGGATTCACGTGACCCTGCCGCTGTCCTGATCGGGGAGGCCGTCGCGGCGTTGGCCGAAGGCAGTTCCAGCGCAGCGTGATCGGCTACGTTCTGGACCATCTCGCCTTGACCGCGGGGCTGGCCGGTCGTGGTACTGAACACCAGCAGCGGGAGATGTCCCGGCTGTTGATTTCGGCAATGGACGGTGGTCCGCCCCTGACATTGCCGGCGGTGTGCCTTGCTGTCACCGCCGAGGAACGGCCCGGTGTCGCAAACCATGTGGCCGCTCTGGTTGCCGACGCGCCGGACGGTGCGATCGAGGTGTCCGGGCTGGCCCGGACACGTCAGTTGGACGCGCTGCGGGAGGAGTTCCCGGGCTCGACTGGCCATCGACCCATGCGGTGCTCCAAGCGATCGTCGGCAACCTTCCCATCCTGACCGTGCAGAGCGGCTTCTACGACGGGCTGCCGGTCGACGTTCTCGCTCTCTGAGTGACCAACTCCTGATGCCCGTCCGGCCGGCGGGGCCGGCCGGACGGGCACCCTTGGCGGCTACTCCAGGATGTGGCTGGTGATCGCGGTCGCCGAGGCCACCAGGAAGCCGGCCTGGTCGGCCGTCAGCACCGCGTCACCGGCCAGGCCGTTCACCTGGGTGACGAACGCGGTCACGGCGGCGGTCGCCTGATCCGGCTGGCCGGCCCGGTAGCGGGCGGCCACCTGGGTCAGCTGCGCGGTCAGCGTGTTCTTGGCGCCGCCGCCGACGGGCAGCGCCGCGAGGTACGCCTTGACGCTGTCCACCTGGGTGAGCACCGGTTCGAGGTCGAAGGCCTGGAACTCCTTCACACCGACCGCGAAGGTGCCCGGCCGGGTCAGCAGCACCCGGAACTGCTGGGCCACCATCGGCGGGAACGAGACCTGGTTGTAGTTCGGCGCCGCCGTGGCCGGTGAGCTCACCTGCCCCGGCACGTCCGCCCAGGCGGAACCGGTGAAGTACTGCAGCGTGTACGCGGCCGGCTCGCGGTAGGTGTTGCCGCCCGAGCCGAACGCCTTGTTGTTGTAGAAGTACAGCTTCACGGTGTTGACCCGCGCCGCCGCGCCGAGATCGACCTGCAGCCAGTCCTGGCTGTTCGGTGAGCCCAGATCACCCCAGATCGGGTTGGTGCCGACGAACCCGCCGGAGGTGACCGGTGGGGCGCTGGTGGTGAAACCGTCCACCGCGTTCGCCGGGCTGGTCGCCTGCGCGGCCGGGCTGGTCGTGGTGAACGACGCGGTCGCCATCTCCCCCTTTGCCAGGTTGATCGTGGCACCGGAGGCACCGGACAGATCCACGCCGGCCTTCTGGAAGTCGTCGGCCAGCCGGGCGTTGCCGGACAGGCCCACGTCGGTCGCCTTCTTCAGCGGCCGGGCGGCGCTGAACCGCACGGCGGTGCCGCTGCCGTCCAGCACGTTCACCGCGCCGGTCGCCGAATCCCAGCTGACGTGGGCGAGGCCGGCGAGGGTGAACGCACGGGCGCCGTCCAGGTAGACCGAATAGCCGGCGGGCGCCTGCGGGTAGTAGGTCGGGCCGCCGGGCTTCTGCCAGACCACGGTCAGGTTGCTGCCGTGGTAGCTCAGGTTGTTGAGCGCGAAGTGGTCGTAGCCCAGGTCGATGGGCCACATTTCGAGGGTG
>JBBWZH010000111.1:0-12149 GCA_039648995.1 Mycobacteriales bacterium
GAGGCGATCACCGCACGGTCGTCCGCCCCGGGCATCCCGCACGACGACTTCATGGCGCTGCTCGACGCTGAGGACGCCGCTCAGGCGTGAGGTACACGGTCGTCTGGCTGCCGGAGGCGACAGCCGCTTTTCGCCGACTGCGCGCTGCCAACCCGGACGGCGCGAAGCAGGTAGCCCAGGCGGTCGCCGCGCTGGCCGAAGATCCCCAGCCGGCCGGTAGTGCCGAACTGGGCCGTTCGGGCTACCGCCGCCTGCGGTTCGACAACTACCGGGTCCTCTACCAGGTTGTCACGCACAGGGACGCGGTCGATGTCGTGAACGTCGGCGCCATCCGTATCACCCGCGCCTAGCGCACCGTCCAGCGGCGGATCGATGCCCCACGTAGCCACGATTCCGCACACGTGAGCGAGCCTGGTACAGCGTCCGGCCACTGCCGGGCGTTCCGAGCAGTCACGCAGCGTGCTTTTCCATTAGCATGAGGTCACAGCCCGTCGCGTGGGGGCGCGCCGGCACCGGGGGGACGCTGGTACGGGGGAACGATCATGAACACAAGCACGGAAGATCGGCTAGCGACCGAGTACCGGCGACTGGTCGAGCTGAACGAGGCCAAGGAACGCTTCCTGGCGACCGTCTCGCATGAACTGCGGACCCCGCTCACGTCGATCCTCAGCTCGACCGAGCTGCTGGCCGTCGTCGGGGCGCTCGAGGACGACCAGGCCGAGCTGGTCCACATCATCGACCGGAACGTCGGCCGGCTGCTGCACATGGTGGACGACCTGCTGCTGCTGGCCCGGCTGGAGTCCGGCCAGTTCCCGGTGGAGCTGCGGGTGGTCGACATCGCCGAGGTGACCACCGAGGCGCTGGACGCGCACCGCACCGCCGAGCCACGCGACGACCTCGCGCTCGTCGCGGACATCGAGACGGGGCCGCCGGCGACGGCCGACCCGGAACGGCTCAGCCAACTGCTGGACCACCTGCTGTCCAACGCGGAGAACTACACGCCGGCCGGCGGCACCGTCACGGTCACCGCCCGCGCCGACGACGCGCACTGGACGGTGAGCGTGGCCGATACCGGCATCGGGATCCCGCCGGGCGAGCTGAGCCGGGTCTTCGACGAGTTCAGCCGGGCCTCGAACGCCCGGCTCGCCGGCATCCCCGGCGCCGGGCTCGGGCTGACGATCAGCCGCCGGATCGCCGAACTGCACGGCGGTGAACTGGTGCTCGACAGCGTCGAGGGCAGCGGGACGACCGCCACGCTGCACCTCCCGTTCGCGTACGCGCGCCGGTAGGGACGGTGCCGATGACGGCGAACGGGACAGCGCGTGGGACGACCCCACCGATCCGGGTCTTCCTGATGGACGACCACGACCTGATCCGACGCGGGCTGCGGGACCTGCTCGAAGCCGAGCCGGACATCGTCGTGGTCGGCGAGGCCGGCGGGGCCGGGGACGCGATCCGGGACATCTCGGCGCTGCGGCCGGACGTGGCGATCCTCGACCTGCGGGTGCCCGACGGCACCGGGGTCGAGGTCTGCCGGCAGGTGCGCACCGCCGAGCCCGACGTGGCCTGCCTGATCCTGACCTCGTTCGACGACCGGCACGCGCTGCTCGCCGCGATCGCGGCGGGCGCGTCCGGGTTCGTGCTCAAGGAGATCCGGAGCAACGACCTGGTCGCCGGGGTGCGTACCGCGGCGGCCGGCGAGTCGCTGCTGAACCCGGCGATCACCGAGCAGATCCTCGGCCGGCTGACGACCGGCGCGGGTGCGCCGACCGGCCCGCGGGCGCTGAACGGGGACGAGATCTCGGTGCTCCGGCTGGTCGCCGACGGGCTCTCGGACCGGCAGATCGGCGAGCGGCTGTTCATGCCGGAACGGACGATCAGGCTGCACTTCGCCCGGCTGCTGGTGAAGCTCGGCCTGCAGGGCGAGACCGGCGCGCCGGCCAGCCAGCGCTGACCGCGCCGCGGCCGGGCCCGGCCGCGCACCGGCCCGCCGGCCGCGGCGGCCAGCCGATCCGGCCGGGCGGTCGGTCAGGGCTCCGGCGGCGGCGCCGGGGGCTGGGGCTCGTCGGCGTCCAGCCGCGCGGAGACGGCGCGGATCGTCTGCTCCTTCTGCCCGTAGCCGGCCGTGATCCGGCGCAGCACGCCCAGCAGCACGGCCGCCACCGGGACCGCGATCAGGTACCGGATCAGTGCGTCCGCGGCGGGCAGCTCGTGCGTCACGGTCGCCTGGTAGATCGCCGGCGCGTCGATCACGCCGGCGAGCAGCACGGTGCTCGGTCTGGCCAGCGCCATCGGCTACCCGCCCACGAGCCGTTCGCAGAGCAGCCCCGCCCACGTGCCCGGTGTGGCCGGCCGGCCGTCCAGCCAGGCCACCGGGACGCCGAGCTCGAGCACGGTCGCCGGGTCGCCGCTGACCCCGGTCGCATACACGGCGAGCGCGTCGACGGTGCCCAGCGAGCGCAGGTGCCGGGCCAGGTCGGCGGGCTTGCGGGTCGCGTCCACCATCGCCCAGACCGCGGTCGGGCGCAGTGCCTCGACCATCGCCGCGGTCCAGGTCGGATCGTGTCCGGTGACCGGCGCGTCCACCACGACCAGGTTCGGGACAGCGCCGACCCGCATCCGGCGCGCCCTCCGGTCGGCCTCGAGCAGGCTCTGTACCCGCTGGGCGCCCGCGACGCCGGTCAGGTTCGGCGTGGCGATCAGCGTGCCGGCCGGGTCCAGCCGCATCAGCCCGGCCAGCTGGGCCGCCGCCGCGGTGGCCGCGACCGGCTCGCCGAGCAGCACGAGCACGTCACCCGGTCGGCCCGGCGGGGCCGGTGCCGGCGGCAGCGCGCGCATCGCCCGCAGCACCGCCGAGTACCGGTCCGGGTCGCGGGCGAGCGCGGCCAACTCGGCCGGCACGCCCAGCGCGGCCAGTCCCGCCGGCAGGCCGCCCCGGCCCGCCCCTGCGGTCGCGGTCGCGGCCAGCAGCTCGGGCGCCGGCTGCCGGCTGCCGGCCGGCCGGCCGCCCGGCTCGGTCCCGCCCGCGCCGCCGTCACCGCCCACCCACCGGAACACCCCGGCGGCGCCCGCCTCCCCGCCCCGCGCCGACCCCGCCGCCGGTACCTCCGCCTCGGACACCGACCCAGCCGCCGCCCCGGACGCCGGCCCAGGCACCGGTTCAGGCGCCGGCGCGGGCTCCGACCCCGGCCCAGACACCGACCCGCCCACCGCCGCGGCCGCCGGAACAGCCACCGGCCCAGCCACCGGTTCGGGTACCGGCGCGGGCTCCACCCAACGCGGCGGCTCGGGCGCCGGCTCGGGCGCCGCCCCGGACGCCGGAACGGCCACCGGCCCGGGTGCCGGCTCGGGCTCCACCCAAGGCGCCGGCTCAGACACAGGCCCAGATACAGACCCGGCCACCGGCCCGGACGGCGGGACCGCCACCGGTGCAGGTAGCGGGTCCGGTGGCGGTGCCGGTTGAGGGGACGATCCGGGCGCCGGTCCGGACCCGGCTACCGGCGCCGGCGCGGAGGTGGGTTCGGCGGGCGGTGGCGCTCCCAGGTTGTCGTACAAGCTGGCCAGCAGGGCGCTGAACGCCGGCCCCTCGGTGGACAGCCCCGACTCGGCCGACCGGACGGCCGCGGGTGGGGACGGGGCCGCTGCGGCGGGCCGGTCGGCGTCGGCGTCGGGGACCGCGGCGCCGTCCTGGGCGTCGGCCAGCTCGAGCAGGGCGGCGACCGAATCGGCCCAGGCGAACCCGGGCGGCTCGGCGGCGGTGGCCGGCTCGGCCCGGTCGGCCGGCAGCGCGTGCTTGCCGCGCCTGGCCGTCGTGGCTGAGCTGGCCGGACGGGCCGGCGCGGCCGGCCAGGAGGTGCGGACCGGCTCGGGCGCGGCGTGGGTCGATGGCCCGACCGGCCCGGTCTCCGTGGCGTGACGGACCGCGGCCATGGCAGCGGCCGTCGCCGGCACCCCGTTCCGCCCGGTCGCGCCGGCGGCGAACGCCGCGACAGCACCGGTCATGCCGGCGCCCAGGGCAACCCCGGCGGCCGCGCCGCGCCCGGCCGCCGCCGCGGCGGACCCGACCGCACCAGCGAGAGCCGCCGCCGGCCCGGCCGACCCACCAGCCGAACCGGGCCGGCCGGCCGGCCCGGTCCAGTCCGCCGGCGCGGTCCACCCGGCGGGCCCGGTCCACTCACCCAGCTCGGGCCGGGCCGTCGGGTCGAGCCGGGCCGTCGGCTCGGGCCGGGCCGCCGGGTCGGGCCGGGCCGTCGGGTCGAGCCGGGCCGCCAGGTCGAGCCGGGCCGTCGCGTCGGAGTGGGCCGTGGGGTCGAGCGGGGCCGTCGGGTCGGGGTGGGCCGTCGGGTCGGGCAGGGGCGGGTCGATCGCGTCGCGGGTCGGGCCGGAGGTGCCGACGGGAAGGCCGGCGATCTCGTCGTCCACCTCGACGGCGATCTCGAACCGCTGCTTGGCGAAGAACCCGCCGACCCCGCCGCAGCGCACCTTGTCCGCTGAGACGATCTTGGCGGCGGCGCCATGGTCCTGCCGGATACGGGCCAGCAGCGCCTCGATGTCGGAGCCCTCAAGCAGCAATCGCGTAAGCACCGCCCACTACTCCCATGCTCTCGATCTGCGCGGTACCGCCACTGATCTCGGCGTACGACAGCACCGGCAACCGGGGTACCACCAGGCGGAGCAGGCGGCGCAGCGGCAGCCGTAGCTGCGGCGAGCACACCAGCACCGGGGTCAGGCCCTGCGCCTCGGCCAGCTCGGCCAGCCGGGCCGCGTCCGCGATGAGGCCCTCGGCGCGGGTGGTGTCCAGCACCAGCCGCGGCCCGGTCTCGCCGGGGTGCAGGGACTCCAGCAGGCTCTGCTCGAACCGGGGGTCCAGGGTCAGCACCGGCAGGGAGCCGTTGTGCGTGTAGGGCAGCGCGATCGCCGGGCCGAGCGCGGTCCGCGCGGCCTCGGTCAGCCGGTCCGGCTCGGAGCCGCTCTTCGCGGCGAGCGAGAGCGCCTCGAAGATCCGCACCAGGTCCCGGATCGGCACCGCCTCGTCCAGCAGGCTCTGCAGCGCCCGCTGCACGTCGCCGAGGGTGAGCAGGGCCGGGGTGAGCTCCTCCACCACCACCGGGTGGGTCCGCTTGATCACGTCCGCCAGCGCCCTGACGTCTTCCCGGCCGAGCAACCGGCTGGCGTGGCCGCGGACTATCTCGGCCAGGTGGGTGATCAGCACGGAGGCCCGGTCAACCACAGTCGCGCCAGCCAGCTCGGCCTGATGCCGCAGCTCGGCCGGGACCCACTTGCCGTCCAGCCCGAAGACGGGCTCGTGACCGGGTCGCCCGGGGAGGCTGGCCAGGCCGTCGCCGATGGCCAGCACGGTGCCCGGCGGGGCCTGCCCGCGGGCGACCTCGACGCCGCTGATCCGGATCGCGTACGTGGACAGCGGCAGCGTCAGGTCGTCCCGGGTGCGCACCGGCGGCATCACGATACCGATGTCCAGGGCGACCTTGCGGCGCAGCGCGCGGACCCGATCGAGCAGGTCGCCGCCGCTGGCGTCGACCAGATCGAGCAGGTCCGGCGCGAGCGCCAGCTCCAGCGGGTCGACGCGCATCTCGGCCAGCAGCGACTCCGGCGAGTCGGGCGCCGGCGGCTCCGGGTGGGCGGCCGCCGCCTCCTCCAGGGCCAGCGCCTGCTCCGCGGCCGGCAGCCGCTGCGCGATCAGCAGCGTGGCCCCGCCGAGCACCAGGAACGGGATCTTCGGCAGCCCCGGCACCAGGCACAGCGCCAGCACCGACGCGCCGCCGATGCGCAGCGCGGTCCGCTGCTTGGCGAACTGGGCGGCGACGGCGGTGCCCATGTCGTCGTCGCTGGCCGCCCGTGTCACGATCAGGCCGGTCGCCACCGACAGCAGCAGCGCCGGGATCTGCGAGACCAGCCCGTCCCCGACCGAGAGCAGGCTGTAGGTCTTCATCGCCTCGCCCGGGCTGAGCCCGCGCTGCAGCACGCCGATCGCGAACCCGCCGATCAGGTTGATCAGCGTGATCACGATCGCCGCGATCGCGTCGCCCTTGACGAACTTGGACGCCCCGTCCATCGCGCCGTAGAAGTCCGCCTCGGCGGCCACCTCGGCCCGGCGCCGGCGGGCGTCCGCCTCGTCGATCAGCCCGGCGTTCAGGTCGGCGTCGATGGCCATCTGCTTGCCCGGCATCGCGTCCAGCGTGAACCGGGCACCGACCTCGGCGACCCGCCCCGCGCCGTTGGTGATGACGACGAACTGGATGACGATCAGGATCAGGAAGATGACCAGGCCGACCACCAGCGAGCCGCCGACCACGAAGTGACCGAACGCGTCGATCACCTTGCCGGCGAACCCGTGCAGCAGCACCAGCCGGGTCGCGCTGATGTTCAACGCCAGCCGGAACAGGGTGGCGACCAGCAGCAGCGACGGGAAGACCGAGAACTCCAGTGGCCGCTGCACGTACATCGTGACCAGCACGATCAGCAGGGCGCCGGTGATGTTGGCGGCGATCAGCAGGTCGAGCAGGAAGGTCGGCAGCGGCACGACCATCATGACGATGATCATGATGACGCCGAGCGGGACGACGAGCTGGCTCAGCCTCTTCCCGGTCACGGCACCTTCCACGGTGTGCGGGGTCACGGCCGGTCCCTGGCCCGCCTGCTCGCCGTCCGTGGCCCCCGTCCCATCGGCACCGGGCCGGACGACCTGAGCGGTCCCACCGGCCCGGCGGCGGCCGGGTGGCAGCGCGGCGGCGACGCGGCCCGGGCCGGCGCTACGCGGCGATCGACAGGGCGAACCGGCCGGAGCCGTACCCGGTCACGGCGACGTCCAGGTCCAACCGGGAGCCGAGCGCGAGCAGCCGCACGGTCGCGTCGCCGGGCGCCGGCTGGCCGGGCAGGAACACCTGGTGCAGTGTCAGGCGCGGGGCACCCTCCCGGTTGAGCAGGGTGGTCAGTACGTTGCACACCTCGGTGACATTCTCGCCGATCATGGGGGACAGCTCCTTGTCCTCCACGCAGGCCTGCGCTCCGCCGGGCGGCACCAGCCCGATCGCCGCGCCCACGTTGGCGGCCAGCCGCAGATCCAACCCGGCCACCGCGGACAGCTTGAGTTTGGCGTCGACGTACACGGCGACCGCGGTCAGGCTGAGGTCCTCGGCCCGTAGCGGGGCGGCCGGGGTCACGTCGACATCCCGGCCGAGCAGTCCCTGCAGCAGGTCCTTGACGGCCTTGGCAGGGGGAATGTTGTACACCGGCATCACCCCAGGATGGGATCGAGGATCTCGCGGAAGGTCTCCGCCGTGAACGGCTTGGTGATCAGGAACAGCGCGCCGGCGGCTGCCGCGGCGTCCCGCATCTCCTGTGTCGCTTCCGAGGTGACGAACCCGAACGGGATCTGCACGCCGCCGGCCCGCAGCGCGCGCAGCACCTCCACGCCGGTCATCTCCGGCATGTTCCAGTCGGAGAGGATGAAGTCGGGCTTCTCCGCGACCGCGGCGTCGTAGGCCTCTTGACCGTCGGCGGCCTCGACCAGGTCGTGCCCGTCGAAGCCGGCCTGCCGCAGGGTGCGGGTGACGATCTGCCGCATGACCCGGCTGTCGTCGGCGATGAGGATCTTCACGACGCCGCGGCCCCCTGGTAGTCGGAGGTGCTCTCCAGCACGGTGATGTGGATCGGTTCGTCCCGCCACATCCCGTCCAGCCGGCAGATCTCGTGTACCGCCGGCCAGCGGACGCCGGCGGTGGCCACCACGTACGGCAGCGAGAGCGCGCACGGCTCGGGCAGCAGCGCCTTGACGTTGCCGCCGATCACGTTGGCCAACTCGCCGAGCGCGTCCGAGATGTCGTCCTCGGTCACCTCGTCGGACGGCACCCCGAGCAGCGCCGAGGCGGCGTGCCGCGACGCGGCGGTGGAGCACCCGATGACCACGTGGCCGCGCCAGGCGCCGGTGACCGAGATGGCCGCGGCCACGTCGCCGCCGGACGGCTCCAGCAGCGACAGCAGCAGCGGGTCGCTGCCCTCCGGGTCCAGGAACGACTGCCAGACCTGCTCGGTGATCGCCTGCAGGTCGTCGACCTTCATCACGTCCGTCATGCGTCGGCTCCCGTCGCTACGACGCCGAGCAGCGCTAGCTTCTCCTCGATGGCGTCCGGGGTGAACGGCTTGATCACGTACTCGTGCGCGCCCGCGGCGAGCGCCCGCACGATCTGACTCTGCTCACCTTCCGTGGTCACCATCATCAGGGTCATCGACCGCAGCCGCTGGTCCGCCCGGACCGCGGTGACGAAGTCGAGCCCGTTCATCTCCGGCATGTTCCAGTCGACCAGGGCGAAGCTGGGCACCTCCTCGCTCGTCGCGAGGAAGTCCAGCGCCTCCCGGCCGTTGCCGGCTTCGGCCACCTCGAAGCCGAGTTGTACGGCGATCCGGCGGAGGATCATCCGCATCGCCCGCGAGTCGTCGATCACCATGGCGAGCATCTGTCGAGCCCCCCTCCTATGCGCTGGCCAGCGCGCTGTAGCCGGACTTGAGCCGGTAAGCCGATGTCTTGCGGGTGACGACCCGTTCGAAGTCGCCATCCAGACCGAGCGTGGTCTCCGCCGAGCCGAGGAACAGCCAGCCCTCGGGCCGCAGCAGCTTGCGGACCCGCTGCAGGATCGACCGCTTGGTGTCCATGTCGAAGTAGATGAGCACGTTGCGGAGGAAGATCACGTCGAACGGCGGCACCGCCGGCAGCGCGCTGGCGAGGTTGACCTGCGCGAACGTGATGTTCTGCCGGAGCACCGGCGATACCTGCCAGTCGGCGCCGACCCGGTCGAAGTAGCGGACCAGCATCGGCGCGGGCAGCCCGCGGTTCATCTCCAGCTGGCTGAACCGGCCGGTCTCGGCCCGCGTCAGCATCTCGGTGGACAGGTCGGTGGCGTGGATCTGGTACGACCACGCGCCCGGCAGGTGGTTCTGCAGCACCATCGCCACGCTGTACGGCTCCTGCCCGCTGGAGCAGGCGGCCGACCAGATCCGCATGCTCGTCCCACCCGACCGGCTGGCCGTCAGCGCCGGCACCACGCTGTCGGTGAGCAGCGTGAACGGCTCCACGTCGCGGAACCAGGAGGTCTCGTTGGTGGTCAGCGCCTCCACGATGGTCTTGGTGGTGCCCGGCACCGGCCGCCGCTGCGCGTCGGCGATGTACTCGGTGACGCTGCTCAGGCCGGCCTTCCGGGCCAGCGGCAGCAGCCGCGACTCGACCAGGTACTCCTTGCCGGGCCCGAGCACGATCGCCGACTCCCGGCGGACGAGGTCGCAGACCCAGCTGAACTCCTGCGCGTTCAACGCCATGAGGCCACTGCCTTCGGTTGCGTGCCGCGGCCCTGCGCGGCACGGCTGACGACATGGGAAGCGACCCGGTCCAGCGGCAGGATCGAGTCGGCGATGCCGGCTTCGGCGACCACACCGGGCATCCCCCAGACAACCGAGCTCGCCTGGTCCTGCACGATGATCTCGGCGCCGCGGGCGCGCAGCAGGTGGCAACCCGCCAGGCCGTCGTGGCCCATCCCGGTGAGGACGACCGCGAGCGTGTTCGCGCCGTAGACCGGCGCGACCGAGCGGAACAGCACGTCCACCGCCGGGCGGCAGAAGTTCTCCGGGGGCGCCTGGGTCAGCCGGGTCTGCACGAGGTTGCGGCCGCGGACGACCTCCAGGTGGTGGTCGCCGGGCGCCACGTAGAGGCATCCGGGCTCCAGCGTCACCCCGTCGGACGCCTCGACCACCCGCATCGGCGCGGACCGGTCCAGCCGCTGCGCGAACATCCGGGTGAACACCGGCGGCATGTGCTGCACGACCACGATCGGCACCGGGAAGCTGGCCGGCAACCCGCAGATCACCTTGGTCAGCGCGTCCGGACCGCCGGTGGAACAGCCGATCGCGACCAGGTCGACGCGGTCGGCCTTCGGCCGCGCCGGCGTCGCGGTCACCGGCGGCAGGGCCCGGACCGGGGGCGCGGGCGGGGCGGCCGGGCCGGCCGGGGCGGCCGGGGCGGGCTGGCCGGCCGGGGCGGCCCGGGCGGACGAGCCCGGGCGCTGGCACAGCGCGTGGATGCGCGGGATCAGCTGGTCCTGCACGTTCTTGCGCGCCTGCGCGAAGCTGCCGGTGTTGCTCGGTTTGGTCACGTAGTCGCTGGCGCCCAGCGCCAGCGCGTTCAGCGTCGCGGTCGCGCCGGTCTCGGTGAGCGTGCTGAACATGATCACGGGCAGTCGGGCGCGGGTCTTGCGGAGCTCCTTCAGCGTCGCCAGGCCGTCCATCTCGGGCATCTCGATGTCCAGCGTGATCAGGTCCGGGAGCAGCTGCTCGATCTTCACCAGCGCCAGCCGGCCGTTGGACGCGGTGCCGACAACCTGGATCTGCGGGTCTTCGGCCAGCGCGTCAGTGACGACCCGACGCACCAGCGCCGAGTCGTCAACCACGAGTACCGAGATCACGGGCAGCCTCCACGGTCACCGCGCTGCGCGCGGGAATTCCGTTCCGGCTGCCCTATCGACCCGTCGATCAGTCGGCTGAGGATTCTCCGCCGACCGGCGCGTCCCGGGTCAGCACCGGCCAGACCCGGCACAACCGGCAACGCGGGCCAGTGCGGTCAGCCGCGGCCGTCGGACCGGCCGAAGCCGACCAGATACGGCTCGAGCAGCTCCCCGGCGGCCTTCGCGTCCAGCAGGTCGCCGACAGCAAGCGCCTGCACCGCGCCGCTGAGCGCGTTCCAGCAGCCGGCGGCCACGTCCGGCACCGGCACGTGGGCGTCGTGCACCGCGACCACCAACTGCAGCTGCGCGGCCGCGGCCGCGCGGACCCGGCCGGACATGTACACCGCCCAGGACGCCGAGTGCATCGCGGCCGCCCAGTCGGTCCGCCGCCGGTCGCGCTCGACCACCTCGACCAGCCGGGCCAGCTCGGCCGGCGCGGCCCGGCGGATCCGGTCCAGCGTGCGCGCCACCGCCCGGTGCTGCGGGCCGAGGTCGGCCGGCCGGGCCGGCACCCGGCGGGCCGCGGCCACCCAGCCGGCGGCCAGCCGGCGCCGGGTCGACTCGGACAGCTCCTCGCGCAGGTAGGACGCGACCAGCGCGTCGCAGAGCAGCGCGCTGGCCCTGGCCGCGGTCTCGGTCTGCCGGCCCACCGGCCGGCGCAGCCGCGCGGCCGAATTGTCCGGCCAGCTCTCGATGCCCCGGTCATCCATCTCGCCCGGTGCCGCGGCCCGGCTGCCGGGCGCGGCGGCACCGTGGCCGTCCAGGTCGGCCGCCGCCTCGTCCGGGCCGGACCAGGTCCAGTCGAGCACGTCGTGCCGCAGGCAGTGCAGCAGCGCGTTCAGGCTGCCGATCGGGGCCCGCTCGACCAGCCGCAGCGAGATCGACGGGTCCATCCCGGCCAGCCGGCGCACCGGGTAACGGCGCATCTCCCCGGCGTCGACCTCCTGCCAGAGCTCGGCGCGGAGGTCGTCCACCGGCAGCCGCGCGGCCAGCACGTCGAGGTCGTCGGACGCCAGCGTGAGCGCCGCGAGCAGCAGCTCCGCGGTGGCCGCGCCGCCGTCCAGGCGGGCCAGGTCGAAGCCGAGGATGGGCGCGCTCACCAGGCTGTACACGGCTGCAGTCTGTCAGATTCGGCGGCCACTGTGATTACTTTCCGTGAACGTAGCTGGTTGATGGCGCGCAAGTCGTCCGTGACCAATACTCTCCGTAGTCGCGATGCTTAGCGGCGCACTATGAAGAGGTGGCGCGCCAGCCCCCCCCTGGCGCGCCACCCCTGCTCTGTGTCCGGCCGACCCGATCGCCCGATGGTGGCGCCGCGCCGGCTCCGGCCCCGGTCGGCGGGTCAGACCGTGAACCGTCCGACCAGGGTCTGCAGCTCGGCGGACATCCGGGTCAGATCGTCGACGGCCTGCTGCGCCTGCGCCACGCCCTGCGTGGTGTCCGCGGCCGCGCTGGCCACCCCGGAGATGTTCGCGGCGATCTCGGTCGAACCGGTCGCCGCCTCGCTCACGCTGCGGTTCATCTCGTTGGTGGTCGCGGTCTGCTCCTCGACGGCCGAGGCGATCGTGAGCTGGTAGTCGTTGATCTGCCCGATGATCCGGCTGATCTGCCCGATCGCCTCGACCGCGCCGGCCGTGTCGC
>JBBWZH010000743.1:0-4292 GCA_039648995.1 Mycobacteriales bacterium
GCGCCAGATCCCCGTACAGCGACCGCAGCGTGCCGGGCTCGGTCACCGTCACGTGCCGCACCGCGAACGGATGGCCGGCCAGGCTGAACTCGTGCCGGTCGGCCCGCACGCACGCCTCCACCACGGACGGCGCGGCCAGCACGGCGGTGTCCAGGACCCGGCCGGGGACCGCCACGCCGGCCAGCGCCCGGCCCACCGCGGCGTTGCTCAGCTGCACGACGATGCGCAGCTCCGCGCGCAGCCGCCGGGCCACCAGCGTGGTCTCCAGCGTGTGCACGTCGTCCTCCTGGACGCAGACCAGCGCCCGGGCGCCGTCCAGCCCGGCGGCGTGCAGTGACTCGGGCAGCCGGGCGTCGGCCTCCAGCAGCGGCACCCCCCAGCTGTCCAGCTGCCGGACCAGGCCGCGGTCCGGCTGGTCGTCGACCACGACCACGGCGATGTCGGCCGCCACCAACTGCTCCACCGTGCGCAGCCCGACCCCGTGCAGCCCGCACACGATCACATGCCCGGCCCAGTCGCCGTACCCCATGCCTCCGTATCTCATGGCAGACACCGGGCCAGCCCCCCTCGCCGCACACAGCAGATCGCTGACTGGAAACATGCCGGATAGCCGCGACAACATCCACCCCCCCTTCCGGTCAGGCCTGGTTAGCGCGGCCGGGAGTGGGAAGGGGACACGTATGACAACGACGACCTGGCGCCCACACGAGGAGCACGGCGAACTGTCTACTTCGGACCGGAAGGACCTGCCCGATAGCGCGTATGCCTTTCCGGGCAAGCGGAAGGGGCCGCTGACCGACGCGTCGCACGTACGCAACGCGCTGGCCCGGTTCGATCAGGTGTCGGGCGTTTCCGACAGTGAGCGGGAGCAGGCGTTCGCGAACATCCGGAAGGCCGCGAAGCACTACGGGGTCGACATGGTCGAGGACAACTGGCACCAGCTCGGCAGCCGCCCGCACACCAGCAACCCGAAGCAGTAGCCGGCTCGGCCGGCCGCGCCGGGCTCAGCGGTAGAGCAGGCGGTGCGCGCCGCGGACCGCGGCCGCGTACCCGCCGCCGGCCCAGCCGTTGCGGGCCAGCGCCGCGGCGGCCGCGTTCGCCCCGCAGGCCCCGTGCACGCCGCCGCCCGGGTGCGCGGAGGCGCCGGCCAGGAACAGCCGGTCGACCGGGGTGTCGGCGCGCCCCAGCCCGGGCGCCGGCCGGAACACCAACTGCTGGTGGATCGCCGCGGTGCCGGCGTTGATCGCGCCGCCGACCAGGCTCCGGTCGTGCTCCCGCAGGTCGGCCGGGCCCAGCACGTGCCGGCCGACGACCAGGTCGGTGAAGCCGGGGGCGTGCCGCTCGATCACCCGTTCCATCCGTTTCGCGACGCTGGCGACGATCTCCGGGTCGGGCGCGGTGGCCAGCGCGTGCGGGATGTGCGTGTACGCCCAGACCGACTCCGTGCCGGCCGGCGAGCGGGACGGGTCGGCCGTGGTCATCTGGCCGAGCAGCAGGAACGGGTCGGCCGGCACGACGCCGCAGGCCAGGTCGGCCGCGAACCGGGTCAGCCCGTCCAGGTCACAGTCCAGGTGGACGGTGCCGGCCCGGCCGACCTCGGCGGCCCGCCACGGGATCGGCCCGGACAGCGCCCAGTCCACCTTCACCGTGCCGTTGTCCCACTGGAACCGGCCCAGGTCGTCGAGGAACCGGGCCGGCAGCGCCGCCGGGCCGACGAGGTCACCGAACAGCACCGGCGCCGGCACGTCGGCCAGCACCGCGCGGCGCGCCCGCACCAGGTTGCCGCCGGCGTCCGCGACCCCGACCGCCCGGCCGCCGGCGACGAGCACCCGGGAGACCGGCCGGCCGCACTGGACCTGGCCACCGAACGCCGCCAGCCGCCGGACCAGGGCCACCGCGAGCGCCCCGGCCCCGCCGGCCGGCACCGGGAAGCCGACGTCCTGCGCCAGCATCGCGAGCAGCCAGCCGAAGATCGCGGAGCCGGACTGGTCCGGGCCCAGGTCGGTGTGCAGCGCGTTGCCGGCCAGCAGCAGCCGCGCGCCCTCGCCGGCGAACCGCTCGGCCGCGTACCGGCGCACCGGCAGCGCGCCGAACCGGGCGAACCGCAGCGCGTCGCCGACCCCGAGCCGGCGCAGCAGCCCGGCCGCCGACCGGACCGGCGGGAACGGGCCGAGCAGCGCGCCGAGCAGGGCCGGCTTGATCCGCTGCCACGCCTCGAATTCGGCCCGCCAGGCGGCCGCGTCGCCCGCCGCGAAGGTGGCCACGGACGCCGCGGTCTCGTCCACGTCCCGGGACAGCAGCGCGTGCCGGCCGTCCGGTAGCACGTGCGCCAGCGGCGCCGGCGCGTGCCGCCAGACCAGGCCCCAGTTCTCCAGCTCCAGCCGGGCCAGCGCGGGCGACGCGGCGCCGAGCGGGTAGAACGCGCTGCAGACGTCGCTGAGGAAACCCGGTGCGGTCAGCTCCGCCGACCGCACCGCCCCGCCGGGCGAGGCGGCCGCCTCCAGCACCAGCACGTCCCAGCCGGCCTCCGCCAGCATGTTCGCCGCCACCAGCCCGTTCGGGCCGGCGCCGACGACCACCGCATCGACCTCAGCCACGGTCACCGTGGTGAGCCCTGGCCGCGCGTTCAGTCGCCGCCGCGGATATCGGCGACGCCGCCGGGCTCCAGCCGGACCTGGTCGAACCGGCTCACCGCGCCGGCCCCGGTGGGCGACTGCGCCAGCAGGCCGACCCGGGTGGCGCCGCCGCCGAGCGCGCAGTGCCGTACCAGCGCCCACGGCTCACCGTCGGCGCGGGCGTGCAGCGCGGTCGCCTCGCCGGCCCGGGAGATGCGCAGCCAGCACGCCCCGGACGGCACCGGCCAGCTGTTCGCGTCGTCGGACAGGCCCCGGGTGACGACGCTGACCACGGTGAGCTCCCCGGCCGGGGACCGTTCCAGGGCCAGCTTCACCCA
Organism: Mycobacteriales bacterium; assembly: GCA_039648995.1. Lineage (GTDB taxonomy): Bacteria > Actinomycetota > Actinomycetes > Mycobacteriales > CADCTP01 > JBBWZH01. Next base: position 2,954 of record JBBWZH010000743.1, read on the forward strand.
CTGGTCGTCGGTCACCCAGGCCACCAGCGCGGCCGCGTCGTAGGTGGCCGCCGCGGCGCAGGACAGCCGGCCGGAGAACCGGTAGTCGCCGGTCACCGGCAGCAGCGCCCGCGGCGCGGTCAGCTGCGCCGGGCTGCCGGCCGGGTCGACGAACAGGTCCGTTCCCGGGCCGGCCGTGACCGCCAGCCCGTCCGGCCCGGCCGGCTCCCAGGACACCGGCGCCACCTGCCACGTCAGCGGCCCGGGCAACCCATCCAGCAGCACGTCCTCCATGCCGGCACGGTAGCGCCCGGCGCGGTGGCGTCAGCCGCGGGGGCGGCGCCGCCAGGACTCGAGCGCTTTCTCCACGTCCACCGGCAGCAGGTTCAGCGGCGGGCCGGCGGGCGGCGTCCGGATCGCCGCGCGGATCTTCTCGTTCAGCGTCGTGATCATCGCCCGGACGGCCGCCTCGGACGGCGCGGCCGGCACCGCCGCCAGCACGTCCTCGGCCTCCTTGCGCAGGGCCAGCGTCGGCGGCAGGTAGCTCAGGTTCTCCCGCCGCATCAGCTGCTTGACCCACCACATGTCGTCGTCATCGAGGTTCGGGATCGGCTTGCCGGCGCCGGGCAGGTCCTTGAACGCGCCCCGCTCCTCGGCTTCCCGGATCTGCTTGTCGATCCAGGTCTCGAATGACATCCCGGCCGGCTTGCGCTCGGTCATCCGCGTCACGCTCCCTTCCCGTGCCCCATTGTCCGGTTCCGCTCGCCGGCCGCGACGGAGCTGCCCGGGCCGCATCCAGGTCAGCCCGCCCGGTCGCCGGGCGGCGGCTCGCCGGCCATCCCGCTGGCGTGCCGGGTGATCGGCAGCTGGTCGAAGCAGTAGTAGATGGCGAGAACGCCGTGCACGGCCAGCGTCGCGATAGCGCTGATGAACGACAGCCCGATCGTGGCCAGGTAGAACACGTTGCCCACGCCGAAGCGGCGCAGCGCCGCCCGGCTCGCGGTCGCGTCGATGTGCTGGTGCAGCAGCCCGCGCCGGCCCGTGATCACCAGCCAGAGCAGGCCGTACGTCAGGCCGATGGCGAGCATCGTGGCGCTGTAGATGGCCGCGGCGATGTGCGAATCGTTGCCGTCGGTGAGGTACTCGGCGAGCAGCCGGGTAGGGAACGGGAGCACCGAGACGAACAGCAGCAGGGCGAGGTTCGCGAACAGCACCTGCCGGTTCACCAGCCGCACGTTGTCGAACACGGTGTGGTGGTTGACCCAGATGATGCCGATGATCAGGAAGCTGACCAGGTAGGCCGAGTACGCCGGCCACTGCCGGCCGAGCGCCGCGGTCAGCCCGCCGTCCGTCGCCTGCT
>JBBWZH010000766.1:0-11838 GCA_039648995.1 Mycobacteriales bacterium
CGTCGCTGGCGAGTAGTTCGGCGATCGGCGCGTCGGCGACGACCCGGCCGCCGCCGATGACCAGCAGCCGGTCGACGGTGTGCTCGACCTCGCTGAGCAGGTGGCTGGACAGCAGGACGGTGCCGCCGCGGGCGGCGTGCCCGTGCAGCAGATCGCGCATCCACCGGATGCCCTCCGGGTCCAGCCCGTTCGCAGGCTCGTCGAACATCAGCATCGGCGGGTCGGCCAGCAGCGCGCCGGCGATGCCGAGGCGCTGGCGCATGCCCAGGGAGTAGCCGCCGATCCGCCGCCGCGCCGCGTCGGTGAGGTCGACCTGCTCGAGCACCTCGTCCACCCGCCGGGCGGGCACGCCGATGGTGTCGGCCAGGATGCGCAGGTGGGCCCGGCCGGTTCGGCCGGGGTGGACCGCGCCGGCGTCCAGCAGCGTGCCGATCACCGCCGCCGGGTTCGGCAGGTCGACGTACCGGCGGCCGTCGATCAGGGCCGTGCCCGCGGTCGTCGGGATCAGCCCGGTGATCATCCGCATGGTGGTGGTCTTGCCGGCCCCGTTCGGGCCGAGGAAGCCGGTGATGGTGGCCGGCTCGAGGGTGAAGCTGACGTCGTCGACGACGGTGCGCCGGTCGTACCGCTTGGTCAGTCCGCTGACGGTGATCATCGTGGGTCCTTCGCTGCCGGTGGTTGCGTCGTTGGCACCACAGTCCCGGCTGCCGCGGGCGGCCGGGTCGGCCGAAGGCGGTCGGTGCTGTCATCGAAAGTGGACAGGCCGATCCACGTTCGGCTGACCTGCGCCGGCGCCGCAGTTCGTACGCTGCGGGGGTGAGTCGGCGGAGATGGTGGCGTGGCCACCGCGGCGCGATCCTGAACACGGCCATCGCCGTGGCGCTGTCCGCCGCTGACCTCATCGCCTCGGCCCTGGTCGACGCTCCGCCCGGGTTGCACCTGCTGTGGGCCGCGACCGCGCTGGCCGCCGGCCTCGCCGCGTTGCTCGTCCGGCGGCGGCGGCCGCTGCTGTTCGCGGCGGCCGTGGCGCTCGCCGGCCTCAGCAGAGCCGACGTGTCCGCGGGGCTGCCGTTCGCCGGCTATGCGGTGGGCCGCTACCAGCCGCCCGGCCGGGTGCGGTGGACCGCCGTCGCGGCGCTGGCGCTGGCTGGGCTCCGCCCCTGGCAGCTGACCTCCATATCGACGGTCGCCGGGCACCTCACGGCCGTCGGCGTCTTCGTCATGCTGCCCGCCGCGGTCGGCGCGTTGGTCCGCACCCGCGCCGAGCTGCTGACGGCGCTGGTCGAACGGGCCGAACGCGCGGAGAGCGAGCAGCACCTGCGTTCCCGCGAGGCGGTGCTGTCCGAACGGGCCCGGATCGCGCAGGAGATGCACGACGTCGTCGGCCACCGCGTCAGCCTCATGGTCCTGCAGGCCGGAGCGATCGAGATGGCCAGCGCCGACGCCGCGAAGGTGACGCTGCTCGCCGGCCAGGTGCAGGACGCCGGCCGGCGCGCGCTGGAGGAGTTGCGGCAGGTCGTCGGCCTGCTGCGGACCGAGGACGACGTGAACCCGGCGCCGCTGGCCCCGCAGCCGAGCCTGGCCGACCTCGACGACCTGCTCGCCGGCTCCCTCGGCGCGGGCGTGCAGGTGGCCCTGGCTCGTCGCGGCGAACCCCGCCCACTCGACCCGACCGTCGAACGAGCCGCCTACCGGGTGGTCCAGGAGGCGTTGACGAACGCCGGCAAACACGCCCCGGGCGGGGCCGTCTCGATCACCCTCGACTACCTACCGGCCCAGCTGGCCGTCGCCGTCGTCAACCGGCGCCCGACCCGACCGCCCACCGCGATGCCCAGCGGCGGGCACGGCCTGGTCGGCCTGCGCGAGCGGGTCCGCGCGGTCGGCGGCGACCTGCGTGCCGAGCCGCGCCTCGACGGCGGGTTCGCGGTGGAAGCGGTGCTGCCGGCGTGACCGTGCTTCCCGGCGTCCCCCTCAGCTCCGCTCCTCGGTCGCTGGCGCTCCCTGCGATGCTCACCGCGGTGGCCGCCTCGTGAGCGTGCCCGTCGGGTTCACTCGCGCTGTCTGGGAGGCTGCCGCATGACCGCGCGAACGATCCGGGTACTGCTCGTCGACGACGAGGAACTCGTCCGCTTCGGGCTGCGCACCGTGCTCGAGTCCGCCGGCGACATCGACGTCGTCGGCGAAGCCTCCGACGGCGCCGCCGCCCTCGCCGCGGTCAACCAACTGCGGCCCGACGTGGTGCTCATGGACATCCGCATGCCCCGCGTCGACGGGCTGACCGCGGCCCGGACCATCCTCGCCCGCCCGGACCCGCCGAAGGTCGCGATACTGACGACATTCCACCTCGACGAGTACGTTTTCGCCGCGCTGCAGGCCGGCGCCAGCGGCTTCCTGCTCAAAGACACCCCGCCGCGCCAGATCGTCGCCGCGGTCCGCGCGGTCATCGACGGATCCGAAATGCTGTCCCCCGCGGTGACCCGCCGGCTCATCGCCGAATATGTCGACCGCCACGACGACAAGCGTCGCGACCAGGCCCGCAGCCGGCTCGACGCACTGTCCGAACGCGAACGTGACGTACTCGTCCTCGTCGGCACGGGACTGTCCAATGCGGACGCCGCCCACGCGCTGCACATGAGCGAGGCGACCGTGAAGACCTATGTATCCCGGATGCTGACCAAACTCGGCCTCGCCAACCGCACCCAGGCGGCCATCCTGGCCCACGACGCCGGCCTGCTCGACACCTAGACCAGCCCGCGCGGTTGGCCGGGGCGGCGCCGCCCCGGTGCCGACGGCGCCGCGCGGCGGCCGGGTCAGTGCCGGGTGAGGAAGGTCTGGATCCGGCCGTCGATCCGTTCGTCGATCAGGGCGGTCCCGTGGGCGGCGGTCGGCAGGAGCTCCAGCTTCTTGTCCTTCGCGGGGCAGGCGGCGTAGAGGGTCTTCGCGTCGCCGGCGAATGGTTCGTCCTGCTCGCCAACCAGGAACAGGACCGGGACGGTCAGCGTCCGCACGGCCGTGCCCGCGTCCACCCCGGCGAACGCGGCCGGGCCGGAGAGGCTGATCACGCCGGCAACCGGCGGCCGCGCCTTGACCGCGGCGGCCAGCACGGCGGTGCCGCCCATCGACGCGCCGATCAGGAAGACCCGGCCCGACCCCCGCCGGCGCAGTTCGGCGACCGCGGCGAGCACGTCCTGGTCCGGCGGCCGGGAGGAGTAGTTGAAGATCAGTACCCGGTAGCCGCGCTGCGACCACTCGTCGGCGAGCGGCTTCCAGTCACACAGGTCCGTGTCGCTCTGGTTCGCCAGCACCAGACCGGTGCTCCCGGAACCGAGCACCAGCGCGTCCGCGGTGGCGCTGCCGGCAACCGCCAGCCGCAGGCCATCGGCGCGCTGTTCGTCCGCCGTCACGCACGGCGCCACCGGCTCCACGGCCCGCGGCGAGCCGGTGGCCGCCGGTACGGACGGTCCGCCGCAGCCAGCGACGAGCGCCAGCGCGATCGCGACGGGCACCAGCGCGGCCCGCATTCGCTGCGCGACGGGTGACGGCATTCGCACACCATACGGCGTTCCGTGACCGCTTCGGCCGGTCTGCGCCGACCAGCCAGAACAGCCAGACCGGCGGTATGCCACCGTCCGACCTGATCGGGCGCACCACTGGGACGAAGCCCGAACACCGGCCGGCGCTGTGGATCAGCGGCCGGTGGTGGCGGCGCGGAGGTCGGCGTCGAGGGCGGTCAACGCGGCGTCCAGCTTCTTCGGGTTGGCGAGTGCCGCGTGCAGCAGGCTCTGGATGGCCGCCGTCATCTCCCGGTAGTAGGGGGTGACCGGCCGGGTACGGGCGTCGGTCAGGCTCTGCCGGATGGCGTCCAGGTACGGGTGGGCGTGGCGCAGTTCGGCGTCGGTGTAGAGGGCCGCCCGGACCGGGGCGTAGCCGGCCCGGTCCAGCAGGATCCGCTGGTTCTCGTTGTCGACCAGGAACTTGATGAACTCCTTGGCGGTCGCCTGGCTGCGGGAGCACCGGGAAATCCCGAGGTTCCAGCCACCGAGCGCGCTCGGGCCGGGCAGCGGAGCGACCCCCACCCGCTTCGCGACCGGTGAGCCGGGCGAGTCGAGGATCTGCAGCACGTACGGCCAGTTGCGGAGGAACAGCGCATGTCCTTCCTCGAACGCGTCGCGGCTGAGCTCCTCGTTGTAGTCCAGCGAGGCGCGGGGGATCCAGCCGGACGTGAGGCCGTCGGCCAGCAGGGCGATGCCGGCGCGGGCGGCCGGTGACGTGACCGTCACCTCGCCGGACGGCGACAGCACGTCCCCGCCCTGGCCCCACATCGCTTCCAGCACGTTGACGGTCAGCCCCTCGTAGGACCGTAGCTGGCCGATGTAGCCGGCCATGCCGTACCGGGGCGCGATCGTCCGGGCCTGGCGGACCAGCTCAGCCCACGTCGTCGGTGCGGCGGCACCGGCACCCGCCAGCACGTCCTTGCGGTAGTAGAGCAGGCCGACGTCGGTCCGCAAGGGGATCGCCCAGAGCTTGCCGTCGTACGTCGCGGACCGCACCGGCGCCGGGAGATCGCCGGCGACGTCGAACTCGGCCGGGTCGAGCGCCTCGACGTAGCCGGCCCGGGCGAACTCCGCGGTCCACAGCACGTCCATCGTGAATACGTCCGGGCAGCGCTGCGCGGGCCCCGGGTGCGCGGCGGCGTCCTGCGCCCACGCGACCTCCTGGGCGCGCTGCTCGTCGGTCGTCGTGGCGAGCTGCACGAAGTCGACCTGCTCGTTGGGCAGGTGTCCCTCGTTCCACCGCTTCACCAGCTGCGCCATCTGCCCGCCGCGGCTGGTGTCGGTGCCGTCCACGAAGGTGATCGGGCCTTCGCTGTCGCTCGGCCGCTGGGCCGGCCTGGCGTACACCGCAGGTACGACCCAGACGGTGGCGATGACCGTCATCGCGGCGACGTACCAGCCGATGTGGCGCCGGTTCATGGTCAGTCCCCCCACAGTCGTGCGGCGATCCGGTCGATGGCGCGGCTGACGTCCACGGCGGCATGTATCGGGTAGCAGGTGCCGCCGGTGGTCCGGGTCAGCTCGGCCACCGCGCGGGACTGGCAGACCGGATCGCTGAAGCCGACGACGAAGACCTGCGTGGGTCCGCCGGCGGACAGTGCCGGAGCGGCCCCGCCGGCCAGCTCGCCACCGCCGCCGATGACCAGCACGATGGCGTCGGCGGCGTCCCAGCCCGCCGCGTCGTCCAGCCGCCGCAGCGCGGTGACACCGGTCTGGACGGCGTCGGACAGGCGCGGTGCCGGCCCGCCGGGCCGCAGCCCGGCGAGCTGCCCGCGCACCGCGGCGGCGCGTGAGGTCGCGGCCGTGGCGCTGCCGGCAGGGCCGAGCGGGACGAGTTGGCGCGGCCCCGCCGGCCCGGCGACCTGCCACAGGCCGATCCGATCCTGCGAGCCGATGTGTAGTAGCGAGAGGTCCAGCGCGTCGGTGACCGCGCTCAGCTGGGTGCCGCCGACGTGGCTGAACGGGGTGGCCATCGCGGCCGAGGTGTCCACGGCGAGCACCACGTTGGCCGGTCGCCGGGCCTGTGCCCAGGCCGCGAGCAGGGCGGTCATCGCGGCCGGGGCCGGCGGCGCCTGCGGCAGCGGCTTCTCCGTCGGCAGGATCGCGCTGTCGACGTTGTCCTCGACGTCCCGGAAGCCGCTGTGCAGGAACAGCTGGACAGCCGCCGGAGTGGTGAGGAAGTCGTACAGCTCGCCGATCAGCCGCTCCCGCGGGAGGCTGCGGGCCCGGCCGGGCCGGTCGACCCGGACGAACGGGAAGTCGAGGAACGGCGTCCCGTCGGTCGCGTACAGCGAGACAAGGTCCGGGTGCGGCGGTTCGCTCGACCCGCAGCCGTCCGACGGCGCCGAGCCGGTGTCGTAGTCGACGACGAACTTCTCCGAGGTGAGGAACTCGCCCAACGGCGGGACCGCGGGCCCGCGCGCCGGGCAGAGGGCGCTGTCACCGGAGTCGTCGTCGCCCACGAGCCGCCGCTCCACCTGCCGCAGCTTCGGCAGCGCGTCCTTGGCCGCCAGCGCCGGCTCGTCGAGCACCGCACCCCCCAGCGCCGCCCGGTAGAGCGCGGCGGTCGCGGCCAGGCCGACGCCGGACGACGTCGGGCTGGGCCGGCCGATCGGACGTCCGCCCGAGGCCACCAGATCCGACCACCGGTAGTGCCCGTCCCCACCGAGCTGCCGCTCCTGCTCCCGCCCGACGGCCAGCACGACAGGAGAGTGGGCCAGCGGGCCGGCGACGGTCAGCCGGGGCGCGGTCAGCCCACGCGCCTGCAGCTGCGCGGTGACCTGCCACGCGTCCATGATCGAGTCCGGCACCCATACGTCCGGTTCGGGCGCGACCCGGAAGTCGACCTCCCGCCAGCCTTCCCCCAACGCGTTGCGGGTCTGGGCGCTCTGCACCGGCGACAGCGTCACGTCGGCCAGCCGGCAGCCGTCCGCGGCCCGGGCCTGCTCCTCGAACTGGTCCACGGCGGCACCGAGGCTCGGCGCGATGTCCGGGCTGGCGGTGACCGACAACTGCGCCGGGTGCGGGCACGGTCCGAGCAGCACCGCGGGCGCCGCCGAGCCGCCGACACCGACGGTCAGCAGGACGACCAGCACGCCGACGACCGGCGCCGAGCGCGTCGGCCTGCGCCATGCCGCCGCCCGTGGCTGGGTGGCCGGTGGCGGGGTGGTCGGTGGCGGGGGGGTCCGGTGCCGGGTGGGCATCGCCGGCGTGCTCGCGGGCAGGGCGTTCGCGGCCGCTGGCCGGTGCGGTGCCGGGGCGACCGGCGGCTGGCCGCCGGTGGCCGCCCGACCGCCCGGTCGGTCGTCCGGCTGCCCGGCGGCCGAAAGCTCGACCGTCACCGGTTCGGCGGCCAGCGCGGCCGGGTGACGGCTGAGGATCTGCTGGTGCAGCGCCCGCAGGGTCGGTGTCGGGTCCGCGCCGAGCTCGTGCGAGATCCGCTGCCTGGCCTCCTCGTAGCAGATGAGCGCCGCGGCCTGGTTCTCGCAGCGGCAGTGGGCGATCATCAGCCGGGCGATCAACGGCTCGGCCAGCGGGTTGCGGGCGACCTGCTCGGACAGCTCGGCGACCAACTGCTGGTGCTGGCCGAGGGCGAGCTCCCCGTCAACCAGACGCACGTAGGCCTGCAGGTACTCGTCGCGCAGGCTGCGCCGCATGTTCACGATCCAGTCGGTGCTCAGGCCGCCGAGCGGCTCGCCGCGCCATAGCTCCACCGCCTGCCGCAACGACGCCATGGCCGCGGCTCCGGTACGGCCGACAGCGGCTTCCGCGGCGAGCTTCCGGAACCGGTAGAGATCAACTGTTTGCGGGTCGACCAGCAGGGCGTACGACCGCTCCCGGCCGACAAGCCGGGCCGCGTCCGGCCCATTCGCCTCGGCGAGCCGTTTCCGCAGTCTGGAGACGAGCGTATTGAGAGCGGTACCGACTTTGTCCGGCGTGTCGTCACCCCAGACCCGGCGGATCAATTCCTCTCTCGGTACGTGGCGGCCGAGGTCCATGACCAATCCCGCGAACAGGCAACGTTCCATCTTCGAGCCGAACTTGACCTGCGGGCCGTCCCCGTACAACTCGACCAGACCGAGTACCCGGATTTCCACGGCGACCCCCTTTCTCCGAGGGTGCAGCATCCGCCCTCGCCGACCGCCGTCTGTTGCAGTTTCCTTGCAGCGCCCTGACCAGCACAACCGGCCATCACCCGGACGAGTCGGCTGCAACTCCCGTTCGGCAGGCTCGGCATCAGTTCCCTTGCCGACGGGAAGGACCACCAGTGGCTCACGGCGTCTTCATCAACTATCGGGGCGCGGACAGTCAGATGTGGGCGACGCTGATCTACCTCGCGCTGTCCGCGCGGTTCGGCGAATCCGGCGTCTTCCTCGACAGCACATCCCTGGGCCCTGGAGATGACTTCGAGGAGATCCTGTTCGACCAACTCCGGGCGTCGAGCCTCGTGCTTGCCCTCATCGGTCCGCGGTGGCTGACCGCGACCGGCGAGTCGGGCCAGCGGCTCATCGACGCACCGGCGGACTGGGTGCGTCGGGAGCTCGCCGAGGCATTCGCGCGGGATATTCGCGTGGTCCCGGTACTGACGGACGACGCGCGACTACCGGCGGCGGAGCTGCTGCCGCCCGACCTCGTACCACTGACCCGGCGGCAGTTCGTTCGCCTCCGGCGCCGGCACGCCCTGGATGACCTGGCGGAACTCACCAGAAAACTGGCACGACTCGACACCGGACTCACCCGCGCGGACAGGACGGCCAGCTACCCCGGCCGCCACGGCTCCCGCGCCGGGCCGTGCCGGCGGTCAGCGCGGCTGGACGGGGTGGCCGGCGCGTTTCAAGGTGCGGACGATCGGTGAGGTCTCGACGTGCTGGACGCCCTCCAGCGTCCCGAGGCGTTGGGTGAGGTAGTGGTAGAGCGCGCCCGGGTCGCGGCAGTAGACCGAGGCGACCAGGTTGGTCGCGCCGGTGGTGGCCGCCACGAAGGGCACCTCGGGGTGGTAGGAGATCGCCTCGCCGACCGAGGCCAGCCGGGCCGGCGCGGCGGTGATCCAGAGCCGGGCCTCGGTGTGCAGACCGATCACCGCGGGGTCGACGTCGACCTCGAAGAACAGCGCGCCGCTGCGGCGCAGCCACTCCAGCCGGCGCCGGACCGCCGACTCCGACCATCCGGTGGCCCTGGCCAGCTCGGCGAGTGGGGCGCGGGCGTCGCGGCCGAGGACGTCGAGCAGCGCCCGGTCGACGGGTTGCAGCGGGTTCGAGCGTTCGTCGGGCCACTCGGCCGGCGCGGGGCGCAGCGCGGCGAGTTGCTGCTCGTCCAGCACCGGGCCCAGCACGTTGCCCCGGCTGCCGGCGAAGATCCACAGCATCGCGTGCGCGGACACCGCGACCACCCGGCTGGTCCGGGCCAGGCGCTGCAACAGCAGCTCCTCGGGGTCGGGGTCGCGGGGCAGCACCGTGCAGTCGATCTCGGCGCCGCCGGACAGCAGGTGCACCCAGCCGGTGTCCGGGCGCCGGGCCAGCGCCTCGGCGATCCCGGCCGCCGCGTCCGGGACGCACTGCAGCCGGATGAACCACGGGGAGTGACCGATCTGCCAGGGGTTCGGCAGCGCCACCACCCGCAGCACGCCGTCGGCCCGCAGCCTGCGGTAGCGGCGGGCCACGGTCTGGTCAGAGACGCCGAGCACCTCGGCGATCCGGTTGAACGGCAGCCTGGGGTCGACCTGGAGGGCGTGCAGCAGCCCCCGGTCCACCGGGTCCAGCTCGCCGGTAGCCGCCGATCGCGTGTCGGATTCCACCTGGCCAGGCTAGGCCGACGTCGGGATCCGCCGCACCCGGCCGTCCGGACCGACATCCAGGGCGGCGTGGGTCAGGGTGGAGAGGCGAACCGGATCAGACAGGAGACCCCGATGCGCAAGTGGCTGCCACTGGTGGCGATCAGCCTGGGCACGTTCATGCTGCTGGTCGACGTCACCATCGTGACCGTCGCGCTGCCGGACATGGCGCATGACCTCTCGGCCTCGCTCAGCGACCTGCAGTGGGTGATGGACGTCTACGCGCTGGCCCTGGCCGCCCTGCTGCTCGGCTGCGGGACGCTGGCCGACCGGTCCGGCCGCAAACGGATCTACCTGATCGGCCTGGTCGTCTTCGCGCTCGCCTCGCTCGGGTGCGCCCTCGCGCCCAGCCCGGCGACGCTGATCGCCGCCCGGGCGGTGCAGGGCATCGGCGGCGCGGCGATGTTCGCCACCACCCTGGCCCTGCTCGGCGTCACCTACCGCGGCCCGGACCGGGCGATCGCGTTCGGCAGTTGGGGCGCGGTGAACGGCGCCGCGTCGGCGATCGGGCCGATCCTCGGTGGCCTGCTCACCGAGAACTTCAGCTGGCGCTGGATCTTCCTGGTCAACCTGCCGGTCAGCGTGGTCGCGGTGGCGCTCGCGGCGCGGGTGCTGGTCGAGTCGCGGGCGCCGGCGGCCGGCCGGATCGACCTGCCAGGCATGGTCAGCTTCGCGATCGCCGCCGGCGCGCTGACCTGGGCACTGATCCGGGGCGGCGACACCGGCTGGACGGCCGCCCTGACGCTGACGCTGTTCGCCGTCGCCGCGGCCGCGCTGATCGCGTTCGTGCTGCTGCAACACCGCACCCGACAGCCGATGCTGGAACTCGCGCTCCTGCGCAACCCCGCGTTCACCGGCGTCATGCTCGCCGGCGCCCTGCTCAGCGCCTGCGCGTTCGGCTACCTCGGCTACACCTCGCTGTGGCTGCAGAGCGTGCTCGGCTTCGGGCCGGTCGGCGCCGGCCTGGCGCTGGTGCCGCTGGCCGCCGCCGCGTTCCTGACCGCCGGCGCGGGCGGCCGGCTGCTCGGCGACGTGCCGCCCCGGCTCACCATCACCGCCGGCCTGGCCCTGGTCGGCGTCGGCGACCTGGCCGAGTCGATGCTCGATGCCGGGTCCGGCCGCTGGGCGCTGCTGCCCGGCCTGGTGATCGTCGGCGTCGGGGTCGGCCTCGCGCTGCCGCCGCTCAGCTCGGCCGCGCTGAGTACGGTGCCGCCGGCCCGGGCCGGGACGGCCGCCGGCGCGGTGACGACCTTCCGCCAGCTCGGGTTCGCGTTCGGGATCGCCGTGTTCGGTGTGCTGTTCGCCAACCGCATCGCCGACCGCCTGCCCGGGGTCCCCGCCGCCGACGCGATCGCCTCCGGGCAGGCCCAGGCGGTGCTCGGGCAGACCCCGCCGGCCGGGCGGGCTGACCTCGGCCGGGCGATCCACGCCGCCTTCGCCGGCGGCCTGAACCTGACGACCGCGGTCGCCGGCTGCACCGCGCTCGCCGCGGCGCTCGTCGTGCCGGTGCTGCTGCGCCGGCCCGCCCCGCCGGCCGACCGGCACGCGACCGCCGAGCCGGACGTCGCCACCGCCAGCACCTGAGCCGGCGGGCACCAGGACGGCGCCGGTCGGCGGAGCCGCGGCGGCACCCGGTACGGCCGGGGCGGGAGCCGGATACCGTGTGACGGATGCGGGTGGCGACGTGGAATGTGAACTCGGTGCGGCAGCGGATGCCCCGGCTGCTGCCGTGGCTGGACCAGCGGCAGCCGGACGTGGTGTGCCTGCAGGAGACGAAACTCGGCGACGAGGCGTTCACCGAACTGCTCGGCGCGGAGCTCGCCGGCCGGGGGTACGCGATGGCGCTGCACGGCGAGACCCAGTGGAACGGGGTCGCGATCCTGTCCCGGGTCGGGCTGGACGACGTCACGGTCGGGCTCGCCGGCGCGCCCGGCTTCCCGCACCCGGAAGCGCGCGCGGTGGCGGCGACCTGTGGCGGGGTGCGGGTGCACTCGGTCTACGTGCCGAACGGGCGGGTGCCCGGCTCTGACCACTACCGCTACAAGCTGGCCTGGTTGGCGGCGCTGCGGGACGTGGTCGCGGCCGGCCCGGGCGGCGGCGCGGACGGGGCGGTCGTCTGCGGGGACATGAACATCGCGCCGGCCGACGCCGACGTGTTCGACCCGGGCGCCTACGTCGGGCAGACGCACGTGACCGGGCCGGAGCGGGCGGCCCTGACCGATCTGCTCACGCTCGGCCTGCACGACGTGGTCCGGGACCGGTGGCCGTCCGAGCGGGTGTTCACGTACTGGGACTACCGGGCCGGCATGTTCCACCAGGACCTCGGCATGCGCATCGACCTCGTGCTCGCCACCGCGGCCGTCGCCGACCGGGTGCGGGCCGCCTGGGTGGACCGGCATGCCCGCAAGGGCACCGGCCCCAGCGACCACGCGCCGGTGATCGTCGACCTGGACC
>JBBWZH010000772.1:0-4475 GCA_039648995.1 Mycobacteriales bacterium
TACTTCCCGACGCACTGGGACCCGGTGGTCGGCGGCAGCGGCGCGCAGTTCCGCGAGCTGGCGCTGGTGTACGCGTCGCTGACCCGCACGGACGCGGCCGGCAAGGCCGTCCCGGACCTGGCGCAGAGCTGGGACTACAACAAGACCGGCGACGAGGTCACCTTCCACCTCCGCCCGAACCTGACCTTCAGCGACGGCACGCCGGTGAACGCCGCGGCGGTCAAGGCCGCCATCGAGCGGGCCAAGACGCAGAAGAACTCGGCGCTGTTCGGTGACCTGACCTCGATCAAGTCGGTCACCACGACCGGCGAGCTGGACGTGGCGGTGCACCTGACCCAGGTCGACTACCAGATCCCCCTGCTGGTCGGCGAGCGCGTGCTGCAGATCGCGAGCCCGGCCGCCGCGGCCGACCCGGCGAAGCTGGACCGCAACCCCGTCGGCGCCGGGCCGTTCGTCGTGACGCAGCTGATTCCCGGCAGCAAGGCCGTCCTGAAGAAGAACCCGGCCTACTGGGACGCCAAGGACATCCACATCGACAGCGTGCAGCTGATCTCGGCGCCCGACCCGGCCACCGTGGTCTCCGGCCTGCGGACCGGCACCTACAACTTCGCCGACCTGCCGGCGAGCCAGGCGAAGGCGGCCAAGGCGGCCGGCCTCGACCTGTTCACCCAGCCCGGCTTCAACGCCAGCAACATCAGCCTCAACATCAACAAGGCCCCGTTCACCAACCCGAAGGTGGTCGACGCGGTCCGGTCCGCGGTCAACCGCCAGGAGTTCGTCGACAAGCTCGGCTTCGGCTACGGCCAGGCGACCGACCAGCCGTTCCCGCCGGGCTATGTCGCCTACGACCCGCAGTCGGCAGACCTCTACCCGTACGACCCGGCCAGGTCGAAGCAACTGCTGGCCGAGGCCGGCTACACCGCCGGCCAGATCTCGCTGGACCTGGTGATCTCGACCGCCGACCCGGCGGCGGAGATCGTCCAGTCGCAGCTCGCGGCGGTCGGGATCACCCTGCACATCAAGGTCGACAAGAACTGGGCCACCCCGTTCTTCGCCAAGGACCTGACGATCTCCCTGTACGGCACGACCGGCCGCGACTCGGCCGCCCAGACGCTGACCGCGCACTTCGGGCCCAACGGCCCGCTGAACCTGAGCACGCCGTACGAGCCGGCCGGCTTCGAGGCGGCGCTCGCCAAGGTCCGGCAGACCCCGCTGGACGCGCCGGACTACCCGCAGGTCCTGCAGGCGGCCACCCGGGCCGGGCTGCAGAGCAAGGCGCTGGTCTTCACGTACTCCGCGCCCAACCTCTTCGCCAAGAGCAGGTCGATCTCGGCCCTGCCGAAGAACCCCGGCCACGTCGACTGGACCGGCGTGACCATCACCGGCTGAGGACCCCGACCCGCGGAGAGGAGGTAACCGCATGGCGGTGACCGTGGCCGACCACCCGTTCACCTACGTTCGACGCGCCGGCGTTGCGACGGCCCGGGCCCGGCGCGTCGCCGGCCGTACCGCGGCCATCGCCGCCCGCTCGGTCGCGATCTTCGTGCCGGTGTTCGTGGTGGCGACGTTCGTGACGTTCTCGCTGCGCGCCCTGAGCGGGCTCAGCCCGGCCCGGATCCAGCTCGGTGAGGACGCGACGCCCGCGGCAATCCACAACATCGAGCACGAGTGGGGGCTGGACCGGCCGTTCCTGGCCCAGTACTGGACCTGGTTGGACGGGGTGCTGCACGGCCGGCTCGGGGACAGCTGGGCCAACGGCGCGAGCATCTCGGAGCTGATCCGGGACGGGCTGGCGATCAGCCTGTCGGTGGCCGGGCTCGCGCTTCTGATCGGCGTGGTCCTCGGCTTCGGCCTGGGCACGCTGGCCGCGCTGCGGCACACGACCTGGATCGACCGTGGCATCACCGGGTTCACGACGGTGATCTCGGTGATGCCGCCGTTCGTGGTCGGCATCCTGCTGGTGGAGGTCTTCGCGGTGGGGCTGCGCTGGTTCCCGTCCGGCGGCTACGTGCCGGCGGCGGCGGGAGTCGGGCCGTGGCTGGCGCACATCACGCTGCCCGCGCTGGCGCTGAGCTTCGACACCGTCTCCGACGTCGCCCGGCAGTTGCGGGCCGGCCTGATCGCCGCGTACCGGGAGAACTACGTGACCGGGGCGGTCGTGCGCGGGCTCAGCCCGCGGCGGATCTTCTTCCGGCACGTGCTGCGCAACGGCGCCGGCCCGGCGCTAACCGTGCTCGGCCTCCGGTTCCCGGTGCTCATCGGTGGCTCGGTGGTGACCGAGTGGGTGTTCGGCCTGCAGGGGTTCGGGCGGTTCGCCAACGACTCGGCGCAGCGTGGCGACGTGCCGGCCGTGCAGGGCGTGCTGGTGGTCTCGATCGTGCTGGTGGTCGCCTTCAACCTGATCGTCAACGTCGTGCTGGGCCGGGTCGCGCCGGCCTCGCAGCGGGGGGTGTGAGGTGGTCCGCCAGGTGTTGCGGCTGCGGTCGGCCCGGGTGGCCGTGGGCATCCTCGTCCTGATCGCGCTGCTGGCCGCGCTCGGTTCGGTGCTCGCTCCGCAGGACCCGCTGGCCGGCGGCGCGGACACCCTCGCCGGGGTCTCCGGGCGGCACTGGCTGGGCACCGACTACCTCGGCCGGGACGTGTTCAGCCGGCTGCTCGCCGGGTCCCGGGTCAGCGTGCTGGGCTCGGTCGAGGTCGCGCTGATCGCGCTGGTGCTCGGCACGATCCCGGGGGTGCTGTCGGTGTATCTCAGCCGCGTGTTCGAGTGGCTGACGCTGCGGCTGGCGGACACGCTCGTGGCCCTGCCGTTCCTGATCTTCGCGGTCTCGGTCACCGCGCTGCTCGGCAACGGCATCACGCAGGCCATGTTCACCGTGGGCGTACTCGTCTCGCCGCTGTTCTACCGGGTGGCGCGGGCCGCGACGCTGCCGGTGGCCCGGTCGCAGTACGTCGAGGCGGCGATGATCTCCGGCGCGTCCACCGGCTGGATCGTGCGGCGGCACGTCTGGGCGAAGGTCCTGCCGCCCGTCGCGGTGGCCCTGGCCCACACCATCGGGGTCGGCTTCATCGTCGTGTCCAGCCTCACGTTCCTCGGCATCGGCGTGCAGCCGCCCGCGCCGACCTGGGGCGGGCTGCTCGCCTCCGACCTCGGCTACCTCGACTTCCAGCCGTACGCACCGATCGCCCCGGTCCTGCTCATCGTCGCGACCGTGTGGGGCTGCAACCTGCTCGCCGACGCGATCCGGGACGTCTCCGGCCAGGAGGGCCGGGCGCTGCTGAACTCCGGCCGGGCGCGCGCCAACCGTGTGCTCGCTGAAGGTGAGGGGCGATGACGACCGTCTCCGAGACCGCGGTCCGGACCACACCGGTGACCGGCGCCGCGAGCGAGGCCGTGCTGGCCGTGCGCGACCTGCGGATCCGGGACGAGGTCAACGACCGGATGATCGTGCGTGGCGTCTCGTTCGAGCTCACGCCGGGCAAAGTCGTGGGCATCGTGGGGGAGTCCGGCAGCGGCAAGACGCTCACCTGCCGGGCCGCGCTGGGCATCCTGCCGGCGCACTTCGCGGTGTCCGGCGGCTCGATCGAGATCACCGGCCGGGACATCGCGGCGCTCACCCCGGCGCAGTGGGTCGGGCTGCGCGGCGGGACCGTCAGCGCGGTCTTCCAGGACCCCGCCTCCTACCTCAACCCGTCGATCCGGGTCGGCGCGCAGATCGCCGAGGTCATCCTGGTCAAGCTGGGCCTCGGCCGGCGGGCGGCGCGGCACCGGGCGCTGGAGCTGCTCGCCGCGGTCCACCTGCGCCAGCCCGCGCTGGTGTACGACCAGTACCCGTTCGAGCTGTCCGGCGGCATGCTGCAGCGGGTCCTCATCGCGGCGGCGATCGCCGCCGACCCGAAGGTGCTCATCGCCGACGAGGCGACCACCGCGCTGGACGTGACCGTGCAGGCCGAGATCCTCGATCTGCTGGCCGACCTGCGGGAGCGGACCGGGCTCGCGCTGGTCGTGGTCTCCCACGACCTCGCCGTCGTCGCGCAGCTGTGCGACGAGGTGCTCGTCATGCACGCCGGCGAGGTGGTCGAGCACGGGCCGACCGCGCGGGTGCTGTACGAGCCGCGGCACGACTACACCCGGCTGCTGATCGCCGGGCACGAGGAGTACGGGCTGGAGCGGTTCCTCGACTCCCCGGAGGTGGACGGTGTCCGCTGACCGCATCCTTGAGATCACCGGCCTCGACGTCCACTACGGGCTGGGCCGGCGCCGGCGGCAGGTGCTGCGCGGGGCCGGGTTGTCGGTGGCCCGGGGCGAGACCGTCGGCGTGATCGGCGAGACCGGCTCGGGCAAGTCGACGCTGGCCCGCGCTGTCGTCGGCCTCGTCCGTGCCTCGTCGGGCCGGGTCGTGATCGACGGCGAGGACGTCACCCGGCACGGTCACCGCCAGTGGCGGGCGCTGCGCCGCCGCGGGGTCGTCCAGTAC
>JBBWZH010000786.1:0-6073 GCA_039648995.1 Mycobacteriales bacterium
GGCGATGCTGAAGTTCAACCTGGCCCGCGACACCTGGCACCAGCAGCAGTGGCTGCTCGGCATCCAGCAGCTGCAGGAGGACGGCCTGGCCGACCTCATCGAGGACTCGAACTTCGAGGAGGAGGACCAGGTCCAGGACCACACGTACTGGAGCTTCGACGTGGACAGCCTAGCGGCGGAGGGGCGCTGGGCCCGCGGCACCACGCTGGTGGACGAGCAGGAGATCATCTTCCAGGCCGAGCCCGTTCCCAGCGGCGACATCGGCCTGCTGCCGCCGCCGGACCCGAAGCTGTTCGCCACCTACGACGGCAGCCAGGGCAAGGGCAAGCCCGGCACCGGCGGCGCGGCCCACGCGCAGGGGGTCGCGAACGTGGTGAACAAGGTCAAGAACGCCCTGGACTGAGCTGGCCGCGGCCGGCGCCGGACCTCCGGCGCCGGCCTCACCCCGTCCCCAGGGAGAACCCATGACGCCCCCCTCCGCTCCGCGGCACCTCAGACGGCACCTGCGATGCCCACTCCGGCGGGCGCCTCGTGACGATGCCAGCCCGGCGCCCCCCCTCGCTCCGCTCCGCGGCGCCCCAGACGGCACCTGCGATGCCCACTCGGCGGGCGCCTCGTGACTGAGGTTGCAGCGGCCGTCCTGACCCCGGCACGGGCGCCGGCCCGGCTGGCGGCGGGGTGGCCGGCTCGTGCCAGCGTCGCCCGGACGGCGGGCCCGGCGCTGCTGGTCGCCGCCGGCTACGTGGACCCGGGCAACTGGGGCACCGACGTGGCCGCCGGCGCCCAGTTCGGCTACCGGTTGGTGTGGGTGCTGGCGGCGGCCACGGCGGCGGCGCTGTTCCTGCAGCACCTGTCCGCGCGGCTCGGCTTCGCCAGCGGCCACGACCTGGCCTCGCTGCTGCGCGGCCGGCTGCCCCGGCCGGTGCGGCGGCTGGTGTTCCCGCCGCTGCTGGGGGCGCTGGCCGTGACCGAGGTGGTCGAGGTCCTCGGCGTGGTAATCGGCGTCCGGATGCTGACCGGCCTGCCGCTGGCCGGGTCGGTGGCCCTCGCCGCCGCGATGGTGCTGGCCGTGCTGGTCGCGCCGGCGGGCACCGGTCGGCGCGCCGTGTACGCCTGCCTGGCTCTGGTCGGCACGGTCTACCTCACCGTCCTGGCCCGGCACGGCCTGGGCGCCACCACCGCGGGCCTGCGCCCGGGTCCGCTGCCGCCCGGTGGCCTGCCGGTGGCGGTCGGCCTGGTCGGCGCCGTCGTCATGCCGCACAACGTGCTGCTGCACTCGGCGCTGGCCCGGGACCTGCGGCGCGGCGGCATGGACCGGGATCAGCTGGCCCGGCTGCAACGCGGCTCACTGATCAGCACGG
This sequence comes from Mycobacteriales bacterium, assembly GCA_039648995.1. Taxonomy (GTDB): domain Bacteria; phylum Actinomycetota; class Actinomycetes; order Mycobacteriales; family CADCTP01; genus JBBWZH01. The sequence goes on from JBBWZH010000786.1 coordinate 1,362, forward strand.
CCGGCGCGCTCGCGGTCGCGCTGGCGGTGAACTGCGCGATCATGTCGGTCGCTGCCGGCTCGGCGGCCGGGCCAGCCGGTGGCCTGGCCACCGCGCTCCACTCGGCCGGGCCCACGTTCGGGGCGGCCACCTCGGCACTGTTCGCGGTCACGCTGATCGCCGCCGGCCTGGCCTCGGCGGTCACCGGTGGCATGGTCGGCGCCGACGTGATTCGCCGGCTACTGCCCGCGCTGCCCGGCTCGGACACCTCCCGCCGGATCTGCTGCCTCGTCCCGGCCGTCGCGGTCGCCGCCAGCGGCCTGCCCGAGGTCGCGGTGCTGGTGTGGAGCCAGGTGGTGCTGACCATCGCGCTGCCGCTGGTGCTCGTCCCGCTGGTCTGGTTCACCGGCCGCCGCGACCTGATGGGCGACCAGGCACCCGGCCGGCCGGTCCGGGCCGCCGCGGCCGCGCTGACCGGCTTGCTGATCGCGGCCGGCGCCGCCTCGCTGGTGTCGTCGTGACGCCGGGCATTCCGCGGCGGCGCCGGGCACGGCGCAGGTGTGACGCACCCGCCGGCGGGGAATCGGGGAGCATGCCCCATCACGATCACGGCGCGGTGATCACTCCGTACCAGGACGGGCCGTTGATCCTGCGGGGCGATTTCGTGATCACCGGCCAGGACGGCACGGTCATCGACCCCCACCGCGCGACGGTCGCGTTGTGCCGGTGCGGCCGGTCAGCCGTGAAGCCCTTCTGCGACGGCAGCCACGTACGGACGGGGTTCCGCGCGCCCGGCGGCGGTCAGACCGAGCCGCCGGGCCCGGCGGCGGAGGACGGCGGTGCTGGTCGCGGCGCGCCGCAGCCGGCCGCCGGCGTACCGGACGCCGCCGCGGGCCCGGCAGGCCAGCGCGAGCCAACTGCAGACCGAGCGTTCGGCGAGCCAGGCCGGCGCCAGCAGTGACAGCCAGCCGGGGAACACCGCGCTGCCCCCGGCCCGGCGCCGACCGGCCTCGGCGAGCAGTACGCCGACGCCGGCCACGGCTGCGACGGCGGCCGGGCGACGCCTGCCGGCGGTCAGGACGCCCGGCAGCAGGGCGAGTTCGACCGCGAGCCGGCCCGGCTGGGCCAGGCTGTCGTACGCCTGCCGGACGCGCTGCCGGGCGAAGTGCCGCGGCCGCGGTGGCCTGCGCGGCACCAGGATGTGCGGCGCGGCCACGACCCGGGCACCGGCCGCCCGCATGGTCCGGACCAGTTCCAGGTTCTCGAACAGCACATCGCCGTCGTAGCAGCCGGCCCCGTGGAACGCCGCGCGGCGGACCGCCAGCGTGCCCGGGTAGTCGCCGCCGAGGGAGCGGTTGATCAGGCTGCGGGCGCTGTCCCAGGCGGCGTGCCAGGGCAGCGGGTCGAAGTAGTTCTGCGGGATCACCAGGTCGGCCCGGTCGAGCAGGGCCAGGACCGCGGCCAGCGAACGCCGGTCGTAGCGGACGTCGTCGTCGGCGATGACCACGCGGGCGGCGGCGGTCACCCGCATCCCGGTGAGCACCCCGTTCACCTTGCCGTTGCCGTAGGCCAGGCGTGGGTCGGGCGGCAGGTGCCGGGCGAAGCCGCGCCAGGCCGCGTGGTTGCGCTGGAACACCGGCGGCGCCGAACCGTCCACGACGATCACGTCGCAGCAGCCGGCCACCGTCCGCAGGTAGCCGGTCAGCTCGGCGATGGGCTCACCGTCCGCGCACCGGATCGGCAGCAGGTAGCCGGGCCGGTCGGTCATCCCGCCGGCACCGGGCGACGGGCGGCCGGATAGAGCGAGGACTCGCCCGCCCGCCAGCGGTCGAGCAGGTGTGCGGCGAACGCGCCGTCGAGCGCCAGGCAGCAGGTCGCGCCGAACATGAGGTCAGCGACCGCGTCCGGGTGCCGCAGCGCGAAGCTGCCGCACAGGTCGTGCGCGGCGACCTGCTCGTGCACCGCGTCCGCCTCGACGTGCTCCTCGAAGTACCGGCGGGCGTCCGCGGGCAGCCCGAGCCGCTGGGCGCCGCCGGCATAGCGGCGGTTCGGGCCGGTGGAGGTCATCTCCAGCGCCGCCAGATGCCCCAGCAGCGCACCCAGCCAGCGGCGGTGCAGCGCGAACACGGAGATCACGTTGGTCAGCGCCAGCGTCACCGCCGGCGCCTCGGGGACGTACCGGCCGTACGCGTCATCCAGCTCAAGGCCGCGCATGGTCGCCCGGAACAGCTCCGCGTGCATCCGCTCGGGCCGGCCACCGCCGTACTCGTCAGCCTGGATCTCCACCAGCGCGGCCTTGGTCGGCCCGTCCAGCCTGGGGATGCCGAAGCTGTGCGGGTCGGCCTCCTTGAGCTGGTACACCGAGCGGTGCGTGACGAACTCGGCGAACTGGGCCCGGTCCGCCGAGCGCAGCAGGAACCCGGACAGGTCTGGACCAGCCCAGCCATCCACCAGCGCGCGCAGTGCCTGCGGCACCTGGTCCGGCGGCGGCACGGCGACCGTGCCAGCCAGCTCGCGCAGGCCCGCCAGCCACCGCCGCTCCAGCCCGGCCCGGAACGCCAGCACCCGGGGCGACCACTCCAGGTCGTCCGGCGCGTCGTCGAAACCGCGGTAGTGCAACTCGTAGCAGCACCACAGCGCCAACTGCAGGTCGTCGTCCAACCAGACCGGACGGCCGCCGCCGGTGGGATCGGGCGAACCGGTCAGGTTGTCGTCGCCGCGCAGGACGGCGGCCAGCCAGGTGCTCAGGGGCCCGTGCGGGAGGGGGATCTTCACGGCGGCGGTGTACCCCGGATGGGGCCGTTCGCACCTGCCCGGCCGGGCCGGTTGTGACCCGCCTGGGGGACGGAGAAGTCGTTATTCCGCCGGCCTTGTGGGGTACGGCGAACGCAGCCGCGCACCAGCGCGGCGGGAGTGGAGTTACCGATGGACACATACCAGACCGCCGGCACCCCGCCGGCGGGGAACGGGACGACGGAGGTGGCCCGCGAACAGGCCGCCGCCGTGGGCCAGCACGCGGCGAGCGCCGGCGGCGACCTCGCTCAGACCACCAAGGAGCAGGGCAGGGAGGTCGTCGCCGAGACCAGCCGGCAGGCACGCGACCTCGCCCAGGAGGCCCGCACCCAGCTGCGCGAGCAGTCCGTCGCGCAGCGGGACCGTGCCACCGGCAGCCTGCGCGCGCTCGGCGACGAACTGGAGCAGATGGCCCAGCGGGGCGGGCAGTCCGGCACGGCGACCGAGATCGCCCACCAGGCGGCGGGGCGGGTGCGGGATGTCGCGCGGTTCCTGGAGAACCGGGAACCCGGTGACCTGGTCGAGGAGGTCCGGTCGTATGCCCGCCGCCGGCCCGGCACGTTCCTGGCCGGTGCGGCCGTCGCCGGGGTGCTGGTGGGGCGGGTGATGAAGGCCAGCCGCGGCGCGCAGCCCGACACCGCCTCCGGTCCCGCCGGCCCGTCCGGGTCGGACGGCCGCTCCGGCTCGGCCAGCCCGTCCGGCCCGGACGGCGCCGGTACCGGCCGGCCGGCGGTGCCCGTGCAGTCCGGGTACCCGGCGCCGGCGGCCCCGCCGATCCAGCCGGAACCCGGCTACGGCACGGCGGGGTACCCGACGGGCGCGGCGCCGGGGCGGACGCCGTGACCGCAGGCGATGGCCACGACGCCGGCGTCCGCTCCGGCGGCACCGACCGGCCGGACGTTGACGACAGCTCGGTCGGCGACCTCCTCGGCCGGGTGACCGGCGACCTGTCGACGCTGCTGCGGCAGGAACTCGAGTTGGCCAAGGCCGAACTGCGGCAGGAGGCCACGAAGGCCGGCAAGGCGGGCGGCATGTTCGGCGGGGCCGGCGTGCTGGGCCACCTCACCGTGGCGTTCCTGGCGTTGGCGCTGACGTTCGCGCTGGGCAATGTGATGGACCTGGGCTGGGCCGCGCTGATCGTCGCCGCGGTGCTGGCCGTCGGCGCGGTGGTGCTGCTCACCCGTGGCCGCGCCCAACTCCGGCAGATCAACCCCGTCCCGCAGCGGACCGTGGAGACAGTGAAGGAGGACGTGCGATGGGCGCGGACCCGGACGAGCTGAGGCGGGACATCGAGCACACCCGCCGGCAGATGACGACCGACGTGGACGTGCTGACCGAGAAGGTCAACCCCAAGCAGGTCGTGCGGCGACGGGCCGAGCGGGCCGGGGGCCGGCTCGGCCGGATCAGGGAGCAGGTCATGGGTACCGCCTCGGACGGCATCTCCACCGCCGGACAGGGCCTGTCGTCGGTGGCCGCAGGGGTCGGCGGCGCCGCGTCGAGCGTCGGCGACACCGCGTCGTCGGCGATGAGCAGTGCTGGCGACACGGCCAGTTCCACCGCGCGGACCGTGCGCCGGCAGGCCGAGGGCAACCCGTTGGCGGCCGGCGTGATCGCGTTCGGCGTGGGCTGGCTGCTGTCCTCGCTGCTGCCGACGACCGAGCGGGAACAGCAGGGCGCCGGGGCGGTGGTCGACACCGTGCGGGAGAAGGCCGGGCCGGTGGTGCGCGAGGCGGCGGGCGAGCTCAAGGACAACCTGCGCGAGCCGGCGCAGCAGGCCGTCGAGTCGGTGAAGTCGACCGCGAGCGACGCCGCTGGCACCGTCCAGGAGCAGGCGACGTCCTCCGCGCGGGACGTGGCGCAGGATGCCCGGCAGGCCGGGCAGACCGTACAGGAGGAGGCCCGCTCCTGACCGGTGGGCCGGACGCCCGCAGGCCCCGCGC
>JBBWZH010000001.1:0-7561 GCA_039648995.1 Mycobacteriales bacterium
CGTCACCGGCGCCTACCCGGCCACCGGCCCGGCCGACCAGATCAGCTACGGCGAGCTGTTCGCCACGTGCCGCACCGCGACCGGCTCGGACGCCACGTTCACCTGGGTCGACGAGAGCTTCCTGGACTCCAACGACGTGGCTGGCTGGAGCGAGCTGCCGCAGTGGGTCTCGACCGCGTCCGCCCCCGGTCTCTGGGCCACCGACACGTCGGCGGCCGAGCGGGCCGGCCTGCGCTGCCGCCCGATGGCCGACACGATCGCCGACACCGCCGCCTGGCTGGCCGGCGCGGGTGACATCGACCTCGCCCCGCACCGCCGCGACAGTGCCCCCGGCCTGGACCCGACCAAGGAGGCCAGCCTGCTCGCCGCCTGGCACGCCCGCTCCGACCAGGCCGGTCAGGCGGGCTGATCAGGACGCGGCGACCACCGCGTCCCAGGCCTTGCGGGCGGCGATCAGGACGGGGTCCCAGACGGGGCCGAAGGGCGGGGCGTAGGAGAGGTCGAGGCCGGCGATCTCCTCCACGGTCATCGCGTGCCAGAGCGCCGTCGCCAGCGTGTCGATGCGCTTGGCCGCGCCCTCCTGGCCGACGACCTGCGCGCCGAGCAGCCGGCCGGACCGGTGCTCCGCGATCAGCTTGACCGTGATCCCCGGCGCGTCGGGCAGGTAGCCGGCGCGGGTGGTGGACTCGACCGTGGCCGTGACGGCGCGGAAGCCGGCCCGCTCGGCGTCGCGCTCACCCAGCCCGGTACGGCCGATCTCCAGGCCGCAGACCTTGGTGACGGCGGTCCCGAGCACGCCGGGGAAGGTCGCGTAGCCGCCGCCGATGTTCACGCCGGCCACCCGGCCCTGCTTCGTCGCGTGCGTGCCGAGCGCGACATGCACCGGCGCCAGCGAGACGCGGTGCGTGGTCTGCACGCAGTCGCCGGCGGCCCAGACCCCGTCCACCCACCCGCCGCCCGGGCCGGTGACCCGCATCCGCCGGTCGGTGACCAGCCCGCCGGTGCTGCCCAGCGGCAGGCCCGCCGCCTCGGCCAGCGCGGTGTTCGGCCGGACACCGAGGCCGAGCACGACCACGTCGGCCGGGATGCTGCCGCCGTCGGTGACCACGGCCGCCACCCGGCCGCCCGGGCCGGTCGCGATCTCCCGCATCCGCTCGCCGGTGCGCACGGTCACGCCCAACCCGCGCACCGCCGCCAGCACGACCCCGGCCAGGTCGGCGTCCAATGTGGGCATCAGCTGGGCGCCGGCCTCGACCAGGGTGACCGCGAGCCCGCGCCGGATGAACGCCTCCGCCATCTCCAGCCCGACATAGCCGCCGCCGACCACCACCGCCCGCCGCGCCCCACCGTCCACTGTGGATCGCACGGCCTCGCCGTCGTCCAGCGTCCGGACCAGGTGCACGCCCGGCGCGTCGACCCCTGGCAGCGGCGGCCGGACCGGGACCGCGCCGGTGGCCAGCACCAGGTGGTCGAAGCGGAGCCGGTACTCGGTGCCGGCGGCCAGGTCCCGTACTGTCACCGCGCGCCGGTCCAGGTCCAGCCCGACCGCCTCCTGCCGCAGCCGGACGTCGATCGTGAACTTCTCCCGGAACTCGGCCACCGTCCGGACCACCAGATCGTCCACTGTGGACACCTCGCCGCCGATCCAGTACGGGATGCCGCAGGCCGAGTAGGACGCGTGCCGGCCGCGCTCCACGGCGATGATCTCCAGATCGTCCGGCCCGCGTCGCTTCCGGGCCTGGGACGCGGCGGTCAACCCGCCCGCGTCACCGCCGACCACGACCAACCGCTGCACCATGCCGGCAACCGTATGGGGTGGCGTGGACCGCCCCGGCGCGGCGGTCGCCGCGTCCGGTCAGTTCGTCCGGTTCGACCCGTTGTACAGGGGCGGCGGGCTAAGAATGGGCTCACGCTGGACGGGTAGCCTCGCGCTGTGCACACTGCCGCGCTGCCCGCCTTCATCGACCCCAATCACCTGATCAACACGTTCGGCCTGCTCGGCCTGATGGTGATCATCTTCGCCGAGTGCGGCCTGCTGGTCGGGTTCTTCCTGCCCGGCGACACGCTGCTGTTCAGCGCCGGCCTGCTCATCGCGACCGGTGCGTGGTCGGTGTCGGTCTGGGCGGTGGTGGCGCTGGCGCCGGTGGCCGCGATCGCCGGCAACCTGGTCGGCTACTGGATCGGCCGGCAGGCAGGGCCGGCCGTGTTCAACAAGCCGCATTCCCGCCTGTTCAAGCAGGAGTACGTGGAGCGGTCGCACGACTTCTTCGAGAAGTACGGCGCCCGCACGATCGTGCTGGCGCGATTCGTCCCGATCGTCCGTACGTTCGCCACCGTGATGGCCGGCGCGAGCCGGATGCGGTTCGCCGTCTACGCCGCGTACAGCGTGCTGGGCGGCATCCTGTGGACGGCGAGCATCACGCTGCTCGGCTACTACCTGGGCCACATCTCGTTCGTGCAGAAGACGGTCCGGCCGCTGATCGAGCCGGTGATCGTGGCGGTCGTGCTGCTGTCGATGGTGCCGGCCGGGGTCGAACTGTGGCGCTCCCGCCGGCACCGCGGGATGACCGCCGAGCCGATGCTGACCGACCCGGTCGACGCCGGCGGCAACGTCGAGCACGACCACCGCTGAGGGCGGCCCCGGCGCCGGCCCCCGGCGGCGGCGCCCGCCGCGCCGCTGGAACGATGGCGGCATGACCGAACGGCGGCCGGCTGAGTGCTGGCTCACCGACATGGACGGCGTGCTGGTGCACGAGGGCATCCCGGTGCCCGGTGCCCAGGAGTTCGTCTCCGCGCTGCAGAAGTCCGGCAAGCGCTACCTCGTGCTCACGAACAACTCCATCTACACGCCGCGCGACCTGCAGGCCCGGCTGCGGGTCGGCGGCATCGACGTGCCGGCCGAGGCGATCTGGACGTCCGCGCTGGCCACCGCGCAGTTCCTGGTCAGCCAGCGCCCCGAGGGCACCGCGCACGTGGTCGGCGAGGCCGGGCTGACCACCGCGCTGCACGAGGCGGGCTACGTGCTCACCGACACCGACCCTGACTACATGGTGCTCGGCGAGACCCGCACGTACAGCTTCACGGCGATCACCCGCGCCATCCGCCTGATCAACAACGGTGCGCGGTTCATCGCCACCAACCCGGACCCGACCGGCCCGTCCAACGAGGGCGCGCTGCCGGCCACCGGCGCGGTCGCCGCCCTGATCACCAGGGCCACCGGCGTCGAACCGTACTTCGTCGGGAAGCCCAACCCGCTGATGATGCGGTCCGCGCTGAACACGGTCGACGGCCACAGCGAGAGCACCGCGATGGTGGGCGACCGGATGGACACCGACGTCGTCGCCGGCATCGAGGCCGGCCTGGAGACGATCCTGGTGCTCTCCGGGGTGACCACCCGCCACGAGGTCGACCGGTTCCCGTACCGGCCCAGCCGGGTCGTCGACTCGGTCGCCGACCTCGTCGACGAGATCTAGCCGGCCAACGCCGGAGGGCGGCGGCCCGCTGTCGCGGTCCGCCGCCCTCCGGTACAGCCGAGGACGTCAGGACATCAGGTCTTGGCGCCGACCGATGTGTCGAGGAACTCGTTGGTGACCAGGTCGTCCGGCTTGAGCCCGGCCTTGACCGGCTTCTTCTGCCCGGCGAAGATCGGGGTCACGATCGAGATGATCTTCTGCACCCGGGCGCTGTCGAAGTCGCCGATGGTCTTGTTGTTGCCGTTGCCGACGATGCCGTTCTCCTTCATCACCTTCACGGCGTTGTCGGCGCGGGCCTGCGAGTACGCGAAGCCCCCGTAGGCGTCCACCAGCTGCGACAGCAGCTTGTTGGTCGTCGTCGGGTCACCCAGGTACGCCGCGGTGGACCGCTGCATAACCGGGATCAGCTTCTTCAGGCACCCCGCGAGCTCGGTCTTGCGGTCGGCCCGGATCGAGACCATCGCCGGGTAGTTCGGGTAGCCGGCGTCGGACACCAGCTGCCAGGCCACCGGCTTCTTCCACTGCGGGATCTCGTTCTGGTACGAGTAGACCTCGTTGGTCAGGAAGCCCTGCTGGACGGTCTTGCCGCCATCCGTGATGAACCGCGTCGGGCTGCCGTCGTACGAGGGCTCGACCTGATTCGGCCGCAGAATCCCGGTTCCGGTCAGGAAGCTCATGTACGTCGAGCCCGGGAAGTAAATCACCTTGGTGTTGGTCTGGCCGATATCGGAGATCGTGTTGAAGTTCGGGTAGGTCTTCGGGTCCCACAGCAGCACCACTGGGCTGAGGTCCATCGGGGCGAAGACACCGAGGGTCGGCTTGCTTGCGCTGTTCGCCGCGGCACCGTCGAGGTCGGCGGCGCCGAGCGTGATCGAGTTGTCGGTGTAGAGCAGCGAGGCGGCCGGGGTGTAGTTGGTGAACTGGCCGCCCGCCCGGAGCTCGATCTGGACGCCGGTGTCGACCCCGTTGTCGACCAGCCGACCGGTGACCCTCTTCTTGTTCTTGTCGATCGTCGGGTTCTCGCCGAGCAACCGGTAGATGCCGCCGAACTCAGCCTGCGGGGTCCAGTCGTCCTGGAAGACGATCTTGTCCGGGCAGGCGCCCTTGAGGGCGTTCGCCGAACCCGCGTTGGCGTTGTTGTTGACGGCCTGACCGCCATTGCCGGTGCTGCTCGAATCGCTTGAGCAGGCTGTGCCGGCGAGCGCAACGGCGGTGAGCGCCGCTAGCAGGCCGGCGGATCTTGCCGACTTGAGCCGTCGCATGACTCTCCTGTTCTCTGTTTTCCGCGTGGCGGGAAGCGGTAGTAACGCGGGGAACCACTGCGACCACCCGTCGCGTGGAAAGAGCCAGGCCGAGCGCAGGCAAAAGGCTCGCAGCGCGCGAATACCGTTCGCGCGGCCGAGCGGGTTACCACGGTGTCGCCCTCTCCTCAGTCACATATGTGACCCTCGCTGACACGGTTCACCCGTATGGCCTACACCAACCCTGAACCTGGTTGGTAAGGACGGTCCCATACCGTAGTGCGTGTGCATGGAGCACGCCAAACGGCCCTCCCGATGCCCTAGGGGCGCGGTGACTGCCCAGGTCAACGGCGCATTACAGAGTTGGGTCCGGGGGTGGCCGTTGGGCGTGTTGCCGGATCCAGGTGTGCATGGCGATGCCGGCGGCCACGCCCGCGTTGATCGAACGGGTCGAGCCGTACTGTGCGATGGAACACACTTGTACGGCGCCGGACCGAGCGGCGGCGCTCAGGCCCGAGCTTTCCTGCCCGAACAGCAGCAGGCAGCGCCGCGGCAACTCGGCGGTCTCCAGCGGCACCGCGCCGGGCAGGTTGTCGATCGCGATGATCGGCAGGTCGGCCCGCCGGCAGTGCTCGGCCAGGTCGGCCACCGCCGGGTGGTACCGGACGTGCTGGTACCGGTCGGTGACCATGGCACCGCGCCGGTTCCACCGCCGGCGGCCGACGATGTGCACCTCACGCGCCAGGAACGCGTTCGCGGTCCGGACCACGGTGCCGATGTTCAGGTCGTGCTGCCAGTTCTCGATGGCCACGTGGAAGTCGTGCCGGCGCCCGTCCAGATCGGCCACGATCGCCTCGTGCCGCCAGTAGCGGTACCCGTCCAGCACGTTGCGCCGGTCGCCGGCGGCGAGCAGTTCCGGGTCCAGTCGCGGGTCGTCCGGCCACGGCAACGGCGCCGGCCCGACCCCTACCTCGTCCCCATCCGCTGGCGGGGTGCCCAGCCCGGCCGGCTGAGCCGGCCCGTCCGGCACCGCCGGCCCGTCCGGCACCGCCGGGTCGGCTGGCACCGCCGGGTCGTCCGGCTGCTGCATGCGACTCAATCTAGAGCCCAGCCGGCCGGGCCGAACCGGATCGGGCCGGCGCCCGAACGACACCGTGATGGGCGGTCGCGCGCGGCGGGCGCCTCCAGGCCCTGCCTGCCGCCGCGCGCGACCGCCCTCGCGGCAGCCGCCGGCGCCCCGCCGGCAAGGCCCGGGCCGCACGGTCAGGCCAGGGCGAGGTCGGCCAGCGAGTAGGCGGCGCGGTAGTCGAGGCCGGCCGCGCGGACAGCGTCGCCGGCACCGCGGTCGACGATCACCGCCACGCCGACGACCTCGGCGCCGGCCTCGCGCAGCGCCTCGACCGCGGTCAGCACCGAACCGCCGGTGGTCGACGTGTCCTCCACCGCCAGCACCCGCCGGCCGGCGACGTCCGGGCCTTCCACCCGCCGCTGCAGGCCGTGCGCCTTGCCCTGCTTGCGCACCACGAACGCGTCCAGCCCGGACGCCGGGCCGGCCGCGTGCAGCATCGCGGCCGCCACCGGGTCGGCGCCGAGCGTGAGCCCGCCGACCGCCTCGTACCGCCAGTCACCGGTCAGGTCCAGCAGCACCCGGCCGACCAGCGGGGCGCCCTCGTGGTGCAGGGTGAGCCGGCGCAGGTCGACGTAGTAGTCCGCCTCCCGGCCGCTGGAGAGCACCACCCGGCCACGGACCACGGCCAGTTCGACGATCAGGTCCCGCAGCCGCGCGCGGTCACTCCCCCTCACCAGGCGACCTGCGGAGCGAGCACCGCAAGGCCACCAAGGCCCGCGGAGCGGAACGGGGGCCGCCGGGCCAGCGCCATCATGGCCGGCAGGGTACGGGCGCTGCCGATCACCCACCCGGTGGGGTCTGCGCCGCGGAGATACCCGCCGGTAGGGTTGGCTTCCGACCCTGGGAGGCGCCATGGACTTCCGCGACAGTCCTGAGGAAGCGGCGTTCCGCGACGAGTTCCGCGGCTGGCTGCGGGCGAACCTGCCCGACGACTGGTCGCAGCGAGATCCACACGTCGGCCGCTGGGACTTCGCGGCCGCCAAGGACTGGACCCGCCGCCTCTACGACGCCGGCTATTCGGGCCTGACCTGGCCGAGCGAGTTCGGCGGCCGCGGCCTGCCGCCCACCTACCAGGCGATCTACCTGGAGGAGGTGGCCCGGGCCGACGCGCCTGACCACATCGGCGTGATCGGGCTCGGCATGGCCGGGCCGACGATCATGGCGCACGGCACGCCGGAGCAGAAGAACCAGCACCTGGCCAAGACCCTGTCCGGCGAGACGATCTTCTGCCAGGGCTTCTCCGAGCCCGGCTCCGGCTCCGACCTCGCCAGCCTGCGCACCCGCGCGGAGCTGGACGGCGACGAGTTCGTGCTCAACGGGCAGAAGGTCTGGTCCTCGTACGCGCACGTGGCCGACTACTGCATCCTGCTCACCCGCAGCGACCCGGCCGCGGCCAAGCACCGCGGCCTGACCTACCTGCTGCTGGACATGCGCCTGCCGGGGGTGGAGGTGCGGCCGCTGCGGCAGATCACCGGCGACCCCGAGTTCAACGAGATCTTCCTGACCGACGTGCGGGTGCCCATGTCGGCGGTGGTCGGCGAGATCGGCGGCGGCTGGCAGGTCGCGATGACCACGCTGCTGCACGAGCGCGGCACGCTCGGCTTCGCCCTGACCGCCCGGCTGGACGTGGCGTTCCGCCGGCTGGTGAGCACCGCCCGCAAGACCGGCGCCGCCGACGACCCGCTGATCCGGGACCGGATCGCGCAGCTGTACGTGGA
>JBBWZH010000025.1:0-8909 GCA_039648995.1 Mycobacteriales bacterium
CTTCGCCGGGCTGGCCAGCGCCACCCCGCCGGCCCCGTCGAACCGCCAGGGCAGGCCGCCCTCGGCGATCTGGGTGCCCACTCCGGCCGGGGTGTAGAAGGCCGGGATGCCCGAGCCGCCGGCCCGCAGCCGCTCCGCCAGCGTCCCCTGCGGGCAGAGCTCGACCTCCAGCTCGCCGGACAGGAACTGCCGCTCGAACTCCTTGTTCTCGCCCACGTACGAGCCGGTGGTGCGGCGGATGCGCTTGGCGCCGAGCAGCATGCCCAAGCCCCACTCGTCCACGCCGCAGTTGTTCGACACGGTGACCAGATCGGTCACCCCGAGGCTCAGCAGCGCCTCGATGAGCGTCTCCGGGACGCCGCACAGGCCGAACCCGCCGACCGCCAGCGAGGCGCCGTTCGGGACGTCGGCAACCGCCTCAGTGGCGCTCGCCACCACCTTGTCGATCACGCCGCACCGCCTCGTCGCCGGCAGCAGTCCATCCCGCGCCTCCCTCTGTGGGCGTCCGGCCCCGACTCTATCGACCAGACCTGGCTACAGGGCGCGCACGGCGGCCACCGTCACGCCCAGCGTCGCGGTCACGCGTTCGGCCTCGGCCCGCGCCGGCAGCCGCCCGGCGTCGGGGTACGGGCAGAGCACCACCGAGGCGCCCGCGGCCAGCGGAGCCAGCAGGCCGTCCACCCAGTCCGCCGGAGTGGCCCAGCCGGCCACGCTGAGGATCCGGTCGCCCGGCAGCAGGCCCAGCTCCGCGGCCCGGGCGGCGGACAGCGCGACCAGTTCGGCGCCGTTGGTGTCCGCGGGGCCGGCGTCGTCGCCGGCGACCGCCGCCACCGCGGCCACCGCGGCGGCGGTGGCCGGCACCGGGGGGCCGGCGAACCGGTCACCCTGGCCGCGGACCTCCGCCGGGTAGTCGCGGGCGCCGGCCGGCGGCTCGCCGTCGAAGCCGCGGCCGAGCGGGGCCAGCGGCAGCGCGAAGACCTCCTGGACGCCGGCCGCGACACAGCCGGGCACGCCGTCCCCGGTACAGAAGGCGACCGCGGCGCCGGCCGGGTCGGTGGTGAGCACCGCGCCGGCCGACCAGGCGCCGAGCAGCACCGCCGCCGTCTGCCAGTGGGCCGGCAGCAGTACCGCCACCCGCTCTCCGGGCGCCAAGCCGACGTCGCCGGCCAGCAGGTTGGCCGTCTTCGCCACCCAGTTCGCCAGCGTGCCGGCCGACAGCTCAACCCGCTCGCCGGTGCGGTCGTCGTAGTAGGTCAGCAGCGGGCCGGCCTGGTCACGCCGCAGCGCGCCGGCCAGCAACGTGTCGGTCGCGGCCATGCGGCCAGCACATCACGGCCGGTCAGCCGCGCCGCCGCCGGCCCCCGGTCAGTTGATGCAGCCGGCGTCGGCGGCCGTGCGGGACGGGGTGTTGCCGCTGGTGACGCCGCTGGCGCTGCCGGCCGGCGCCTTGGTCGGGGTGCTGCCGGCGCTGGCCGAGCGGACGCCGGCGAAGTCGGCGCCGAGCACCAGCTGCACGCCGTTGACCGAGCCCTGCTCCTGCAGTTGCGCGCCGGGGATCGCCGCGGCCAGCGTGTTGGCCTGCGCCAGGCTGGCCGAGCCGTACCGGATCACGGTCTGCTGGTAGTTGTTCCGGTCGGCGTTGCCGGTGCCGGCGACGGTGAAGCCGGCCGACCGCAGCTGCGTCGCGGTCTGGCCCGCCAGGCCCTTCCGGCCGGAGCCGTTGAACACCTGCACCGCGACCTGTCCACGCGGGACGGTCTTGGTCGCGGAGCTGGCCTTGCCGCCGCCGCTGGAGCCACCGATCACACTCTGGAAGAACGCCGGCAGCTTGTCGGTGTCCAGCAGCACCACGCTCTTGCCGTCCACATTGGACGGCCCCTTGTTCGGCACGGTCTTGAAGTCGATGTTGCCGCCGGCCAGGCTGCGCACCTGGCGGGCCAGCTGCAGCGGGTCGAGCCCGGTGTCCATCCGCACCGAGGTGCCGATCGCGTCCATCAGCCGCTTGAGCTTGAGGGGGTTGCCGATCACGCCCGCGCTCTTCATCTTCCGGAACGTCGCGGCGAGGAAGTACTGCTGCCGGGCGATGCGGTCCAGGTCGCCGTTCGGCAGGCCGTGCCGCTGCCGCACGAACGCCAGCGCCTGCTTACCCTCGATGGTCTGCCGGCCGGCCGGCAGGTCGATGCCGGAGAAGTGGTCTTTGGCCGGCTTGGTCAGGCAGACCTCGACGCCACCGATCGCCTTGGTGATGCGGTAGAAGCCGAGCAGGTCGACTTCCACGTAGTGGTCGATGCGGATGCCGGACAGCTCGCTGATCGTGCGGACCAGCAACTGCCGGCCGCGGTCCGGGTCGGCCTTGCCGCCGGAACCGTAGGCGCCGTCGGCGTAGGCGGCGTTCAGCTTGCCCTTGCCGAAGCCGGGGATGTTCACGTACGAGTCGCGCGGGAACGAGATCGCGCTCGCCTTCCGGCCGTCCGCCGGCACGTGCAGCAGGATCATCGTGTCGGTGTTCTTGCCCGGGTCCATCTCGGTGCCGAGCTCCTTGAGCTCGGCCGGCGTCGCGGTCGACCGGTCGTCGTTGCCGACCATCAGGATGTTCTCGTCCTGGCCGTCGGTGTCGGCCACGGTCGACTTCCCGATCGCGTTGACCCGGCTGACCTTGCCGTTGAAGTCGCGGTAGAGGAAGTAGAGGAAGCCGCTGCTGACCAGCAGCGCGAGCGAGACGATCGCCGCGCCGATCTTGGCGATCAGCGCGGCCCGCTGGCGCGGCGTCCGGCCACCGCCGCTGCCGCCGGAGCCACCGGTGCGGCGGGGCGGGACGGGCGGCCGGGGGCCGGCCGGCGGCAGGTTCGCGCCGGTCCGCTCGTCCGACCAGCCGTAGAGGTCGCCGTACCGGTCGCCGCTGCCGGCGGAACCCCATGACCCGTCGCCGCCGGTGCCGATGGGCTGCCCGATGGGCTGGGGCTGTGGCTGGGCGCGCCCGGACCGGCCGCGCGGGTCGAGCTCCGGCGGTAGCGGCTGGCGCGGGTCGAGCGGACCCGGCTCCCTGGGCGTACTCACGGCTGTCCTCGTGTCCTCTCCACGGATCCCACGGACGAGACGCTGCCCGCGTCGGTCCGGTTCAACCGGGCCCCGCGGCGGATCCACTTGCCTTGAAGGACGGCCAACACCCCCGGAAGGTTGCACCTGTAGCTCAGTGTGGCCGGCGCCGATACCGAGGGTAGTGATGCCGGCCTGACAAGGCACATCGGCCCGTCTGGAAGACTGCTCGGCGTGTCGGTCATCCACCCGGCCCCGGGCCGGGCGGTGTACCGGCCAGATTCGCGTACCACGGTGGTACCCATCGAGGCGGAGGACTACCCGCATGCGTCTGTTCGTCACCGGCGGCGCCGGTTTCATCGGTTCGCACTATGTGCGCAGCGTGCTGACCGGGGTCTATCCGGGCCTCGCCGACGCTGAAGTAACCGTTTTCGACAAACTGACCTACGCCGGCAACCTGGCCAACCTGGCCACGGTGGCGGACAGCCCGCGGTACCGGTTCGTCGAGGGTGACATCTGCGACCGGGCCGCGCTGGACGCCGCGCTGCCCGGGCACGACCTGGTGGTGAACTTCGCCGCGGAGAGCCACGTCGACCGTTCGATCCTCGGCGCCGGGCAGTTCGCGCTGACCAACTTCGTCGGCGCGCAGCAGGTTTTCGACGCCAGCCTGCAGCACGGCGTCGGCCGGGTGGTGCATGTCTCCACCGACGAGGTCTACGGCACGATCCCGACCGGCTCGTGGACCGAGCAGCACCTGCTGGAGCCGAACTCGCCGTACTCCGCCGCGAAGGCGGGTGCCGACCTGCTGGCCCGGGCGTACGCCCGCACCTACGGGCTGAACGTCTCGGTGACCCGGTGCTCGAACAACTACGGGCCCTACCAGTTCCCGGAGAAGGTCATCCCGCTGTTCGTCACCAACCTGCTCGATGGCCACAAGGTGCCGCTCTACGGCGACGGCATGAACGTCCGGGACTGGCTGTACGTGGACGACCACTGCCGCGGCATCCAGCTGGTGGCCGAGCAGGGCCGGCCCGGCGAGTTCTACAACATCGGCGGCGGCCGGGAGCTGACCAACAAGGAGCTGGTCGGCCACCTGCTGGAGGCCTGTGACGCGGGCTGGGACATGGTCGAGTACGTCGAGGACCGCAAGGGCCACGACCGCCGCTACTCGGTGGACCACGGCAAGCTGGCCGCGCTCGGCTACGCCCCGCAGACCTCGTTCGAAGACGGGCTGGCCGCGACCGTGCGCTGGTACCGGGACAACCGCGCCTGGTGGGAGCCGCTGCGCGGACGCGCCGCCCTGAGCCGGTGACCGGCCAGCGCTGGCTGATCACCGGCGCCGCCGGCCAGCTCGGGTCGGACCTGCTCCGGGTTCTGTCCACTGTGGACGACATTGAACCGATCGCGGTCACGCGGTCTGAAGTGGACATTACCGTCCAATCCGAAGTGGACGCCGTGGTGGCGGACACCCGGCCGGCGCTGGTGCTGAACGCCGCCGCGTACACCGCGGTGGACGCGGCGGAGGCGGACGAGGCCGGGGCCACGCTGGTGAACGGCGTCGCGCCGGGGCTGCTGGCCCGGGCCTGCGGCACGCACGGCGCGCGGCTGGTGCAGGTGTCCACCGACTACGTGTTCGCCGGTGACGGCGCCGAGCCGTACCCGGTCGACGCGCCGACCGGTCCGCGGTCGGTGTACGGGCGGTCCAAACTGGCCGGCGAGCGGGCGGTCCGCTCGGTGCTGCCGGCCGCGTCGTACGTGGTGCGCACGGCGTGGGTGTACGGCGAGACCGGCGCCAACTTCGTCAAGACGATGGCGCGGCTGGAGCGGGACCGGGAGACCGTCGAGGTGGTGGACGACCAGCGCGGCTCGCCGACGTGGTCGGCCGACCTGGCCCGCGGGCTGGTCGCGCTGGGCCGCTCGTCGGCACCGGCCGGCGTCTACCACTGCACGAACAGCGGCGACACCACCTGGTGCGGGCTGAGCCGGGCCATCTTCGCCGAGCTCGGCGGCGACCCGGGTCGGGTGCGCCCGACCACCACCGACCGGTTCCCGCGGCCGGCACCGCGCCCGGCCTACTCGGTGCTCTCGCCGGCCGCCTGGCTCGCCGCCGGGCTGCCGCCGATGCCGCCCTGGCCCGACGCGCTGCACCGCGCTTTCGCCGAGATCGGTCCCGCCCTGCGTCCGGCGGTGCCCGCCGGCTAGCACCCCGTGGTAAAACGGGGCAGCTACGCAGAGTCACGGGGGGTCGATTGTGCGTCGTCTGCTGCTGCCGTTCGCCGTCCTCATGCTCACTGTCCCGCTGCTGGCGCCGCGCGCCGCGGCGGGCGCCGTCCCGGCCGGGGCCGCGGTGGTCGTGCCGGCCGGGGCCGCGCCGCGGCCGGTGGCGCCCCGGCTGACCGAACTCCCGCTGGATAGCTCGGCACCGGCGCCCGGGGTGTCCGTCCGCACCGGGAACGGCGGCCGGGTGCTCCGCCTGTTCCGCGCGGCGCTGCCGGGGTACTCGGCCATCGGCGTGACCTGGCTGCCCGCCGCCGCGCCCGACCAGCCGGCGGCGGCCGGGCCGGCCGGCGACGGGGCGGTGCGCATCGTGGTCCGGCACCGGCTCGGGGGCGCGGCGTGGTCGGGGTGGGCCGGGATGGACCCGGGGGACACCGAGCCCGACCCGTCGCACCGCACCGCCCGGGCCGGCACCGACCTGGTCTGGGTCGGCGCGAGTGACGCGGTGGAGGTGCGGGTCACGGTCGCCCCGGCCGCGCGGCTGCGGGACCCGCGGGTGACGCTGGTCGACCCGGGCCGCTCGCCCGCCGACACGGTCTCCACC
The DNA here is from genome assembly GCA_039648995.1 of Mycobacteriales bacterium. GTDB lineage: Bacteria > Actinomycetota > Actinomycetes > Mycobacteriales > CADCTP01 > JBBWZH01. The sequence goes on from JBBWZH010000025.1 coordinate 5,858, forward strand.
CCGGCGGCCGGCGGCCCCGCGGCCGCCGGCCCGTCGGTGGGCGGCCCGGCGGCGGGTCCGGCCGGAGCCGGCCGGTCGGGGGCCGGCCCGGCGGTGGCGGGGGCGGGGCGGAGCGCGGCGGTCCGGCCCGGGATCTACACCCGCGCGCAGTGGGGCGCCGACCCCCGGCTGATGGGCTGGACGCCGGAGTACGCGCCGACGATCAGAGCCGGGTTCCTGCACCACACGGTCGACACGAACGCCTACGCGGCCGCGGACGTGCCGGCCATGCTGCGGGCGATCTACGCGTACCACTCGCGCACCCGCGGCTGGGGCGACATCGGCTACAACTTCATCGTCGACCGGTTCGGCCGGATCTGGGAGGGCCGGTACGGCGGCGTCGACTCGGCCGTGATCGGCGCGCACACCGGTGGCTTCAACTACCAGACGTTCGGCGTCTCGATGCTCGGCACGTACTCCACGGCCGCGGTGCCGCCGGCGGTGCTGGACGCGGTGGCCCGGCTGTTCGCCTGGAAGCTGGCCGGGCACTACCGGGACCCGAACGGGTCAACCCTGCTCACCTCGGCCGGCGGCGGCACGTCCCGGTACCCGCGCGGGGTGACCGTCGCCAAGCGGGTGATCTCCGGGCACCGGGACGTCGGCCGCACGGCCTGCCCCGGCGACCGCGGCTACGCGGCACTGGCGCTGCTCCGGGCGAAGGTCACCGCGATCATGGGCACCGGCCTGCTCGCCCCCGCGGTCACCCCGGCCACCGTCGGCCACCTCGCCGCCGGGCCGCGGCTGACCGCCGCGCTCTGGCGGCCGTCGTCCTGGACGGTCACGGTGACCGCGGACTGCCCGGCCGCCGTGGCGCGCCGCTACACCGGCACCGGCACCCGCATCGACGTGCGCTGGAACCTGCTGGACGGCGCCGGCCGGCGGGTGCGGCCGGGCGGGTACCGGCTGACCGTGCAGGCGGCCGCGGCCGGCCGCTACGCGGTGCCGTTCGTCGGCGCGGTCACCGTGCTGTCGCCGGCCACCGCGCCACCGCCACCGACCGGCGCGCGGCCGGCGGCCGGTCCGGCCGGGTACGTGCCGATCCCGCCGGTACGCGTGCTGGACACCCGCGGCCGCCCCGGCGGCGGGGTTCCGCTCACCTCCGGCGGCCGGGTGGACGTCCCGGTGCTCGGCGTCGGCGGCGTCCCCGCCAGCGGGGTGGCCGCGGTCGCGCTCGCGGTCGGCGGGATCTGCCCGACCGCCCGGAACTGGGTGCAGGCCTGGCCCGCCGGGACCGCACGGCCGGTGGGTTCGGTGCTGCCGCTCGCGACCGCGACCGCGGCCGGCGCCAGCTCGGTCATCGCCGTCGGCGCCGCCGGGATGATCAGCCTGGCGGCGGTGTACCCGATGACGGACGTGGTCGCCGAGGTGGTCGGCTACTTCCCGCTCACCGGCGCCGGCGCGGTGCCGACGTACCACCCGGTGCCGCCGCGCCGGCTGCTGGACACGGTCGCCCACCCGCTGGGCCCGGGCGAGACCCGGCTGGTGGACGTCCGGGCGCTCAGCGGCGGTGCGGTGTCGGCCGGCGCGGCCGCGGTCTCGGTGAACCTGCACGCCGGGCCGGGCCGCGCCGGCGGCGTGCTGCGGCTCTGGCCGGCCGACCAGCCCCGGCCGGCCGGCGCGACGCTGCGCTACCGGGCCGGCTGGACGCAGTCGGCCCGGGCGCTGCCGGCGCTGTCCCCGGCCGGCACGCTGCTGCTGCGGAACGACGGCCCGGCCGCCGAGCGGGTGTTCCTCGACCTGGGCGGCTGGTTCGGCGCCGACCAGGCGGGCGGCCCCGCCGGCACCGAGATCACGATGGTGCCGCGGACCCGGGTGGCCGACCGGCGGTTCGGCCCCTCCGCGATCGGCACGCTGCCGGTGACCGGTGTGGCCGGCGCGCCGCCGGCCGCCACCGGCGTGCTGCTGCAGGTCACCGGCCTGGCCGGGGTGCCGACGTACCTGACGTTCTCCGGCACCGGACGGCGCACGCCGGCGCAGGACGTGGACCTGCTCGGCGACGCCTGGGGCAGCAACCTGGTGCTCTCGCCGATCGGCCCGGCCGGCCGGGTGTCGGTGTTCAACGGCTACGGCACCACCCGGGTCGTCGTCGACGTGCTCGGCTACCTGACCCCGGCCGGCCCCGGCTGAACCGGGCCGGCCGCCCGCCCGACCCGGCAGGCCGATACCCACGCGCGTGGCCCGGCCGCCGGGTCAACCGGCGGCCTGCCGGTAGGCCGTCGCGGTCAGCTCGGCGCACCGCGTCCAGGTGTGCGCGAGCGCGTGCTGCCGGGCGGCGGCGAGCCGGTCGGCCGGGGTCGGGTCACGCAGCTCGTCCCGCAGCGCCTCGGCCAGCGGCTCCGCGGTCGCCGGCGGCGCCAGCCGGACCAGCCCGGCGGTGACCTCGCGGACCGCGGCCAGGTCGCTGGCCACAACCGGCACGCCGGCCGCCATCGCCTCCAGCGGCGGCAGCCCGAAGCCCTCGTACCGGGACGGGAACGCCAGCAGCCGGGCGCCGGCGACCACCCGGCGCAGGTCCTGCTCGGCCAGGTAGCCGGGCAGCCGGACGGCGTCCCGGGGGAGCCCGGTGAGGTCCAGCTCCGGCCCCCAGCCGGCCGGCCCGACCAGCACCAGCGGCGGCGTGTCCGGCTCGTCCGCGCGGACCGCGGCGTACGCGGTGAGCAGCACGTCCAGGCCCTTGCGCGGTTCCAGCGCGCCGACCGCGAGCAGGTACTCGGGGGGCAGCCCGCGGCCGGCCAGCCAGGTCGGGTCGGGGCGGTCGACCGCGGCCCAGCCCGGGTCCACCCCGAGCGGGGTCACCCGGACCCGGTCCGCGTCGAGCCGGTAGGCCTCGGTCAGCTCCGCCGCGACCGCCCGGGTCGGCGCCAGCACCACCGCGGCCCGGCGGACCGAGCGCGGCACCAGCTCCCGGTAGCGCAGCGAGACCGCGCCGACCAGCGCGGGGGAGTGCAGGTAGGCCAGGTCGTGCACGGTGACCACGCCGCCGGCCCGGCGCAGCGGCGGCAGCACGAAGTTG
>JBBWZH010000044.1:0-7392 GCA_039648995.1 Mycobacteriales bacterium
CGTACGGGTTGCTGATCTTCAGGTCGGGCTTGGTCGCCTTGAGGTACAGCGCCGCGTCGGCGATGTAGATCGGCGAGTCGTACGCGGTGACCTTGCCCTTGTACGGGCTGTTCGGGTCGAACACCACGCCCCAGGAGTCCGGCGCCGGGTTCACCTTGTCGGTGCGCCAGGTCAGCACGTTCGCTCCCCAGCCGTGCGGGATGCCGTACATCTGGCCGTTCACCGAGTTCCAGGCGCCGTTCTTGAGGAAGTCCGAGACCGTCGCGTAGTTCGGCACCAGCGAGGTGTTCACCGGGGCCACGTCACCGCTGTAGATCAGCCGCAGGGTGGCGTCACCGGACGCGGAAACCCCGTCATACTGGCCGGTCTTCATGAGCGTGACCATCTCGTCCGAGGTGTTGCCGACCTTCGCGTTGACCTTGCAGCCGGTCTGCTGCTCGAACGGGTGCACCCAGTCGACCGTCTTGTCGTTCGTGCCGTCCTCGGCGTACCCGGCCCAGACGATGATGTTCAGCTCGCCCTCGGTCTGGCCGAGCGAGGTGGGCGCCGACAGCTTCGGCGGCTGCTGGCCGCCGGACGTCCCGCCGCCGGTGCCCGACCCGGTGCCCGAATCCGACCCGCACGCGGCCAGCACCAGCGCCGCCGTGCCGGCGATCGTGGCGGTCAGCCAGGATCTCTGCCTGCGCATGGAACCCACTCCTTCTATCAGTCGGTCGGGCCGCCCACGTCCTGGGATGCGCCGTCCGGAATGTGGGAGACGTGTTCGCGCCGCCAGCCGAGGAGCACCCGGTCGCCGGCCTTGGGCTCGCCGTGCGGGCCGCCCCCGACGTTCGGCCGGGCGACCACCATCTGACCACCCGCGTCCAGGGTCACGGTGTACCGGGTCTCCGGGCCGGCGTAGACGGCGTCCGCGAGCGTGCCGGCGACGGTGACGTCCGTGTCCGGCGTGGCCGGCGGGGTGACCAGCCGGATGCGTTCGGGGCGGACGCTGAACAACCCCGCGCTGCCCAGCACCTCCTGGGCGACCCGGCCGGACAGCAGGTTCGCGGTGCCGACGAAGCCGGCCACGAACGCGGTCGCCGGCTGCTCGTAGATCTCCGGCGGGCGGCCGACCTGCTCGATCCGGCCGCGGTTGAACACCGCGATGCGGTCACTCATCGTCAACGCCTCGCCCTGATCGTGGGTGACGAACAGGAAGGTGATACCCACCTCGCGCTGAATCGCCTTCAGCTCGACCTGCATCTGCTCGCGCAGCCGCAGGTCCAGCGCGCCCAGCGGCTCGTCCAGCAGCAGCACCCTGGGCCGGTTCACCAGCGCCCGGGCCAGCGCCACCCGCTGCCGCTCGCCCCCGGACAGCTGGGACGGGCGGCGCGGGCCGTACCCGTCCAGCCGGACGGTGGCCAGCGCCTCGGTGGCCCGGGCCCGGCGCTCGACCCTGCCGACGCCTTTCACCTTCAGCCCGTAGGCGATGTTCTCGTGCACGGACAGGTGTGGGAACAGCGCGTAGTCCTGGAAGACCGTGTTCACGTCGCGCTGGAACGGCGCCAGCCGGCTGACGTCGGCGCCGCCGAGCAGGATCTGGCCGGACGTCGGCTGCTCGAAGCCGGCGATCAGGCGGAGCACGGTGGTCTTGCCCGAGCCGGACGGCCCGAGCATGGCGAAGAACTCGCCGTCGCGCACGTCGAGATCCACCCCGTCGACGGCGGTGACCGAGGCACCGCCGGCCGGGAAGACCTTCCGCACCTCACGCAGTGTGACACTCACCGGTACCACATCCTGATCAGCTCCACCGGCGAGCACACTACCCAGCCGGCCGGCCGGCGGCATGCCGTCCCGGCCGGCGGTCCACTTGCGACAGCCGCGGGCGGTGGACCTCAGCGGCGGGCACCCGAGCCGCCCGCGCGCGGCGGATGGAGCCGTGCGCGGGCGGGGCCTGGGGCGTGCGCTGGGTCGGATCGTCCGGTCACGGCGTCCGGGTCGACTCGGGTCAGGCGTGGCCGGGTCGGTGGGGCCGGCCGCGTCGGCCGGCCCCGGGCGCTCCGGTTAGCGGGCCGGCGGGATGAACGTCTGCAGGCCGCGGTTCTGCGCCAGCGCGATCAGCTGGCCGGCGGTCAGCGGTGGCTGCGTGGTCGGGTGGCCGCTGCCGGGCACCACCCGGTTGTCACCGTCCACTCGGACGACGGTGCCGTCCGTCCGCCAGAGCGCGACGGTCAGGCTGACGAACGAGGGGTTGTCGGGATAGGTGGTGTTGTGCAGTTCCTCGATGGTGAGCGTCGAGCCGTCGGCCAGCGTGCGCGTCTCGCAGCGGGTGAAACGGCTGCCGTCGGCATTGGTCCGGGTGCCGCTGCCAGTCGGGGCCACCGGCCGGGTGGCGGTCGGTTCCCCCGTCGGGATGCCGGTGGCGCTCGGCACGCCCTCCTTGGTGGCGACGATGACGTCGGGCGGCTGGCAGGGCGGCGTGACCCGCTCGGCGGGCGTGTTCCGGACGGTGGTCACGATCAGATCGCCGGCCCGGTCCTTGCGCCGGAAGTCGGCTTGGTTGCTGTCCAGGTGCCCGCCGTCCACGCAGTCGGTCCGGTCGGCCACCTGCCAGCCGGCCATCGTCCCGAACTGCCGGCCGTCGGGCATGTTCGCCCGCAGCCAGTTGGACAGCGCGAGCGCGTCGGTCGAACCGGACCGGGTCTGCCCGCGGCAGCCGCCGTGCGGCGCGCCCGGCGTCGGCTCGATCGTCGAACCGCCCGCGCCGGCCTGCTGCCGGCTCAGGCCGATGCCCGGGCCGGCGAAGACGACCGCCGGCACGCCGATGACCAGCGCGGCGGCCAGCACCCCGCCGCCCGCGAGCAGCACCTGCCGGCGCCGCCGCAGTGCCTTGCCGCCGGCCACCACCCGGTCGGTATCCAGGGTCGACGGGGGTTCGCCGACGGTGGCCGCCCGGGCCAACTCGGCCCGCAACTCGTCCGGTTCGATCATCCCATCCGCTCCTTCGCATCCGCCTTGATCCGGCTCCGTTCCAGCGCCCCGCGCAGGGCGGCCAGCCCGCGCGCGGTCTGGCTCTTCACGTTGCCGGTGGAGCAGCGCAGCGTCCGGGCGGTGTCCTCGACGCTGAGATCCTCGTAGAACCTCAGCACCAGGACGGCCCGCTGCCGCGGTGGGACGACGGCGAGCGCGGCGATCATCTCGGCCCGCTCCTCGGTAGCCGGCCCGGCCCGATCAGGCACGTCCGGGGTGAGATGCAGCGGTTCCTCCCGCCATCGTCGGCGGCGGAGCGTGTGCAGGTAGACCCGCAGCAAGGTCTTCCGGGCATACAAGTGGATCTGATCCATCTTGGAAACCCGCGGCCATACCACGAACAACCGGCACAACGTCTCCTGCACAAGATCCTGACTGGCATGCCAATCCCCGGACAGCAGGTACGCGGTGCGCCGCAACCGGGTCGACTGGCCGGCTACGTACTCCCGGAACTGCTGCTCTTCCTCATCTCGCACCGGCGCTGTCTCCATCCGATCGACGCTGGTACCCAGAGAAAGGCGGATGAGCCGCCGCTGGTTGCACGCGTCCTGGCATCAGCGTGCCAGGCGCGCCGCGCAGCGGCGGCTCGTCCGGGTGTCGGGCTGGAGCGGCCCGCCCGGCCGCGGGACGGCAGGGCCGGGCGGGCCGGGTCAGGGCCGCCGGTCGGCGGGTCAGGACTGGGTGGCGGTGTCCATCTGCTCGCGGAGGCTGCGCGGGCGCATATCCGTCCATACCTCGTCGACGTAGGCCGAGCACTCCTCCTTGCTGCCCTCTTTGCCTACCCGGTGCCAGCCGGCCGGTACGTCCTGGCCGGCGAGCCAGAGCGAGTACTGGTCCTCGTCGTTGCGGAGCACCTCGTACCGGGCGTTGTCGTCCATCTCCGTGTCCTCTCTGTCATCCTCGGTCTGGTCTGGAACCGCGGTCCGGTCCGGAACCGCGGTCTGGTGGGTCGGGAAGTCGCGCAGCGTGCGGTTGAAGGTGACGAGCAGCGTGACCGCGGCGATGCCGGCGGCACACACCAGGACGGCCTGGCTGCCGGCGAGCGTCTGCGCGAGCACCCCGCCGAGCACCGGCCCGATCGTGGCGGCGACCCCGGTGACCAGCGCGATCACCGAGCTGAGCCGGCCGCGCAGCGCGTCGGGGGTGAGCAGCAACTGCTGGGTCATGATGCTCGTGTTGGCCGCCGGCGGCAGCAGCGCCATCGCGGCGAACAGAGCGCCCATCAGGTATCCACTGTGGACGAACACGGCGACCGGGGTGAGCAGTGTCAGAGCCCAGAAGACGCCGGCGATCAGCAGGTACGGCCGGGCGGCCCGGTGCAGGTAGGGCGCCAGCAGCGCGCCGGCGACACCGCCGACGCCGAGCATCGCCGCCATGACGCCGATCTGCCCGGCCGGCACGCCCCGGCCCTGCGCCAGCACGATGACGACGATGTAGAAGGCGCTGAAGAACAGGTTGAGCACGACCGCGCACAGCGCGGTGACCCGGATCGGCCGGTGCCGCCAGACCCAGCGCAGACCCTCCAGGATCTCCCGGCCCAGCTCGCCCGCCGGTGCCGGCGGCACCTCCCGGCGCGGCACCCGCAGGAACGCCAGCGTGAAGAACGCCGCGGTGTGGGTGAGCACGTCCGCGGCGAACGGCACGAACCGGCCCACCGCGAACAGGAACCCGCCGGCCGCCGTGCCGGACAGGTGGCCGAGGGAGCTGCGGGCCGAGTTCATCGCCAGCGCGGCGGGCAGCTGAGGGTCCGGCACCAGGCTGGGCAGGCAGGAGTCCTCGGCGGGCTCGAACAGGGCGGCGGACACCCCGAACACCGCGGCGACCGCGACCAGGTGCGGCACCGTCGCCGCGCCCCAGACGAGCGCGCCGACCAGGCTCGCGGCGGCCACCGCCTGGGCCGCCTCGCAGCCGAGCATGATCCGCTTGCGGTTCCAGCGGTCCACCAGCGCGCCGGCCGGCAGCCCGGCGACCAGCTGCGCGGCGGCGACCGTGCCGAGCACCAGGCCGGACGCGGCGGCCGAGCCGGTCAGCGCCAGCACCAGCAGCGGGAAGGCGATGGTGGACGCGTTCAGGCCGAACTCGGACAGCACCTGGCTGGTCCACAGCAGACGGTAGTTCCGGTTCCGGGCCAGCGGCGGGGCGCTCGGGCCGGTTCGTCGCTCGGTCACGTCGTCACCCGGCAATCCGCGGCGATCTGCCGCAGCGCCGCCGCGAAGTCGCCGGCCACCCGTTCCACTGTGGACTGATCGTGCCGGTGCGGCTGGTAGTACCAGGTGAACCCGAGTTGCCCGCCCTGCGCCGCGCCGACCACTTCGAGCAGGTGCTGACCGCGCTCGGCCGGGTCGGTGTCCTGCCCGAGCGAGCCGTGCACGGTGTGGACGAGGCCGCTGGCGGGCTCCTGACCCCGGGCGTCCCACTGGCCGAGGTAGTTGAAGACCAGCTGCGGGCCGGTCACCTCCGGCTGCAACCGGCGGCGCACCTGCGGGCCGCCGAGCCAGCGCAGCGCGCCGTACCCGAAGCCGTTCCCGGGCACCGCCCGCAGCTGCCGGCGTACGGACTTGACCAGGGGCCGCCAGTCGGGCCGGTCGTCGGCCGCCACCTCCAACGCCACCGGGAACAGCGTGGTGAACCAGCCGACGGTGCGGGAGAGGTCGACGCCGTCCACGATCTCCTCACGGCCGTGCCCTTCGAGATCCACCGACACCCGCCGCTGCCCGGTCCACCGGGACAGCGCCCATGCCAGCGCCGCCAGCAGCACGTCGTTCACCTGGGTGCGGTACGCGGTCGGCGCGCCACGCAGCAGCGCCTCGGTGTCGGCGGGGTCCAGCTGGACCGACACGGTCCGCACGGCGCATGCCGGCGCCGGGGCCGAGTGGTCGACCGGGAGGGCCGCCGCGTCGGTCACCGCCGCCCAGTGCTCCAGCTCCCCGTCGAGCCCGCCGGATCGCACGTACCCGGTCAACCGCTCGGACCACTCCTGCACCGATGTGGTCTTCGGCCCGAGGTCGACCGGGCCGCCCCGCGCCGCCTGCCGGTACGCCGTCTCCAGGTCGTCGAGCAGGATGCGCCAGGACACGCCGTCGACCACCAGGTGGTGTACGGCGACGAACAGCATCGGCCGGCGGCCGGCGCCGAGCTCGAACAGCACCGCCTTGATCAGCGGGCCGGTGGTGAGGTCGAAGCCGGCGTGCACCTCGTCCGCGATCTTCTCCAGCATCGCGGGCTGGTCGGCCTCGTCCACTGTGGACAGATTCCGGTAGGAGACCGGCCGGACCGGCTCGACCGGCGCGATCCGCTGGGCCCAGGCGCCGTCGACGCGCTCGAACCGCGTCCGGAGCGCGTCGTGCTGGGCGAGCAGCCCGTCGAAGGCGCGGTCGAGCGCCGACCGGTCGACGGCACCGGTCAGCTCGACCAGCGTCGACTGGTTGAAGTGGTGCGGGTTCCTCGGCTGCGAGGCGAGATACCAGTGCTGGATCGGGCTCAGCGGCACCGGCCCGACGACCGGTTCGCGTGCCGCGCCGTCATCGGTGCCGACGGCCAGCACCAGCGGCGCGAGGCCGGCCACGGTCTGGTGCAGGAACAGGTCCTTCGGGGTCAGCCGCAACCCGGCCTGGCGGGCCCGGGACACGACCTGGATGGTGAGGATCGAATCGCCGCCGAGGGTGAAGAAGTTGTCCTCGACGCCGACCTGTTCCAGGCCGAGCACGTCCGCCCAGATGTCGGCGAGGGCAACCTCGGTCGGCGTGCTCGGCGCGACGTAGGGCACATCGTCGGAGACGGCACCGGTCACCGCCGGCAGAGCCCGGCGGTCGACCTTGCCGGCGGGCGTGAGCGGCAGCGCGTCGAGCGCGACGAACCCGCTGGGCACCATGTAGTCGGGCAGCGCGGCGCCCAGCGCCTCGCGTAGTTCGGCCGCGCCGGGTACCGCCGCGCCGGGCGCCGGCACCAGGTATGCCACGAGCCGCTGCCGGCCCTCGTCGGTGCGTACCACCACGACCGCCTCGGCGAGGTCGGGATGGGTGAGCAGGGCCGCCTCGATCTCGCCGGGTTCGATCCGGAACCCACGGATCTTGATCTGATCATCGGCCCGACCCAGATACTCCAACTCCCCGACCCCCGACCACCGCACCACATCACCCGTGCGGTACATCCGCTCCCCGGCCACGTCGTACGGGTTGGCCACGAACCGCTGCGCGGTCAGACCCGGCCGGTTGAGATAACCCCGCGCCACCTGAACCCCGGCCAGGTACAGCTCACCGGGCACCCCCACCGGCACCGGCCGCAACCGCCCATCCAACACATACGCCCGCAGGTTCGGCAACGGCCGACCCACCACCGGACGCTCCCCCACCACCGGCGCGGCCAACGCGTCCACCGTGCACT
>JBBWZH010000052.1:0-2904 GCA_039648995.1 Mycobacteriales bacterium
CCCGTTGTCGCCGCGAGGGGTGCCTGCCCGGACCGCGGCGCCCCGGGTACATGTCACCGCCTGGCGGCGCGGCCGGCCAGGGCCGATCGTGCAGCCTTGAAGGCTCCCGATCGTGCCCGGTACCGGACTTCGCGGCACAGGCCCGGCGGCTGCCGCGCTAGCTCGGGCGGCTGCTGCGGCGGGTCCAGCCGCCGACCAGGCTGAGGATGAAGACGATCCCGGCGATGATCAGCAGCCACTTCAGCGCCGAGACCAGGAAGCTGATGATCGACAGTGCGACGATCACCGCGACGATGGCGAGCACTACCTTGAATACCACGGTGTCCCTCCAGCGGCCGGCCCGCGGTTGGGTCGTACCAACCTCAGCGTAAGCGCTCCACCTGGGCACCGACCCTGGTGCTGCCCCCCGGATGGGCCGGCGAGTCACCCACCGCCCGAAAGTGGCCGGTTCGCGCCCAGTAGGCGGTTCTGTCCACCGGTGAGCGAGCACGTACAACCGCTCAATCGGGCCGCGACGCTCACTGGCGTCGTCATCTCAGGACCGGGCCGGCAGCTGGTCGGTGACGGCGGGGATGACGTGCTCGCCGTAGCCGGCCAGGGTCTGCTCCTTCGCGTCGTGCTGCAGGTAGACGGCGAACTGGTCGACGCCCAGCGATGCCAGCTCGGTCAACCGGGCGACGTGCTGGGAGACCGGGCCGAGCAGGCAGAACCGGTCCACGATCTCGTCCGGGACGAAGTCGGTGTGCGGGTTCCCGGCCCGGCCGTGCGTGTTGTAGTCGTAGCCGGACCGGCCGGCGATGTAGTCGGTCAGTGCCTTCGGCACCGGCCCGTCGGTGCCGTACCGGGCGACCATGTCGGCCACGTGGTTGCCCACCATGCCGCCGAACCAGCGGCACTGGTCGCGCTGATGGGCGAGGTCGTCGCCGAGGTAGGCCGGCGCGGCCACGCAGATCGTGACGCTGGCCGGGTCGCGGCCGGCCGCCGCGGCCGCCTCCCGCACGGTCTTCACGGTCCAGGCGACGATGTCCGGGTCGGCGAGCTGCAGGATGAACCCGTCGCCGACCTCGCCGGCCAACCGCAGCGCCTTCGGCCCGTACGCGGCGACCCAGATCGGCAGCCGGCTGCGGCCGGCCCAGGGCAGCCGCAGCGTGCTGCCGTTGTAGTCGACCGAGCCGCCGTTGGCCAGCCCGCGCACCACCTCGACGCACTCGCGCAGGGTGGCCAGCGTGGTCGGCTTGCCGTTGGTCACCCGCACCGCCGAGTCGCCCCGGCCGATGCCGCAGACCGTCCGGTTGCCGAACATCTCGTTCAGCGTGGCGAAGGTGGACGCGGTGACCGTCCAGTCGCGGGTGGCCGGGTTGGTCACCATCGGTCCGACGTGGACGGTCCGGGTGGCGGCCAGGATCTGGCTGTAGATGACGTACGGCTCCTGCCAGAGCAGGTGCGAGTCGAACGTCCACACGTGACTGAAGCCGTACAGCTCGGCCTGCCTGGCCAGCTCGATCACCCGGGCGGCCGGCGGGTTGGTCTGCAGCACCACCCCAACGTCCATTGTGGACCCTCCCCCTCGTGAGCTGGCTAGTTGAGCGACTCGGAGAGGCCGCGGCGGAGGAACCTGCCGTGCCCGGCGCGGCCGCGGAACTCGCCGCCGGCGATCACCACGCTGCCCCGGGACAGCACCGTGTCCACCTTGCCGGCGATCTCGATGCCCTGGTACGCCGAGTAGTCCATGTTCATGTGGTGCGTCTCGACGCCGAGCGTGCTGTGCGCGGCCGGGTCGTACAACACGATGTCGGCGTCCGAGCCCGGCGCGATCACGCCCTTGCGGGGGTAGAGGCCGAACAGCCGGGCCGGGTTGGTGGCGGTCAGCTCCACGAAGCGGGCCAGTGAGAGCCGGCCGGTGGCCACCCCGGCGGAGAAGAGCATCGGGCGCACGGTCTCCAGGTCGGCGACCCCCGGGCGCAGCTCGTCCAGCGAGTCGCCGGCTGCCAGCTTCTGCTCCAGGGTCCAGGGGGCGTGGTCGGTGGCGACGGTGTCGACCGTGCCGAAGCGCATCCCGGCCCACAGCGCGTCGACGTCCGCGGCGCGGCGCAGCGGCGGCTGCCCGATGTACTTGGCGCCGTCTTCGTGCTGCAGCAGCTCCTCGGTCAGGTACAGGTAGAGCGGCCGGGTCTCGACGTACACCGGGACGCCGCGTGAGCGGGCCGCCGCGCAGGCGGCCAGCGCCCGGCGGCTGGACAGGTGGACGACGTAGACCGGCGTGCCCGAGGTCTCGGCGAACGCGATCAGCTGGGCGACCGCGGCCTCCTCGGCGGTGTCGGGCCGGGACTCCCCGTAGGAGCGGAAGTCGGCTCTGCCCTGGTGGGCCAGGTGCGTGGTGCAGTACCCGATCAGGTCGCCGTCCTCGCAGTGCACGACGGTGAGGAAGCCCTGCCGGCCGGCCTCGGCCATGAACTCGTAGAACTGCTGCCGGCGGCTGGCGTAGGCCGGGAGCACGGTGAAGATCTTGATGCTGGTCTGCCCGAGCGCGCGCAGGTCGGTGAGCTGGGCCGGGTCGAGGTGCGACTCGTCGACGACCACCGGGTGCAGCAGCACGTGGACGAGGGACTGGGCGGCCACGTCGGCGGCCACCCGGCGGACGGCGTCGGGCAGCGACTCGCCGGGGAGGGGCACGGTGATGTTGCCGACCGTGGTCACGCCGCCGGCCGCGGCGGCCCGGGTGCCGCTCTCCCAGTCGTCGGCCCAGGTCTCCGAGCCCGCCGGCCCGCCGCCGCCGGACAGGTGCACGTGCGCGTCGACCCCGCCGGGCAGCACCAGGCAGCCGGTGGCGTCGATGACCGTGGGGGCGTCGATGCGGTCGCGGCTGATCGCGGTGACGACGCCGTCGGTGATCGCGATGTCCGC
>JBBWZH010000101.1:0-10320 GCA_039648995.1 Mycobacteriales bacterium
CCGACCTCGAAACGCGCGAACCTGGTCACGGCCACGCCGGCCCCGTCCAGCAGTGCCTTCACGGTCTTCTTCTGGTCCTGCACGGACGACTGCTCCAGCAGCACGGTGTCCTTGTAGAAGCCGTTCAGCCGGCCGTCGACGATGCGCGGCAACGCCGGCTCCGGCTTGCCCTCCTCGCGGGCGGTGGCCTCGGCGATCCGCCGCTCGCTCGCTACCACGTCGGCCGGGACCTCGTCCCGGGTCACGTACAGCGGGCGCATCGCGGCGATCTGCATCGCGGTGCTGTGGGCCACGCCGATGTCATCGCCGCTGAACTCGACCAGCACGCCCACCTGCGGCGGCAGGTCGGGGATGCGCCGGTGCATGTACGTGGCCACCTGGCCGTCGAAGATGACGACGCGGCGCAGTTCCAACTTCTCGCCGATCACAGCGGCCACCGAGTCGATGTTCTCGGCGACGGTGCGGCCGTCGGCCAGCTTCTCCGCCAGCAGCGCCTGGACGTCGGCCGGTCGGGACGCCGCCGCGTGCGCCACGATGTCCGCCGCCAACTGCTGGAACTGCTCGTTCTTCGCGACGAAGTCCGTCTCGCAGTTCAGCTCGATGAGCGCGCCCTCGGCCGCGGCGATCAGCCCGTTGGACGCCACCCGCTCGGCGCCGCGCTTGCTCACCTTCGCCCCGCTCTTGATCCGGAGCAGCTCGATCGCCTTGTCGAAGTCGCCCTCGGACTCCTGCAGCGCCCTCTTGCTGTCCATCATGCCCGCGCCGGTGAGGTCGCGAAGCCGCTTCACGTCCGCTGCGGTGATAGTTGCCATGACTCGCTCTCTGCTTCGTGTTACCTGCATTGTCTCAATGCTGCGACCAACCGACCGGGTGACGTTCCGGCCGGTCCTGCCCGCCGCCGGCGCGGTCGGGCTCCCGCCGGCACCTTGCTGGCCGCCTTGCCCGGGCCCGCGTTGCCTGGGCCGCGTTGGACCACCCCGTCCGGCCTGGCCCGGGCCGGCCCGCCAGAGCCGGCCTGCCAGGGGCTGGCCCGCCGCCGCTGGCCTGCCACGGGCTGGCACGCCGGGCTGGCCTGCCCGGTGGCTGGTGCCGGCGGTGCGGACCGGGTACCGGTGGGTGCGGTTGGCATCGCACCCACCGGCGTCGTCCGAGCGCTCACGATCGTCGGTGCTGGCAGTGGACGGCGGGGGTCGGCCTAGCTGACCACCGTCTCGGCGGGCGTACCGGCGACACCGTCGGCCACCGGCTCGTCAACCGCCGGCGCGGCCGGCTCCTCGACCGCCTGCGCGGCCGGCTCGTCAACCGCCGGCGCGGCCGGCTCCTCGACGGCTTGCGCGGCCGGCTCCTCGACCGCCCGCGCGGCCGGCTCCTCGACCGCCTGCGCAGCCGGCTCCTCGACCGCCTGCGCAGCCGGCTCCTGGACCGGCTGGGCGGCCGCGGCCTCGGCTGGCAGGCCGTCGGCAGCCGGGGCACCGGCAGCCGTGTCACCGGCAGCCGTGTCGCCGATGAGCAGGTTCCGCTCCCACTCGGCCAGCGGCTCGTCCCGGCCGAGCTGGCCGGACGTGGCCGGCTTGTCGCTGCCGTCGGAGTCGCGGCCGGCGTTCGCGGCGGCGGCCGCCCGCGTCATCAGGCCTTCCGCGACCGCGTCCGCGATCACCCGGGTGAGCAGCGCGGCGCTGCGGATGGCGTCGTCGTTGCCGGGGATCTTGTAGTCGACCTCGTCCGGGTCACAGTTGGTGTCGAGGATCGCCACCACCGGGATGCCCAGCTTCCGGGCCTCGCCGACCGCGATGTGCTCCTTCTTGGTGTCGATCACCCAGATCGCGCTGGGCACCCGGGACATGTCGCGGATCCCGCCGAGCGTGCGCTCCAGCTTGATCCGCTCCCGGCTCAGGATCAGCTGCTCTTTCTTGGTGAGCGACGAGTTGCTGCCGGTCTGCTCCAGGACCTCAAGCTCCTTGAGCCGCTGCAGTCGCTTGTAGACCGTGGAGAAGTTGGTCAACATCCCGCCCAGCCAACGCTGGTTGACGAACGGCATGCCCACCCGCTGCGCCTGCTCGGCGACAACTTCCTGCGCCTGCTTCTTGGTGCCGACGAACAGGATCGTGCCGCCGTGCGCGACGGTCTCCTTGACGAACTCGAACGCCTTGTCGATGTAAATCAGCGTCTGCTGCAGGTCGATGATGTAGATGCCGTTGCGCTCGGTGAAGATGAACCGCTTCATCTTCGGATTCCAGCGCCGGGTCTGGTGTCCGAAGTGGACACCGCTGTCGAGCAACTGCCGCATCGTTACGACGGCCATGCCGCCTGTCCTCCTGTCACCCGGCGTGCACCGGGCAGCCTCGGTTGTCGCGGCGGCCGGGATGGCCACCGCCCTGGTGCCCGTTGTCGCGGCTGGTGTCCGCCCGTCCCGGCGGAACGCCGGCGCGGGACCGAGGGAGCCGCCACCCCAACCTGAGTAGCTGGGGCGGACACGCGAAGTCGACCTGCTCGCACAGGCCGCTGAGGCGAGCGTACAACCTGCGCGGTGGCGGTCGCCAACCGGCCGGTAGCACGCTTCCGGCCGGGTCGGCAAACCGCCGTCCACAGCCGCACGCCCCATCCACAGATCTCATATCCGAAGGTCCTACCCCGACCGCCCCGACGCACAGTCGTCCCATGCCCGATCCCTACCTGGCCACCATCTGTTTCCTCGTCCTCGTCCCCGCCGCACTCCCCCCACTCCACGCCGACCAGCGCGCGATCGTCACCAACCACCGCACCGCGCCGGCTGACCACACGCTCATGCGCACCGTCCCGGCACTCGTGGTCGGCTCGGCCACGGCGCCGCCGCCCGCGGCCCGGCCCCCCGACCCGCCGCCGCGCACCGATGGCCCGGCAACCCGACCGTCCCGCGCCGCCCGTGGCGTCGGGCGCGTCCGGGACGCCGGCGGTGCCGGGCCGGTGTCTGCCGTGATGTGGCTCGGGCCTGCCGCGGATCGGGAAGCCGGGTGGCGCTGGCCGCTGCCGGGCCGGCCCCGGGTGGTGCGCGGGTTCGACCCGCCGTCGACCCGGTACGGAGCGGGCCACCGCGGCGTCGACCTCGCCGCGCCGAGCGGAACGGTGGTGCTGGCGGCGGGGCCGGGCATCGTCACCTTCGCCGGTGTCCTCGCCGGCCGCGGCGTCGTCTCGATCCAGCACGCGGACGGTCTCCGGACGACCTACGAGCCGGTTCACGCCGCCGTCCGGGTCGGCGCCCGAGTCGAGGGCGGCACGGTGATCGGTCACCTGGCTGCCGGCCACCCCGGCTGCCCGGAGCCCGCGTGCCTGCACTGGGGCCTACGCCGCGGTGATACCTACCTTGACCCGCTGGCCTTGATCCGATCCGGCCCCGTCCGCCTCCTCCCGCTGGACGGTCCGCTGACCGACACGACCGGACCGGGCGGACCGGGCGCGCCGGGCGGGCCGGCCGGGCCGGGCGGACCGAGCGGGCCGGGCGGACCGAGCGGACCGAGGGGACCGGGCGCGCCGGGCGCGGGCGGCCTCGGCCCACCGGCCGGCGCGGCCCCGGGGCCGGCCGGGGTCCCGGCCGCCGCTCCCGCCCCGGCCCCCGCCACCGGCCCGCCGCCGGATGCCGCGCCGGCAGCGGCCGACCCGCCGACCGGCAAGTCACCCGAGGGCGGCACCACCGGCCGGCATCCGGCGCCACCGATAGCCCCGCTGGTCGGCATCGCCGGTCTGGCGTTGGCCGGAGCGCTCCTGAGCCGCCGCCCACCGTGACCGGCTGCGCGGCCGAACTCGGCGTACCTCGTCAGCGGACGAAGCGATGCGATGCCGGCCGTTCGGCGGCTCGCGGATGAACATGCGGGCCGGGGGGTGCGCCGGCCGTGGTGCCGGGGCCGTGCGTATGGGTCTGGGGCGCGGGGTTCGCGCGGCCTCGCCGCCGCGTCGCCGGCGCGTGCGTGGCTCGGCTGGATGC
This sequence comes from Mycobacteriales bacterium, assembly GCA_039648995.1. Classification (GTDB taxonomy): domain Bacteria; phylum Actinomycetota; class Actinomycetes; order Mycobacteriales; family CADCTP01; genus JBBWZH01. Next base: position 3,959 of record JBBWZH010000101.1, read on the forward strand.
CGGCGCGCCGTGACGGGCCTACGCGCGGGGGTGGGCCTGCTGGTAAGCGGCCCGGAGCCGCTCGACTGAGACGTGCGTGTAGATCTGCGTCGTCGCCAAGCTGGCGTGACCGAGAAGCTCCTGCACGACGCGGAGGTCGGCGCCGCCTTCGAGGAGGTGCGTGGCCGCGCTGTGCCGGAGCCCGTGCGGCGCCAGATCCGGGGCGCCGTCGATCCGGCTCAGGTGGGTGTGCACGAGCCGGCGCGCCGCCCGCGGGTCCAGCCGCCGGCCGGCGTTGCCCAGCAGCAGCGCCGGCCCGCTCGACGGTGTCGCCAGCGCCGGGCGGCCGCGCGCGAGCCACTCCCCCAGCACGGCATCCGCCGGCCCGCCGAAGGGCACCGACCGCTCTTTGTCGCCCTTACCGATCACGCGGACGAGCCGGCGCTCCCGGTCGACGTCGTCCACGTCCAGCCGTACCAGCTCGCCAACGCGGATGCCCGTCGCATACAGCAGTTCCAGAACCAGCCGGTCCCGCAGCCCCACCGGGGTGGGGTCGTCGGCTGACTCCAGCAGCGCTCGCGCCTCGCCCGCCGCCAGCACGGCCGGCAGCTCCCGGTGCGGCTTCGGGCTGGCCAGTAGCACGCCGGGGTCGCTGGCCAGCAGGCCGCGCCGGTGCGCGAACGCGGTGAACGTCCGGGCCGACGCGGCGCGGCGGGCCAGCGTGCTGCGTGCCGCGCCGGTACTGCGCAGCCGCGCGAGCCAACTGCGCAGCACGCCCAGATCCAGCTCGCCGAGATCCTTCCGACCAAGCCGGGTCGCGTGATCGAGCAGCCCGACCACGTCGACCAGATACGCCCGCACCGAGTGCGCGGACAACCCCCGCTCCAATTCCAGATACCGCTCGAACTGCGCCACGACCGCGGCCAACGCGGCCGGCAGCGCCTCCCGCCGGGCCCGCGTGGACGGCCGGGCCACGTGCCGCCCAGCGTTCGCCTGCCCGTGACCTGCCTGCATGCCCCCGACCGTGCGACCGGAGCCCACCTAGGTCAAGCACCGCACCGGCGAGCCGCCGAATCCGCCTAGCGCGCCAACGAGCCGTACGCGTCCCGGCCACCGACGTCCGGCCCGCTCAGCCCGCCGCCGGGCCACGCCGACCGCTCGCGATCAGGGCCGGCCGTCCCCGCTCCAGCGACACGACGCATCAGTCCTCGCCCACGTCGCACCAGCGGTACCAGGCTCAACGGCGGACCAGCCAGCGCTCCTGGAGTTCCCGGCGGTTGACCGTCGCGGTGCGGATCAGGTGGCGGCGGCGGGCCAGCATGCGGGGCAGCAGCCTGAGGTAGGAGGCGATGACGCGGAGGCGGAGCAGCGTCGGTCGGATGGGTGGTCGGCGGCGGGTGTGCCGCGACCGGGCGACCTCACGCGCGGCGAGCGACGCCGTGGTGAGCGGGTAACGCAGCACCTCGCGGACGGCCAGACCGCGGGTGGCGTTCTTCGTGAGCATCAGCAGCCGGTTGCGGTCGACATGGAACACGAACAGCGGCGACCACTCACCCGACGTCGCGGAGTGGATGTGCCGGGCGACCGCGGTTGGCTCGTACCGGATCGACCAACCGGCGGAACGCAGCCGCCAGGACAAATCGGTGTCCTCGTAGTAGAGGAAGAAGTCGGCGTCGAAGAAATCGGCGTCACGCAGCGCCTCGGTACGCAGGCATACCGACCCGCCGCAGAACGCGAACACCTCGTCCGCGGTGTCGTACTGACCCCGGTCGATCTCCTGGTAGGCGCGGTCGGCGCCGTAGCCATCGGCGAACACCTTGCTGCCGGCGTTGTTCAGCACGTCCCAGCTGGGCGTGCCCGCTGGCACCGTGAACGTCGCGACTGACCGGGTCGGGCCGGCCGCGAACGCCACCTCCCCGTCCGTCCAGGCCAGGGTCACCGGCTTGTCCGCCTCGGCGGCGACCTCGACGCGGATCTGGATGTCGTCGGTGGGCTGCTGTCCGTCCAGCGCGGCCGGGATCAGCAGCCGGCCGCCGGCCCGGGTCCAGCGGAACCGCTCCGCACCCGAGCCCTCGGGGCCGTAGGTCGCGTTCTCCCAGAGCACGTGCTCGGTGACGTCGACGCCGTCGACCTCGACGCGATAGACCCGCACGCCCAGCTCGCGCCCATCCATCGGGCCTGGATGGAACGCCGGCGTTCTCAGAACGAACTCGACGAACCGCGGCAGGAAAACGATCTTCCCGCTGATCGCGCCGAGTCGCTCGGTCTCCGGCTCGGCGAAAGGCGCGATCAGCCGGCGGATCCAGTCCGGCTCGGGCCGGGCGTCGTTGTTGAGCAGAGCGACCAGCCGCGTTGTCACCTGCCGAAGGCCCACGTTGTTCCCGCCGGCGAAGCCGTCGTTGCGGCCGTTACGGATCACCCGAACCCACTGGTACTCGCGGTCGAGGATCTCCAGCGACTCATCTCGGGAAGCGTTATCGATCACCCAGACCGCGTACTGCTCGGCCGGCAGGTCCTGCTTGGCCAGCGCGTCGAGGCATGGCCGGATGAATTTCGCCCCGTTGTAGTTGAGCACGATGATCGTGACGGCCGGCGTCGTGTCGGTGGGCTCCGGTTGCACCATCCGACGATAGCGGCGGCCCACCGAACCGGGATGGTCCCCCATGGCCAACGGTGTCGGCGAGCGACCCGGGCGCCGACCGAACAACCGGGACATCGGCCTGCCCGCCGGTGGTCGCCGCCGAGCCGCGCCGACCAGACCGGCCCATCGCACGCAGCGCGCGAGTGCCACGAAGTGGCGGATCATCGGCGACCGGCCGCGGTCAACCGCCAGCCGTCGGAGTCGGCGCGGACGAAGCCGCCCATCTCCAGGGTCGGCAAGCAGCGGAGCACGTCCTGGACCGGGATGCCGGCGCTCACCGCGATCCTGTCCGCGCTGGTGGCGCCACGGCTGGGCAGGCCGTCAAGGACCCGGCGGGCGACCGCGTCGAGCCCGTCCCGGGGCGTCGGCGTCACCTCGGACAGCGGCGCCAGATCATCACCGATCGCTCCGACCAACTCCACCACGTGATCGCCCGACGTGACGAGGTAAGCGCCGTCCTCCCGGATCATCTCGTGTGGACCGATCGACATGGCCGACGTCGCCGGGCCGGGCACCGCCATCACCACACGGCCGAGGTCCCGGGCGCGCCGCGCGGTCGATCTGGCACCGCTGCGTCGTCCCGCTTCCACCACGACCGTGCCGGCAGTGAGCGCGGCGATCAGCCGGTTGCGGACGAGGAAACGGTGCCGCTGCGGCGGGCAATCCGGCGGCCACTCGCTGATCAGCAGACCGGCGTCGGCCACCCGCTCGAACAGCGACGCGTTGCCACTCGGGTAGGGCCGCCCAAGGCCACAGGCGATCACGGCGACCGTGCCGCCGCCAGCGGCGAGCGCGCCGCGATGCGCGGCGGTGTCGATCCCGTGCGCGCCACCCGAAATGACCATCCAGCCCTTCCCCGCCATGCTGTACGCGATCGTGCTGGCGATCCAGGTCCCGTAGCCGCTGGCCGACCGCGAACCCACGATGCCAACGGCGCGGGCGACGGCGTGGTCGAGACGGAGCGGGCCCCGAACCCATAGCGCCTGCGGCGGCGCGAGATCCGGCGCACCTCGGCTCGCGGCCACCTCCATCGCGTGCAACGCCTCGTCCGGCCACTCGTCGTCCTCCGGGGTGACCAGTCGGATGCCGAGGCGGTCGGCAGCGGCGAGGTCGGCCAGGGCGCGATCGTCCTGGTGCCGTGCCGCCGCGAGCCGCTGCACCCGATCCGGCGCGCCTCCAGACTTGATCAGGTTCATCGTCGCCACCGGGCCGCGGGCCGCCAGCAGCCGGTGCACCGCCAGGCTGCCCGGCTCCACGGTGCGCGAGAGCCAGGCACGTGCCCGACGGGTCTCCCCCGAGGTGATCGGGCCTCCGACGTCAGCAGCCAGCACCGCGAGCTCCGCCGACTCGGCCAGCGGCGCCCGCCACTCGTGCAGCGCGATGACCTGCGCGGTCGGCCGGCGAGCAGCGCCGGCGTGCCCAGCCGCTGCCTGCCCAGCCGCTGCCTCCGCCGTCCCGTCGCGCTGATCGGGGACCGCGCTCATGCCGCGACCAGGCGGCTGCGAAGGCCGACCGCCTCGGCGACGTCGTCCTTGGTGGGGCTGGTCCGGCCAGCGAGATCGCTGAAGCTCCAGGCGATGCGCAGCACCCGGTCATAGCCGCGGGCGCCCAACCATCCGCCGTGCAGAGCCTCGTCCGCCACGGCCGTCACCCGGCTCGGCAGCCGCCAGCGGGACCGCAGTGCCGTGCCGGGCACTTCGGCGTTCGTCCGCCATGCCGTACCGGCGAGTCGCTCGGCCGCGGTCTCTCGTGCCTCGGATACGCGTTTGGCGACGATCTCGGTCGACTCGGCCACCGGCGAGTCGTCAAGCAGGTCGGCAGCGGTCACCGGCAACAGCCAGACATGCAGGTCGACGCGATCGAGCAGTGGACCGGACAGCCGGCTGAGGTAGCGCCGACGCGCCGTCGGCGTGCAGGAGCACTCCGAATCGCCACCCGGCGACGCACAGGGACACGGGTTCGCAGCGAGGACCAGCTGGAACCGTGCTGGAAAGCGCACCTGCCCGCCGGACCGCGCGATGACGACCTCGCCGCGCTCCAGCGGCTGCCGCATCGCGTCGAGCGCGCCGCGGGCGAACTCGGGCGCCTCGTCCAGGAAGAGAACCCCCCGATGGGCCAGCGAGATCGCGCCGGGACCAGCCACCCGCGACCCGCCGCCGACCAGCGCGGCCATGCTCGCGGTGTGGTGCGGCGCCTGGTACGGTGGCTGGCGGATCAGCGGGGCGCCGGCCCCGATCAGCCCTGCGATCGAGTGCACCGCGGTCACTTCCAACGCGGCCGCGTCGCCGAGCGGCGGCAAGATACCCGGCAGCCGCTCAGCCAGCATCGTCTTCCCGGCGCCCGGCGGCCCGGCCAGGAACAGATGGTGCCCACCGGCCGCGGCTACCTCTACCGCCCGCCGCCCCGCCGCCTGGCCCGCGACGTCGGCCAGGTCGTCATGCGAGGTACGAGCGCTCGCTGGGCCCGGCCGGCCCACCACGAGCCGGCCGGTCTCGCCGCGCAGGAACGCGACCAGGTCGGCCAGCCGCCCCGCGCCGCGGACGTCGACATCCGGCACCAGCGCCGCCTCCGGCGCGTTCGGCTCAGGCACGACGACGCGACGCACCCCGCCGCGGGCCGCCGCGAGAACGGCCGGCAGCATCCCGGCGGTCGGCCGCAACCGCCCGTCCAGGGCCAGCTCACCAAGGAGGACCACCGCGGTCAGCGGATCCGCCGGCACCGCCCCGGCGGCCGCCAGTACCGCGGCCGCCAGCGCCGTATCGAGCAGCGACCCGCGTTTCGGCAGCGACGCGGGCGACAGCGCGATCGTGATGCGTCGGGCCGGCCACACCTCGCCCGAGTTGGTCACCGCGGACCTAATGCGATCCCGTGCCTCGTGGAGCACCGCGTCCGGCAGACCGACGATCGTCAGACCCGGCAGCCCGTCGGCCAGGTCGACCTCCACCTCGACCAGGTGCCCGTCGACCCCGGTGAGCGTCACCGACCTGGTACGCGCGAGTGCCATCAGAACGCCCCACGCAGATGCCGGACAACCAGGCCGCCCTCGGTACGGCGCAAGACCGTCACCACATCGAACCGCAGAGCGGCCCAGCCCAGGTCGTGCGCCGCCAGCCAGCGCAGCGCCAACCGGCGCAGCCTGGCCGCCTTCGCCGCGATCACCGCCTCGGCCGGGTCACCGAAGGCGAGCCCGGACCGGGTTTTCACCTCGCAGATCACCAGGACGTCGCCGTCGGCGGCGACTATGTCGATCTCGCCCTCGGCGCACCGCCAGTTCCGATCAAGTATCCGCAACCCCGCCGCCGAGAGTCGCTCGACCGCGACGTCTTCGCCGAATTTCCCCACAGCGTCCTTGACTCGCACCACAACGTCACTCCCCTCACCCGGTTCGGCAGCAAGCCTCACCGGCTGGCAATCCCTACGAAATAGGCGGGAGCAATCTGTGGATGACAGTTGCGCCTGTGGAGGACCGTTGGACAAGCGGGAGTCCGGGTGCTAGTCACCCAGATCCCGCATTGTCGGGTAGGTCACCCGCAATCAGGTCGTGCCGGCAGCCGCAGCGCTGCTATGTTCGAACGCATGTTCGAACCAAGTGGAGCCCTCGGCCCAGCGGGCGGGCTCGTCTGGTGGCTATGTTGGGTCGTCACCGTCAGGAGCGTGGATGCCCTCGACCGGCGGTTCTGTCTCGGACGTGCCCTCGGCCGAGCGCACCGGAGGCGTCGTGCCGGGTGGCACGTTCGCCGGC
>JBBWZH010000108.1:0-28733 GCA_039648995.1 Mycobacteriales bacterium
TGATCACCTGGACCTGCTCGCCGACCGGGGTGAAGCCGCGGGAGTCGTAGAACAGCAGGGCGGTGTCGTTGGTCAGCTCGGTGCGGACGGTCAGCCGGGCGAAGCCGTCCTGGCGGGCGGAGCTGGCAACCAGTTCCAGCAGCCGGCTACCGATCCGGTCACCGGTGTGGGCGGGCAGGACGGGCCCGCCGCCACCCACCCGGACAACGCGTCACGCCATCCGACCTTGCCGTTGCGCGCTTGCACGTGTCCCCTCGCCCTTCGGCCGGGCGGCTCGTGACCGCTGCGCGGGGTCGGCGTCTGTGGTCGCCGGACCGTTGTCTTCGGTACGCCTCGTCACCGGCGAGCGCTCGACGGCGGACGCCTGTCGCAGCCGGGCCGACGGGGGTCACTCATGCGGGCTGCCGGCCGAACGTGCCCAATAGCGGGCGTCGGCTCCGCAGGGCCGCCGAGAAGAACTCGGCTGCGGGATGTCTGGCCAGCCCAGTACGGTCCCGGTCGTGACCTCGGACGAGTTCGTGCCAGTCGGCTTCAATCCGCCGACCACACTCGCCGCCGACCAGTTCCGCCTCGAACCGCTGGGGCCGCAGCACAATCGGGCCGATCATGCCGCCTGGACGTCGAGCATCGAGCACATACGCTCCACTCCGGGCTATCCGGACGGCGACTGGCCACCACCCGGCGGCATGACGCTCGAGGAGAACCTCGCCGATCTTCGCCGCCACGCCGAGCACTTCACGCGGGGCGCCGGTTTCACCTTCACCGTCCTCGACCCAGGCGACAACGATGTCATCGGTTGCGTCTACCTGTATCCCTCGGCGTCCCAGGAGTGGGACGTCACGGTGCGGTCCTGGGTGCGGGCCGACAGATCGGGCCTCGACGTACCACTCGCCGACGCCGTCGCACGCTGGCTCGCCACCGACTGGCCCTGGGAGCGTGTGGACCGCTGCGGCCGCTGAGTCATGACCACATGCTCAAGAGGCCGCGGAGCGGCTCTTCCGGATCTGCCGTCGGGTATGCGTCTGTCGCCGCCACTGTGTCGGCTGGTCAGAACGTGTTCTGGTTTGTATTGGAGGAGTCGTCCGAGCGGCAGTCGCGGCGGCGAAACCGGCCGTTGCCGCTAACCCGGTGGACTGCATTGCGACCATTGGCGGTCAGGACTGGCGAGCGATAGCATTTAATCGCGTGCTGTGGAGTCGGACGGACTGACATACTCCGCGCCGTGACGACTGACCGCAGCTCCGGCCCGACTCTGACCACCGGCGAGCGCGACACCGATCTCAACGACAGATTGACCGAGGAATTGGTCGCCTTCAACACAGCCGCCACAGGTGCGACTGACCGCGGAACGTTCTCGGTCAAGGTCACCGATGAAGCAGGTGAACTGGTCGGCGGGCTGGCCGCGTGGACTTGGGGCGGCCTCTGCGGCATCGAACTGCTGTGGGTTCGCGAGGACAGTCGCAAGGACGGGTGGGGTAGCAGAATCCTGCAGGCAGCTGAGAGGGAGGCACGGCGACGCGGTTGCGATCGCGTCGCCGTCTCCTCTTTCACCTTCCAGGCGCCCGACTTCTACCAGCGCCACGGCTATGCCGAGACCGGTCGGACCCTGGGTATCCCTGGAGGGCACGCGGACGTGCACCTGTTCAAGTCGCTGACCAATTCGACACCGTCGTGCCAGTCGTAGCGTGCTGGTCATGTGGATGCCCGGCTTCTCGGCCACCGACGACCGCGAGGCGAGATGCGCCAACCATCGGCACCCACCGAGATAGCCTCACCACCCGCGGCCACCGGCATCGCGGCGCGGGGTTCTTCTGGTCGAAGTAGCTAATCCGGCAGCCGCATCCGGCTGTTGTCCCAGGTCAGGATGCGGTCGTCGGGGACGAGGCGCAGGACGGCGAAGGTGGAATACGTCTGGCGAGCGCTTTCGGGCATCGCGTCGGATGACAGCCGGAACGCCCGGTACTTGCCGTCCAATGCGGCATGTATGGCTTCCCGTTCCGCCTTGTCCGTCACGGTCCGGACGCGCCCGCTGAGGTGCACGCCGAACAGCGAGCGCCACTGCTCGCCGCGTTCGACGAGGAACGACGCGCGCGGGTCGCGTCGAACGCGCGCCACCTTCTTGGAACCGGCCGGCGTGCGCAGGCACACGGCACGGTCCACGACCACGAACCAGGTCGGCAGCGTGATCGGGCGGCCATCGGCGCGCAGGGTCGTCAGAATGCCCGTATGCGCGGTCGCGATGGCCGCCCACGCCTCGTCGTCGGTCAGCCGGATGCTCACTTGCGGTCCTTCGTGACGTCGCGGCCGCGGGCGGCGAACGCGGCCGGATCGAAGGGGCGGCCGAACGCGGTCGCGGCCTCGTGGCTCAGGGCCGCCGAGAACGAGAGGTCCTCGCTGCGTGTGTAGAGCGCGAGGACGTCCCGCACGGCGGACGTCCCGGCGACCGACTCGGCGAGCCGTGTTGTGAACGGCAGCAACTCCTCGTGCGGCACCACGTGGTTGACCAGCCCCCGGGCGAGCGCCTCGTCGGGTTCGACGAACCGGCCGGTGATCGACATCTCGCGGGCCAGGCGGATGCCGACCGCGCGGGGGAGGAGGGCGGTCAGCCCCCAGGTCGGAATCACGTTGAGCCGGGCGTGGCTGTCGGCGAAGCGGGCCCGGTCGGAGGCGACGATGAGCGACGCGCTGAGCGCGATCTCGAGCCCGCCGGAGACGCAGGGGCCGTTCACCGCGCAGATCACCGGGACCGTCATGGCCCGCAGGGCGCGACCGGGATCGGTGCGGAATCGGTTGCCGGACCGATCGGCGAACTGGGTGAGGTCGGTGAAGTCGTTGCCGGCGCAGAACGCCGGGTCTGCACCGGTCAGGATCACCACGCGTACGTCCGGATCCTGATCGGCGGCGGCGAAGGCGGCGACCAGCGACGCCTGCATGTCGCCTGACAACGCGTTGCGCGCCGCCGGTCGGTCGAGCCGGATCGTGCGAACGCCGTGGTCGGTGACCACCTCGATGTGGGACAACGTCTCCTCCGGGAACTACAGGGTCTCCCCGCCGTCGAGGCCGATGACCTGACCGGTGAGGAATGCGGACTCGGGCCCGGCGAGGGTGGTGACCAGCCAGCCGACCTCGGCGGGGTCGCCGACCCGCCGCATCGGGATCCGCCGCCGCAGCCACTCGACCGTCTTGGGATCGTCGTGCGCGGTCTGCGTCATCGGGGTGCGGATCTGGCCCACCGCGATGGCGTTGACGGTAACGCCGTACCGGGCCCACTCGAAGGCCAGCGACCGGGTCAGCTGGGCGAGGCCGGCCTTGGCGACGTCGTAGGCGCTGCTGAAGGGCACGGTCCGGCCCAGGGCCGAGGAGACGATGTTGATCACGCGTCCGCGTCCGCGCGCGAGCATGCCGGGCGCGAACGCCTGGAGCACGTGGAACGCGCCGTCGAGGTGTACGGCGTGGGTCGTGCGCCACTCGTCGTAGCTCAGGCCGGGGGCCGGTGCGTCGCCGGGCAGCGCGACGAACGGCTTGAGGACGAGGTTGCCGGCGTTGTTGACGAGGACGTCGATCGCGCCGACGTGGGCGATCGCCTCCTCGTGCAGGCGCGCGACGTCGGTCGGCGACGTCACGTCGGCGACCACCACCGCGGACCGTCCGCCGGCGGCCCCGACCAGCGCCGCGGTGTCGGCGAGTTCGTCCGGGGTGCGCGCCGTGAGCACGACGTGGCAGCCCGCCTCGGCCAGCGCGAGCGCGATGGCTCGCCCCAGCCCGCGGCCGGCGCCGGTCACGACGGCCGCCTGTCCGGCCAGCGGCGCCGGTGTCATCGTTACTCCTCAAATCATTTTAACATTTGTTGATACTGTAGACTCTGCCGGCCGCCGAGTCGAGGAGTCACGCCATGGCCGAGCCGGTCCTGATCGCTCGCCGTCCGTCCGGGGTGGTCGTGGTCCGGCTGAACCGGCCCGAGCGGCTCAACGCGCTGTCGGCCGAGCTGATGGATCGGCTGCACGCGGTGTGGCGCGGGCTGGCCGGGGAGGTCGGGCTCCGGGCGGTGGTGCTCACCGGGGAGGGCCGCGGGTTCTGCGCGGGTGCTGACGCCGGGTTCCTGGCCGCCGAGCGCGCACCCCGCGGGCGCGACCTGGACGACGAGCTGAACTTCGTGCCCGGGCGCGTCCTCGAGGTGCCGGTGATCCTCGCTGTGAACGGCGCCTGCGCCGGAGCGGGGCTGCACTTCGTCGCTGACGCCGACATCGTCCTCGCCGCGCCGGCGGCCACCTTCGTCGATCCGCACGTCTCGGTCGGCCAGGTCAGCGGCGTGGAGCCGTCATCGCTCGCGTTGCGCTTGCCGCTGCCGGTCATCGCCCGCATGGTGCTGGTCGGGGCGGGCGAGCGACTGTCCGCGCAGCGTGCCTACGACCTCGGCCTGGTGACCGAGCTCGTGGACCCGGACCGGTTGGTCGAGCGTGCGGTCGAGGTCGCCGAGATGATCGCCGCCGCGTCGCCGGAGAGCGTCCGGCGCAGCCGCCGGGCGCTGCGCCGGGTCGCCGAAGCGCTGGAGCCGCTGATGCAGGCCGGCTGGGCCGACGTGCAGGCCCACTGGGGCCACCCCGATGCCGTCGAGGGTCCGCGCGCCTTTGCCGAGAAGCGCCCGCCGGTCTGGCGGGACCCGGCCGCATCCCTTGACGGCGATTCCCGACTCTCGTAGTCTCCGGGCGTCCGCAAAAGAATGAATCTTTTTACAAAGGCGCGGGAACGCGGAGGCGACTGCGATGGCTGCGACTCGACGGACGGCGCCGGCGACCGCCGTCGCCGCGCTCGGCTGCGCCGCCCTGGTGGCCTGCGGCAGCAGCGGCGGAGCCACCAGCGGCAGTGCCAGCGGCGGCGGCTCGTCGGTCACGATCGACGTCGGAACGCAGAAGCTGACGTTTCCCGCCGGCACGAAGCCGAAGATCGCCATGTTCGCCGGCAGCGGCATCGCGTACCAGACGGCGTATCACGACGAGATCCCCAACCTCGAGCAGAAGTACGGCATCTCGATCACCTACTTCGACTCCAAGTTCGACCCGACGACCCAGCTCAACCAGCTGCGCTCGGCGATCCAGACCAAGAAGTTCAATGCCTTCATGGTGGAGAACTACAGCGCGGCGTCGGCCTGCACGCTGCTGACCAAGCAGGCCCCCGCCGCCGGCATCGTGGTGAGCCAACTCGACAACCCGACCTGCGATCAGGCGACGAAACCGGCCGGTGACGAGTTCTGGACGCCGGGCACCCTGAACTCGATCGGCGCCGAGTCGACCGTCACGTACTACACCGGCTGGGCGGGGAAGGCGAAGCAGTTGCTCGGCGCCGGCAACCACCAGGTCGCGGTCATCAACGGCCCGCCGCTCGTGGCCGCGACGAAGAACATGGACAGCGCGATGAGCGCGAACGGCATCACGCCGGTCGCGAATCTCAACTCCGACTACACGACGCCAACGGCGCTCAAAGAGACGGCCGCCCTGCTCCAGTCGCACCCGGATGTGGACGCCATCTTCTCCGTCGGCCCGGACGTCACGGTCGGCATCGTGAGCGCGCTCAAGCAGGCCGGCAAGTCGGCCGGTCAGGTGAAGGTGTTCGAGGTCGGCGGAGCGAAGCAGAATGCGCCGCTCATCGAGTCCGGCTACCTGACGATGAGCGTGCCGTACACCCCGACGACCATCATCGACACCGCGGTCGAGCAGCTCGTCAACGCCTTCGCGGGCAAGCAGGGGCCCCGGTTCGACGCCGCCCTGAACGTCGGGACCGCGGACTCGCCGTTCCAGATCACGAAAGACACGGTCGGCAGCTACCAGTTCGAGTACTGAGCGCGCGAGGGGTCGAAGCATGGACGCGCAGCAGGAACCGACGCTCGTCGTCGACTCGCACATCCACTGGTGGGATCCGGGCAACGAGTGGATGGTGATGGCCACCCAGGAGCAGGCCGACGGCCTGCGGATGGGCGATATCGGTCCGATGATCCGTCCGTACCTGCCGGTCGACTACCGGGCGGACGCCGCGGCTCCGGGTCCCGGCTACCGGGTCGGGCGGGTCGTGTGGGTGATGGCGACGCTCGCCGGCGCCGGGCACGTCGACGAGGTGCGCTGGGTGCGCAAGGTGGCGGGGGACGAGCCGCTGCTGGGCGCGGTCATCGGCAGCGTCGACCCCGGGCTCCCGCCGCGCGAGCGGCAGGAGTCCCTTGCTGCGCAGGCGGAATGGGACCTCTTCCGGGGCGTGCGGGTCATCGGCGAGCTGGACCACGGCTCGCCGGTGGCCGACGACTACATGCGCATGCTCGCCGACGCCGGGCTGGTGTACGACCACATGGGGCACCACCCGACGATGGCGGCGGCGGCGCGGCTGGCCGAGCGGCATCCGGACGTCCCGTGGATCCTCGAGCACTGTGGCTGGCCGCGGTCGCCGGACGATCCGGCGGACGTGGCGGCGTGGCGCGAGGGGATCCGGGCGCTCGCGGCGGTACCGACCGTCAACTGCAAGCTCTCCGGGCTGGCGATGTCGATCCACTCCTTCGACGCCGATCGGCAGCGCCCGTTCGTCGAGTTCTGCCTGGAGCAGTTCGGCCCGCGGCGGTGCCTGTACGGCAGCAACTTCCCGGTCGACCGGCTCTACGGCCGCTACGACGAGTTGCTGCGGATGTTCCTCTCCCTCATCGCCGGCCTCCCGGCGGCCGAGCAGCGGCAGGTGCTGAGCGCCAACGCGCAGCGGATCTACGGGCTGTAGGTGACGGTGGCGCAGCGATCGGGCGATCGGACGCCGGCGGCGGCCTACCGCGGCGTGTCGAAGACGTTCGGGGCGGTCACCGCGCTCAGCGACATCACCCTGACGATCGAGCAGGGGACGATCCACGCGCTGGTCGGCGAGAACGGGGCCGGCAAGTCCACCGCACTCGGCATCCTCGCCGGTCGGCTGGCCGCGACCACCGGCACCGTCGAGCTCTTCGGCCAGCGCCTGCCCCTGCTCCAACCGCGCGAGTCGCGTCGCCTCGGCGCCGCGGCCATCTACCAGGAGCTCACGATCGCACCGGCCTTGAGCGCCGAGGCCAACGTGTTCGTCGGCCAGCCGATGTCACGCTTCGGCCTGCTGTCGACCGGCCGGATGCGCCGGCGCTACGAGCAGCTGTGCGAGCAACTCGGCGTTCCCCCCGTGCCGCCGGGCCGGCCGGCCGGCGGGCTCTCGGTCGCCGACCAGCAGCTGCTGGAGATCATGCGGGCGATGGCGTCCGACGCCCGGCTGATCCTCTTCGACGAGCCGACCGCGTCGCTCGGCATGTCCGAACGCGACGCGCTGCTGCGCCTGCTGCGGCAGATGCGGGCCGAGGGCCGGACGATCGTCTTCGTCAGCCACAACCTGGACGAAGTGCTGCAGGTCGCCGACACCATCACGGTCTTCCGCGGCGGGCGTCTGGTGCGGACCACACCGCGCGCGGAGATCAGCAAGCGGGAGGTGGTGCGCAGCATGCTCGGCGACGAGGCGGACCTCAGCCTCGTCCGCAGCCTGCAGGGCGAGGCGGGCCACGGCGTCGGCGGCCGGGCGCGGGCGTCGTCGCCGGCCGGCGGGCCGGTGCTCGGCGTCGACGGGCTCACGCTGCCGGGCGCGCTCGAGGGCGTGCACTTCGAGGTCCGGGCCGGGGAGATCCTCGGCCTCGGCGGGCTCGTGGGCTCCGGCCGCACGTCGATCCTGCGGGCGCTCGCCGGGCTCGAACCGCGGGCGAGTGGCCGGATGCTCCTGCGCGGGCAGGAGGTGCGCTGGCCCAGGAGCGTGCGCCGGGCCCGCTCCTACGGCATCGCCCTCGCGCCCGAGGACCGCAAGACCCAGGGGCTTGCCCTCGACATGTCGGCCGCGGTCAACGTGGTGATGAGCGATCTACGGCAGGTGTCGACGTGCGGCTGGATCTCAGGGGCGCGCCTGCGGGCGCGGGCCGGGGACGCCGTGACGCCGTTCGGATTCGACCCGCGCCGGGTCGGCGAGCGGGCCGGGCGGCTCTCGGGCGGCAACCAGCAGAAGCTGCTCCTCGGCCGGTGGAAGCACGCCGAGCCGGCCGTGTTGCTGGTGGACGAGCCCACTCGTGGCATCGACGTCGGCGCGAAGGAAGAGGTTCTCACCGCGCTGGAGGAGATGGCCGCACGCGGCCTGGCGATCATCATCGTCTCGTCCGAACTGGAGGAGCTCGTGGTCGTCAGCGACCGGGTGGTCGTTCTGGCCGAGGGCCGGTATGCCGGGCAGCTCGACCGCGCCGACCCGGACTTCTCCATCTCGGCCATTCTCGACCGGGCGTTCTCCCCGAAGCGGTACACGTGAGTACGAGCACTGAGCCGGAGCCGACGATGGTCGAACCCGTGCCGCCCGGCCGATCGCACGGGTCGGCGCTCGTCGACGCGGTGAGCCGGTACTCGATGGTGGGTGTCCTCGTCGTGCTGGTCGCCGTCGCGCAGGTCGCGGTGCCGGGCTTCCTCGACGTCGGCAACCTCGAAGTGGTGCTGGTGAACACGACGTCGGTCGGCCTGGTCGCCATCGGGATGACCTTCGTGCTCATCGGTGGCGGGTTCGACCTGTCCGTCGGTGGGATCTTCGCCGTGGCCGGCGTGCTGTTCGCCACCCTGGCCAACTCGATGCCGGTCGGGTTGGCGTTCGCGCTGATGGTGCCGATCGCGCTCGCGGGCGGGCTGGCCAACGGATTGATCATCACCCGGCTGCACGTCAACCCGTTCGTCGCCACCCTCGGCTCGTCCTCGATCTTTTCCGGGCTCGCCTACCTGATCAACACGACCGGCGCGGTGACCGTCGAGCGCTCGGGCTTCGACTACCTCGGCACCGCGAAATGGTGGAACGTCCCGGTGATGATCTGGATCCTGGGGGTCTGCTTCGGCATCGGCGCGGCGGTGCTCGCGCGCACTGTCTACGGCCGCTCGGTGTACATCGTGGGTGGCAACGCCGACGCGGCCCGGCTGTCGGGGATGCGGGTGAGCAGCCTGCAGGCTTCCACCTACGCGCTCACCGCCCTGTGCGCGGCGATCGGCGGCATGCTGCTCGCCTCGCAAACGGGCGTGGGGCAGGCGAACGTCGGCGTGGACGTCACCCTCAACTCCATCGCCATTGTGATCATCGGCGGCACCTCGCTGCGGGGCGGGCAGGGGGCGATGTGGCGCACCTTTGTCGGCCTGCTGATCATCGCGACGGTCGACAGCCTGTTCAACAGCCTGGCCTGGGACGCGGCCACCCAGTCGCTGGCGAAGGGCGCCATCGTGATCGCCGCCGTCGCGCTCGACTCGTGGTCGCAACGCCGGACGCAGAGCCGATGAGCGAGAGCGATGAACGAGGGCGGATGAGCGAGGGCCGATGGAGCTGAGCAACACGGCCGAGCTCGCCGAGTTCCGCGACCAGGCCCGCACCTGGCTGGCCGAGAACGTGCCCGCCCAGCCGCGCCCCCGGACCACGGGGCCGGAGCTGCGGGAGTTCGACGAGGCATGGCAGCGGCGGCAGTTCGACGGCGGCTGGGCCGGCATCGCGTGGGACACCGGGTACGGCGGCCGGGGCCTCTCGCCGCTCCAGCAGATCACCTGGTACGAGGAGCTTGTCCGGGCCGGGGCGCCGGATAGCAGCGTGTTCATCGTCGCCCTCGCCCACGCCGGCCCCACCCTGATCGCGCGCGGCGACGAGGAGCAGAAGCGGTACCACCTGCCCCGGATCCTGCGTGGCGAGGCGCCGTGGTGCCAGGGCTTCTCCGAGCCTGAGGCCGGCTCCGACCTCGCGAACGTGCGCTGCCGCGGCGTGGTCGACGGCGACGAGCTGGTCATCACCGGCAGCAAGATCTGGATGACCAACGCCGAGCACTGCGACTACTGCGAGCTGCTGATCCGGACCGACCCGGGCAGTACCCGGCACGCCGGCCTCACTTGGGTGATCATGGACATGCGCGTCGCGGGCGTCGACGTCCGTCCGATCACGAGCATCGACGGGTGGCCGCACAACTGCCAGGTCTTCTTCGACGAGGCGCGGGTGCCACTGCGCAACGTCGTGGGCGGGGTGGGCAACGGGTGGAGCGTTGCGATGTCCACCCTCGCCGCCGAGCGGGGGCCGGCGTTCGTGGACACCCGGCTGGCCGCCGTCGTGTTCGTGGACGAGCTGATCGACCACGCCCGGGCGTCGGGGAAGCTGGCCGACGAGAAGGTGTACGCCGAGCTGGCCGAGCTGCGGGCCGAGGCGGCCGCGCTGCGTTCGATGGCGTACTACCAGGCCACGACGGCCGACCCGACCGCGCCGAGCAGCGAGAGCGTGGCGGTGCGCGCCTTCTTCGTCCAGGTCGTGGGCCGCATCGGTCGCGCGGTGCTGGAGCTGCTCGGCCCGGACGTCGTCGAGAGCAGCCCGTGGACCCGCCGCTGGCTGTTCGACCTCAGCGAGCCGATCGCGGGCGGGACGATCGACATCCAGCGCAACATCATCGGCGAGCGCGTCCTGGGGCTGCCGCGATGAACCTCGCGCCGTCGGAGTTCCAGACCGATCTCGCGGCCGCGGCCCGCCGCTGGCTCGACCGGGAGCTGCCGCTCTCGCGGATGCGCGAGCGCGCCGCCGCCGGCGACCGCCTGCCCGACGACGCGGCCTGGCGCGGTGGCGCCGACCTGGGCTGGCTGGGGCTCGGACTGCCGGCGCGGTGCGGCGGGCTCGGTCTCGGTGCGGCCGAGGAGGTGATGGTGTTCCGCGAGCTCGGCCGGACGCTCGCCCCGGGCCCCTTCCTGGCCTCGGTGCTCGGCGGGCACGCCGCCGCCGCGGCCGGCGAGCGCGACCTGGCCGCGGCCATCGTCGCCGGCCGGCGCCGGGTCGGTGCGATGGTGGGGGAGCGCGTGCTGGACGCCCGGCCCGGCGACCTGGCCCTGACGCTCGACCCGGACGGCGGCGGGCTGGCCGAGCTGGTCGAGGCCGAGCCGCTGGACGCCCTCGATCCGCTGGTGCCGGCGGCGCGGGTGATCCGCTCGTCGCCGCTGCTGCGCGTCGCCGCCCCCTGCCTCCTCGCGCGCGGGCACGTCCTGGTGGCCGCGCAGTTGCTCGGCATCATCGACGCGGTGCGCGACATGTCCGTGGCGTACGCCCGCGGCCGCACGCAGTTCGGCCGGCCGATCGGCGCCTTCCAGGCCGTCAAGCACCGGTGCGCCGACATGGCGGTCGCCGGCTACGCGACGGTCGGTCAGGTGCACCAGGCGGCGCTGTACGTCGACGCCGGTCGCCCGGACGCGGCGTTCCACGCGGCGGCGGCGTTCGTCGTCGCGGCCCGGGGGGCTTATCGCAGCGCGGCCGACAACATCCAGAACCACGGCGGCATCGGGTTCACCTGGGAGCACGACGCGCACCTGTACCTCAAGCGGGCGGCCGTGCTGGCGAACGTGTTCGGTCCGCTCCGGGACGCGCACCGGCCGATCATGGCCCCGACCCGGCACGAGTTCACGTGACCGCGGGGCGGTCAGGTCCCGAGGTCACGCAGCCGGTCGCGCAGGGCGGTCGCACGGATCACCTGGGTTTCGGAATTCTCCAGCGCGTACCGCTGCGAGTGCGTGAGATGGCCGGCATCGATCGTGCGGGCCGCCGCCTCGTCCCCGGCCGCGATCGCGTCGAGCAACGACGTGTGCGCCGTCAGCACTTGGCGGCGGCGCCGCTTGTCCGGGTACCGGCCCTCCGACGTCACCCGCGCTGCCCACTGGCGTTCCTGCTCCGACCACAGGCTCTCCAGCGCGCCGACCATCACGATCAGCGTCTCGTTCCCGCACGCGCCGACCAGCAGCTCGTGGAACTGCCGGCTGAGCATCGTGAAGTCCTCGCCGTCGTCGATCGCCGCGGCGGTGCTCTCGACGTTTTCTCGCAGGCCGGGCAGCACGGCCTTCATCCGGTCCGGCCGGGCGGCGCACAGCGCCGCGGCGAGCGGCTCGATCCGCTCGATCGCCGCGGCCAGGTCGCTGATCGTCGCCTTGCGCGACTGCAGGACCAGCCCGAACGTGTAGGCCGATGTCGCCGCGGTGGGGACCTCGATCACCGAGCCGCCGATGCTGCCGCGGCGCACGGTGAGCAGGCCTTCATTCTCCAGGTGCCGCAGGGCCTCGCGAAGGGTCGGCCGGCTGATCCGGAACTCCGCCATCAGGTCTTCCTGCTTCGGCAGCGAATCGCCGCGGGCCAGGTCGCCGTTGACGATGCGATCGCGCAGGATGCCGGCGACGAACTCGGCGACCCGGGGTGGCCGGAACTGCGCCGGCCGGTGACGGGGCCGGTCCGCCGGATCGGCTCCGGTCATGTCATGGCTCCGGCCCGACTCGCTGGCGCACGCCTCGTCATCGCTTCCTCCCGATGTGTGCTCAACATATCCAACTCACCCCGTGGATCCGGTACTGTGCAAAATTAGCAAATCTTTTTATATTTCTTACTTTAGCGTACACGACGAACTGAGGAGCGGTGCCCGTGGACTTCGAGCTCGGGGAGCGAGCCCAGAGCGTGCGTTCCCGGCTGCGTGCCATGATCGATGCCCGGATCCCGGACACGTTCCTCGGCGCCTTCACCGACGACGCGGCCGACCTGCGGCTGACGATGGAGTTCTGCCGCGAGCTGGCCGAAGCCGGCCTGCTGTGCATCGGGTGGCCCAGCGAGTATGGCGGCGGCGGCGGCTCCGTGTGGGACCAGGCCGTCGTGCGCGAGGAGATGTGGGCCGGGCACGAGCCGCGGGGCCCGCAGTACATGGGCGTGAACTGGGTGGGTCCGGCGATCATGCGGCACGGCACGCCGGCGCAGAAGGCGCGGCACCTCCCGGTGATCGCGGCCGGCCGGGTCATCTGGTGTCAGGGTTTCAGCGAGCCCGAGGCCGGTAGCGACCTGGCCTCGCTGCGCACGACGGCGGTACCCGACGGCGACGGCTGGCTGGTGTCCGGGCAGAAGGTGTGGACGTCGTACGCGACGATGGCATCGTGGTGCGTGCTCGCCGCGATCACCGATCCGGCGGTGTCGACGTCGCGGCGGCTCACGCTGTTCCTGGTCCCGATGGACCGCCCGGGCATCGAGGTCCGGCCGATCGCGTCGATGCTCGGCCCGCATCACCTCAACGAGGTGTTCCTCGACGGGCTGCGCGTCACACCGGACGACGTCCTCGGCAGCGTGGGCGGCGGTTGGACGGTCATGCGCGATGCGCTGGCCTACGAGCGGGTCGGCATCGCCCGCTACGCGCGGTGCGAGGTGTTGCTCGACCGCGCGCTGGAGCTGCTGGGTTCGCGGTGGGACGAGCTGCCGCCGGCCCTGCACACCCGGTGGGTACGCGCCCTTACCCAGGTCCGGGTCGCCAAGCTGCTGGCCTACGCCGCCGTCGGTGCGACCGGCGACGGCGTGGACGACGTGGCCGCCAGCGCGGCGCGGATCGCGACGACCACACTCGACCAGACCGTCGCCGAGTTGCTGTTCGAGTGCGCCGGCTGCGGCTGTCTCGACGCCGGCGCCGAGGCGTTCCTGCACGGCGCCGTCGAGGATCACTGGCGCTACGCCCAGGCCAGCACCGTCGCCTCCGGAACGATCGAGATACAGCGCACGATCGTCGCCCGCCAGGTGCTCGGCGGCCGGTGATGGACTCCCGCCTGCCTGCGGACGTCGCGCTGCTTGAGGAGACCGCGCGCAAAAGGTTCCAGCGCCTGGGCGGCGTGGACGTCGCCCGCCGGGCCGAGTCGGAACCGCTCCGCCGCGACGTTGCCGCTGGCGCGCTCGCCGAGCTCGGGGCCGGCGACCTGGACGTGCGGGCCGACCCCGACCAGCTGCTGGCCGGCGCCGCGCTGTGCCGTGCCGCCGGTTCGGTGGTGCTGCCGTGGCCGGTGGTGGGCCAGCTGCTCCGCGTCGAGGGCCGGTACCTGGCGATGGTCGACGCATCGTGCGTGCGGATCGATCACGGCTCGGTCGGCGTCGGCTGGATCGCGGCCGACCTGACCGGCGGCGCGTGGCTCGCGGGGCAGGGTCGCCCCGGCGTGACCGGTCGGCTCGGGCCGTTCGTCGTCGCCGCCGGGCTCGACGAGCCGGCCCGGCCGCTCGATGCCGGCGACCGCGCGCGTTACCTGATCCTGCAGGCCTGGCTCGTGCTCGGCGCGCTCGAGACCGCGGTCGCCGACGTCGTCGAACACCTGCGCGCGCGCCGGCAATTCGGCCACGCCCTCGCCGATTTCCAGGCCATCCGGTTCGCGATGGCGGACGTGACGGTGTCCCTGCGCGGGCTCGAGCAGCTCAGCAAGGCGACCACGTGGCGCCTCGGCCGCGGGGACGAGCGGGAGGGGCTGGCCGATGCCATGGCGCTGCGGCTGCACGCCGCCGACGTCGCCGTCGCGACCCTGCGGGCGGCCCACCAGTTCTACGGGGCGCTCGGCTTCTGCGACGAAACGGATCTGTCGGTGATCGATCGACATCTGCAGCCGACGCTGCGTTACCCGCTGTCGGCCGAACGGATCGCGCAGGCCCTCGTGCCGTTCGTACGCGGCCGGACCCTCACCGGGAACATCACGTGATGGGCACGATCGCCGAGGTGCTCGGCCCCGCGCTCGCCGACCGGCCGCACGCCCCGGCCGTCGTAGCGCCGGCCGGCTCGCTCACGTACGCCGAGCTCGACGCGGCCGCCGACGCGGCCGCCGGCGCGCTCTGGGACCTCGGGGTTCGCCCCGGCGACCGGGTGGCCGCCTGCCTGCCCAACGATCTCGCCATCGTGGTCGCCTTTCACGCCGCCCAGCGCATCGGCGCGATCTGGCTCGGTATCGGCGAGGCGTACACCCGGGCCGAGCAGGAGCAGCTCCGCGCGCTGGGCGCCCCCCGGGTAGTGCTGGGTGGCGCTCACTGCGCGCTGAGCGGTCCGGAGGTCGTGGACTCCGCGCGGTGGGCGCGATCGGTCCGCGCCGGATCGCGCGCGCCCGCTGTGGCGATCGACCCCTACGCCCCGGCGGCGATCGCGTTCACCAGCGGAACGACCGGTACGCCCAAGGGCATCGTGCACAGCCAGCACAACCTGCTACTGCCCGGTGCCGTGCTCGGCGCGACCCGGGGGTGGGGGCCGGACCTGCGCAAGGGCGACAACCTGCCGATGACCATCCTCAACATGCTGGTGCTGAGCACCCTCACCACGGCCCAGGCGCGGGGCTGCGCCGTGCTCATCGATCGCCGCGACATCGGCGGGATCGTCGACCGGGTCCGCGCGCACGACGTCACCGTCTGGAATGGCGCCCCACCCCAGATCTACGACCTCGCCCGGCGCCCGGATCTCGACCTGAGTTCGCTGCGCGAGCTGTGGAGCGGCGGCAGCGACTGCCCGGACGAACTGCGGCAGGCCGTGCGCGACGTCCACGGGCTCGCGATCCACTCCACCTACGGGCTCACCGAAGCGCCGACGGTCGTGGCGATCGACCCGGTGGACGGCCGCACCCGGCCCCGCGCGTCCGGCGTCGTCCTGCCGCACCTCGACGTGGCCGCGTACGACGACGACGGCGTCCGCCAGCCGGGCGGCGCGATCGGCGAGTTCCGCGTCGCGGCCGCGTCGGCTGGCGACTGGGCGGACCAGTGGCGGGCGCCGCTGGGCGAGTGGCGGGCCGGCGAGGTGGTCCCGCACGAGCCGCCCGGTGCGGTCGTGACGGGTGACATCGGGACCGTCGACGCCGGCGGCTGGGTCACCGTGCTCGACCGCAAGAAGCTGGTGATCGTCCGGGGCGGCGCCAACGTCTACCCGGCCGAGGTCGAACGCGTACTGCGACTGCACCCCCGGCTCGACGCGGCTGTGGTGTTCGGCGTCCCCGACGACCGGCTGGGGAAGCGGGTCGCGGCCCTCGTCGTCGCGAACGGCCCGGTGACCGGTGCCGAGCTCACCGCGCTGTGCCGCGAACGCCTCGCCCGGTACAAGGTGCCGGAGGTGTGGGGACGCGTCGACGCGCTGAGCACCAACCCCATGGGGAAGGTGATCCGCTCGGGCCTCCCGGCCGCGCTACGGGCGGCGGCGCACCTCGGCACCGCCGAGAACGGCCCGGACGCGACCACCCGGTCGACCTGACACCGGCCGGACGGCAACCCGCCTCCCGTCACCCCGGCTGGCCGGCCCGATCGCCTGGCGCCCACCCACTGGCATCTACGGCCCCGACCGCCTCCCGCTGAACTTCAGCTGAACCCGCCTGCCGCGGTCCACAACGGTCCGGCCCCTTTCCGAACCGCCCGCGACTATCGAGGTTCCGGGCTGATCGCGTAGCCGCGCAGTACGGTCTGCTCGACGGTGTTGCCGTCGGCGTCGGCGGCCGTGGCCCGCAGCGACACGAAGCCCGACCCCGGGTTGGTCACCGACACCGTCCAGTGGTCGCCGCTGCGCTGTACGGCGGCGGGCCGCCAGGTGTGGCCGTCGTCGTAGGAGGCGGCGACGGTAAGCGAGGTGACCCGCACCGCGCGGGCGTCCTGCCGGTCCACGTAGGCCGGGAAGCTGAACCGCTGGCCGCCCGGCGCCTCGTCGCGCAGGTCGACGGCAGGGGCGAGGCGCACGCTCAGCAGCGGCAGCGCGGCGCCCTCGTCCGCGGCGGAGGAGCGGAAGGTCCACGCCGCGGATACTTCCGTCGCCAGTGGCCGGTCGCCGAACTGGCGGCGGCTGTCGGTGGTCAGCCGGTAGCTCGCCCGGCCGTCCGGCACCGCGAAGTCGCCCAGGTAGGGCACCGGTGAGGTGTCGACCAGCGCGCCGTCCCGGGACAGGGTGACCGACCCCGCGTCGGCGGTGGACGTGCGCGGGTGGCCGGCGGCGTCGGTGAACAGCGGCAGGAACGCCTGGATCCTCCCGTCCTTGTGCGTCACCCAGGGCTGATCCGGGAAGCCCAGGTAGCCGCCGCTGGTGCCGCGCAGCGACGGCCCGGCGACCGCCTTGTTCCACTCCAGCCGCTGACCGGCGTCCGCGCCGGCCTTGGTCAGGTGCAGCGTGACCTGTGCGAAGTCGACGTCCACCGCATCGGTGATCGTCCAGTCACCAGGGGTGTAGTACTCGGTGCGGGTTCCGGCGGGCAGCCCGTCGGCGAACGTCCAGCCGACGTCGTCCCGGCCGAAGAAGCGGTACGAGGCGACCGTGACGTGCTCGGAGGTGCCGTAGTACGAGACGGGCAGCCGGGCCAGGTCGCGGATGCCGGGCCGGTAGGCCAGGCCGGCCGGCAGTTGTCCGGTCGCGCTGGAGAACAGCTGGTAGCGGCTGCGTGGGGCGGGCCGGCTGGCGAACGACACCGGCACCTCACCGGCCTTCACCGCCGCCAGCAGGCGGCCCGCGGTGACCCCGGTGCCCAGCAGGGTCGGCAGGGTGGGCAGGGTCGGCTCCGTCAGGTCGGCGGCGGCGGCCGCGGGGGAAATCGGGATCACCATCGCCAGCCGGGCCCCGGCCGCCTTGATCGCCTCGGTGATCTGCACGACCTCGTCGTAGCCGGCGGTATCCGGCACCTCGACCAGCACCAGCTTGCCGGTCGCGTCGATACCGGCCAGGTCCTCCGGGCTGCCCTGGCCGCCGTAGACCGCCTGCACGGTGGCCTGCTCGGCCGGCGCCGGGGACCCGCGCAGCCAGCCGACCTGCACGTCGAACGGACCCGCCCCGCCGGCGTGCAACTCCAGTGCCGGCTCCTCGGCCCGGCGGGACAGCGCGAAGCCGTAGCTCGCCGAGCGTGTGCCCGGCACGGTGGCCGCGTACGTCGGGGTGAACCGGGGCTCGACCTCGACCGCGAAACTGTCCGTGCACGCGCAGCTGGCGATCTTGGTCAAGACGCTGACCGCCGCGGTACCACCGGCGGCCGCCGGGTCGGGGGCCGCCGCGGACACCGGCTTGCCGATCCGGGCGTCCAGGGTGAGCGCGGTGTCGGCACGCAGGTCCAGTTCCGGGTGCGAGATGACGCTCAGCGACGGCTCCTGTCCAGGTCGCGGTGTCATGATCCAGGCAAGGATCGAGTACCGGCCGGCCGGCACCCGGGCCGCCCTCCCGGCCGCCATGAAGAGCTCGTCGCCACTGTCCAGGTTGAACACGGCCAGGAAAGGTGTGACAGCCGGGGCACCGGTCCGGTCCACCCCGGTCAGGGTCAGGTCGTACATCTCGGCTTCCTGGAAGATCGACACCGCGGTCCGGGTGACCACGGCGCCGTCCGCACTACGGGCGGTCAGGATGCCGCGGTACGTGCCGGGTGCGCCGTCCTGTGCGGTCACCGTGACCGGCATCGTGGCATCGCCGCCGGCCGGCACCGTGACGGTGGCCGGCACGGTCAGCAGGCCGACCGCGCCCGGCTGCCCGTCGGCGCCGGTGAGGGCCGCGTCCACCGCCAGGGTCGCCGGTACGGCGCCGGTGTTGTGCCAGGTCACCTGCCGGGTGGCCGAGGCGCCCTGGTTGGGCCAGCGCAGCGCCACCGAGACGCTGCCGGTGGCGGTCACCGGCTGGGTCACCGCCCGACCCACATCCACCCGGCCGCTGCCGACCGCGTACGGGCCGGCGCCATCGATGGCCGTGGCCGTGCTGGTCAGGGCGTCCCTCAGCCGGGCCACCGACCAGTCCGGGTGCTGCTGGACGAGCAGCGCCGCCGACCCGGCCACGTGCGGCGTGGCCATCGACGTGCCGCTCAGCCGCTGGTACGCGTCACCCACGGCCTCGCCCAGCAGCGGGGCGGCAGCGGCCCGGGCCGCCACGATGTCCTCGCCGGGCGCGGCGATGTCAGGCTTCAGCGCGTTGTCGCCGAGCCGCGGGCCGCGGCTGGAGAAGTCGCTGAGCACGTCGGTCTTGCTGACGCTGCCCACCGTGAGCGCCGCATCGGCGGCCCCCGGCGAGGCCACCGCCTGGTCGGCGCCGAAGTTGCCGGCGGCGACCACGAACAGCGTGCCGTACTGCCTGGTCAGGTCGTTCAGCGCGACCGACATCGGGTCGGTGCCATCGCTGGGAAAGTCGCTGCCGAGGCTCATGTTGACCACCCGGGCACCGGTCTGCGCGGCCCATTGCATGCCGGCCAGGATCGCGTCCTCGGTGCCGGAGCCGTCGTCGCCGAGCACCTTGCCGACCGCCAGCGTGGCCTGCGGGGCGACCCCCTGGTACCGGCCGCCCGACGCCGCCCCGGAGCCGGCGACGATCGAGGCGACATGGGTGCCGTGACCGAAGCCGTCCTCGACGTTGCCCTTGCCGGTGAAGTCCTCCGTCGCGCCGATCCGGCCGGCGAAGTCCGGGTGGTGGGTGTCGATACCGGAATCCAGCACCGCCACAGTCGTGCCGCCGCCGGTCAGGCCGTGGCTGCGGGCCACCAGCCCACCGATCTGCGGCACGCTCTGGTCCAGCGTGGCGTGCACCCTGCCGTTCAGCCACACGTGCGCGAGGCCGCCGGCCAGCCGCCGACCGCCCGCCGCCACAACCGACCCGGACCAGAAGCTTGCCGCGGCCGACTTCTTCTCATCGAGCCCGACGAGGCCGAGCCGGGGCAGCGCCCGCCGGCCGACCGTGCCGGCCGGTGCCGCGGCGGGCGCGACGTTCCCGCCCGCGTACCGCACGAGCAGCGGCAGGTTCGGTGTGTGCGCGTCGTCGTAGCCCTGCCGGACCAGCCCGGTCACGTTGAACAACTCCCGGTCCAGCACGCCGGCCTGGATCAGCCCGGCGGCGTCGGCCGGGACGACGTACCTGTCGCCGTGGCGGCTGTACTGGGTGAACGGCACCGGGCCCGACCGCGGCGCCGGGTCGACCGACACCGAGGCCCGCCCGCCGGCCCCGCGCAGCAGCACCCGGTCGCCGGTCACCAGGGTCACCGATGACCCGCCGGTGGCGGCCAACCGGGCCGGTGCCGCGGCTGCCACCCCGGTCGCCCCGCCGCGACCCGCCGGCAGCAGGGCGACGGCGGTGACCGACACCGCCATCGTGATCGCGCCGAGTACACCCGCAAGCGTGGTGCGCTGTCGCATCCGTACTCCTTCTTCGTGTGCCACCCCGGCCGCCGGCGCGAGCCGCCGCCCGCCCGCGGGCCGGAGCCACGCGGCCGGGACGCGGCCGGAGGAGGTCAGTCCGGTGGGTAGTGGGCCAGCCGCGGGTCGTTCACCAGGCTGGTGAGCGGCGCGATCGTCAGCGGCGGGTGGACCGCTGCGGGACCGGGTCCGGCGGGTTCCTCGGCCCGGTGCCAGCCCCCGCACAGCAGGTATGCCGAGCGCCGCGGCGCACCGAGCCGCGCACCCGCGTCGGCGCTGAAGTCGATGCCCGTATCGTCGGCCACACCCACCTGACGGGTTGGCCCGGCCCGGGGGTTGAGCGCTCTGTCGCGTTATGCGCGGCGGTCCGCGTGGGTTCAGTTAGCTCGGCGGCCCGCTGGGGTTCCTGGCCTTCGACGCCGCCGGCTACGGGGCGGGAGCTGGCACTGACCACCCAGCCCTCGCCGCGACCGCGGGATGGCGCGGCGAGGGCTGGCGCCCGAACTCTGGGCTCAGACGTAGGTGACGAGATCGGTCAGGGTGACCCGCTCGGGATGCGCCTGCCCGGCGCGGATCGACCAGCGCGCCGGGTCGCCCGCGGTCCACCAGCTGACGTCCGCGAACCGGATACCGCCGGCGACCACCTCGGCGACCAGGTGGCTGCCGGCCGGGCCGAGCGTGCTCGGCCGGCGCCCTGGCGGCGCGGCCTGTTGCGCCTCCTTGAGCAGGTAGTACCAGAGCGGGGTACGGAACGAGCCGCCCTCGCTGTAGAGGTGTCGCTTGGCGGCGTCCGGCTCGACCTGCTGTGGAGTCAGCGGGGTTACGTCGTACAGCCTGGCCAGGTCCTCGCCGGCGGCCAGCCCGACCTGCCGGGAGCGGATCAGGTTCCGGTGCGGGAGGTTGCCGATGTACTTGATGTCGTCGGGGACCGCGCTCTCCGGCAGATCGAAGACCGCACTCGTGACCTTGTCGTCGATCGCGTTCGACTTCGTCGGGTCCGGGCCGCTCAGGAACGTCGCCCAGTCGATCTTGTGCTCTGGCCGCAGAACCTGGCCCCCGCGCAGGTCGGCGAATCCGGCCGGTCCGGCCACCTGACCGGTCGAATTGTCGAACAGCCGGACCGGCCCGCCGGAATTCAATTTGTACGCGCGCCGCAGCTGGCTGTGGCCGAAACGGAACCCGATCGCGAATTCGTGTGGCATGGAAAGGCGATATCGGCCGGTGGCCAGATCCTTCAGCGGCTTGTGCCGCAGACCGCCGAACGGCTCCGTCGCCAGCGCCGCCAGCACCTGCCGCAACACCTCCGGCCGGATGACGCGGGGCAGGTAGTCGTGCAACAGCACGCTCTGCCAGTTGAGAATCGTGCGGCGCCGAGCCTCCTCGAAGGAGTGACCGGCGTCGATCAGCTTGTTGTGCAGGCGCATGAGCGTCAGGTGGATCTGCAAAATCAACTGGTTCTCGTCGTTGCGGGCGTCGGCGATCACCGCGTGCCGGATGTTGGTGGCCGCCTCCGGAGCGCTGCGCGGCAGATCGACCACACCCGGGAACGGCCGCTCCAGCCGGAACCGCGGACCGTCGAAGATCCTGTCCGGCGGCGAGGTCAGCACCGAGCGGGGCCCGTAGACGCTGTCCAGGTCGATCAGCGGCGAGGCGTGGTCGACGACGACGCCGTCCTGCGGCTCGAACAGGTTCACCGCGTTCATCGTCAGATCGTGGTCGACGAACTGTCCGACGAACGTAAACGCCGCCGGGATGTCCGGGCTCTCGAACCGCGCCGGGTCAGACTGCTCGACCATGCCGTCGGCGAAGGTGACGCCCTCGTGCGGGAACGTGAGGTGGGACATCAGGCTGGACGGGATCGGGCACGGCTCGGCGTTGACGAGGTGCGAGAAGAAGGCCGTCACCGTGGCGCCGACCGTGGTCAGCAGGTCGACCACGTCGCCGGTCGGACCTGCGCCCACCGCCGCGGCCCGGGCCGCCGGGCCGGCGGCGGTCAGCCGGGTGACGCGGGCCGCCATCACGTCGTAGTCGAGCAGCGTGTAAATCCCACCATGCCTCATCAGCCTGGTCAGCGTGGCGCTGGTCGAATCACCGCCGACCGAATTCATCGCATCCCCGAGCGCCCGCAGTTGCGCAGTCAGAACCGCATCCCGGTGCTCACCAATAACGGTCACGGAAAAGCCCACCTCATCCCGAGTTCGCCGGCTGTCCGCCGGAATTCAACGGTAACTCCGGCCCACCAGGGATCTGGTTATGCATTTTCTTGGTTGCCCCAACTACGGACCCATCAGGCAACTACGGATTGTCGCCACACGCGACCGACAAGATCCGCTGCCGACCTGGCGCTGTGTATCGGGAACGGTCAGGGAAGGGCACCCGGATCGGCCGTGGTGCTCGGCACTGGCGAGCACTGCTGGATCAGCGGGCAGACACCGGACCTCGACAACACTGAGAACGGCGACCCTCAACAGCCCGAGCCGCGCCCTCTCCGTCCATGATCGGACACGCGACTCTGGCCCGCATTCCGCGCGGCCGCGCGGCCCTGGCTCGGAGCGGCTGGTTGTGGCTGTTCACCGATGTCGCGACCTGCCATGAATCGCGGCACACGTGGAGCCTCGACCATCCGTAGGGCGGCTGGCACGATTGTCCGGGCACTTGGCGGTCCATACGGTCGGTTCCGGTGGCGGCGGGAGGTATCCCGGGCGCAGCCTCGCCGTGGGAAGTGGTGTCCAGGTGCGTGGAAGAGGGATCGTCGCGGGTGCGGTGTCGGCTCTTGCGTTCGGTGCGCTGGTCGACCCGGCCGGAGCGGACGCCGGTGTCGGGCCGGGCGCCCCGGCGGGCGCGCTGACCCCGTACTACCGGCAGCCCGTTGCCTGGCACATCTGCACGATCGGTCCAGAGGACCGGGTGGGCCAGGCGCTGGACGCGGCGGGGGCGAAGTGCGCCGAGGTGACGGTCCCGCTGGATTACCGCCGCCCCGGCGGGCCGACCATTTCCGTGGCGGTGTCCCGGATCCGGGCCGCTGACCCGGCGCACCGGCGGGGGATGCTGCTGGTCAACCCTGGAGGTCCCGGCGGTGCGGCGATTCAGTACGTACTGATCAAGCAGCTCATCCCGCAGGTGGTGGCCCGGTACGACCTGGTCGGTATGGATCCGCGCTTCGTGGGGCGCAGCACACCCCTGCGGTGTCGGTGGGACACCGACACGTTCCTGCGTTCGGCCGGACCGGACCGGGCCAGCTATGCGCAGAGCGTGGCCCTGGCCCGGACGCTCGCGGCCGGGTGTGTGGCGGGCAACCTCGACCGGCTGCCGTATGCCAGCACCCGCAACACCGTGCGGGACATCGACGTGATCCGCGGCGCGTTGGGCGAGCCGCGGCTGTCCTACCTCGGCTACTCGTATGGCACCTATCTCGGCGCGGTGTACCTGCAGATGTTCGGTGCCCGGGCGGACCGGTTCGTGTTGGACAGCGCCGTCGACCCCACGGTCTACGGGCCCGGGGTGCTTTCCCGCAACGGTCCGGCCGCGGCCGCCGCGCTGCTGCACTGGGCAGCGTGGGCCGCCGGCCAGCAGGACCGGTACGGGCTGGGGGCGACCACCGAGGCTGTCCTGTCCACAGTGGAAAGGATCAACCGGGCCGCCGTACGCGCCCCGCTGCGCGTCGGGGAGTTCCTGGTGGACTCGCACGTGGTGCCGTACTGGCTGTTCCTCCGGCTGGGCGACGACAGCCCCGAGGCGTACGCGAGCCTGGCCGCGGAGGTGCGGGTACTCGACGCCGCCGCGCACGGCGGGCCGGCCACACCCACGCCGTCATTGCGGGAGTTCCTCACCGGGCTGTTCACCGGTGCCGGCGACGCGTCCGACCGGGCCGGTACCCCGATCCTGTGCGCCGACCGTGACGTGTCCCACAACCCGGACACCTACTTCCGTGCCATCCAGGCGCACCGCGCGGACGAGCCGTTGTTCGGCCCGCTGACCCGCAACCTCACCCCGTGCGCCTTCTGGCCGGTGCGGCCGGTCGAGCCACCGACCGTCATCCACACCGCGGCACCGGTACTGATGGTGGGTGCCGACGGCGACCCGGTCACCCCGTACCCGGGCCAGCAGGCGATGCACCGGGCGTTGACCGGCTCCCGCCTGGTCACCCTGCACGGCGCCGTCCGCCACGGCGTGTACCTCGACGCGGGCAACACCTGCGCGGACGCCACCGTCAACCAGTACCTGATGGACGGGGTCCGGCCCGCCGGCGACATCACCTGCGCCACGTGACCTGCCCCTACCGCATACGCGTCGAAGCAGCGTGCTTTGGCCGACGATGGCTTGGCCGGTGCTGGGCGCGGTGACCGCGGTGATGCTGGGCACCGCCTGCCGTGCGCAGATCGTGTCGCGGCGAGCGGGCTGGAGCCGGCGACCGCTCAACTGGCCGGACTGCTGTTCCTGGTTGCCGGCCCGGTCGCCCTGGTCGCCGCGTTCCCGCCGGTGCGGATCGCCGCGCTGAACGGGCGGTGCAGGTTTGCCCGCCCGCCGACGACGAGGGGCTCGATGGTCAGGGCGTCGGCTGGTGGCGGATCGTGCCGGCCTGGATGACCGTGCGCCGGTCGGAGGCCCACAGCAGCGCGGGGTCGGTGATCGGGTTGCCGGGCAGCACGAGCAGGTCGGCGACCGCGCCGGCGGCGACCCGGCCGAGGTCGGGGCGGCCAAGCAGGTGGGCGTTGGCAGAGGTGGCCGAGCGCAGCACGCCCAGTGCGCCGTCGACCTCGGCCTGCAGCCGCAGGCCGGCCAGCTGCTCGTCCTCCAGCGCGCCCATCAGGTCGGTGCCGAAGCCGATCCGTACGCCGGCGGCCCGGGCCAGTTCGACGGCGTGCCGGCCGGCCGCGAGCACCTCCCGGTTCTTCGCCTGGGCGACGGCGCTGAGGCCGAGATCGGGACCGCGGCGGTCCATCGCGTCGTACGTGACCAGCGTCGGCACCAGGACGGCGTCCCGCTCGGCCAGCAGCGCCGCGGTCGGCCCGTCCAGCAGGTTGCCGTGCTCGACCGAGCGGACGCCGTTGTCGACGGCGTGCCGGATGGCCTCGGCCGAGTACGCGTGCGCCGCCACGTAGCTGCCACGGCGCGCCGCCTCGGCGGTGACCGCCCGCACCTCCTCGGCCGAGTACTGCGGCACCCGCAGCGGGTCGGTCGGCGAGATCACCCCGCCGGACGCCATGATCTTGATGGCGTGCGCCCCGCGGCGGAACCGGTCGCGGACCGCCCGGCGCAGCGCGTCCACGCCGTCGACGACCTCGCACATGTGCCCGGCGCAGGCGCACAGGTCGGACTCGGCCGGCCGCCCGTCGCCGTGCCCGCCCGTCTGGCTCAGCGCCGGCCCGGTGTAGAGGTAACGCGGCGACGGGAACAGCCCCTCGGCGATCGCCCGGGACAGCCCCGGATCGCCGCCGGCCACGTCCCGGACCGTGGTGAAGCCCCGGCGCAGCGCCGCGCCCAGCCGCCGGGCCGCGACCGCCGCCACGTAGCTCAGCGCCGCCCCGTCGATCTCGCCCGGATCCAGGCTGATCCCGTACGCGTGGAAGTGCGCGTCGATCAGGCCCGGCACGACCGTGCCACCCCGGACGTCCAGCACCGGCCCGGAGCCCGGCGCGACGTCGCCGACCTCGACGATCCGCCCACCGGCGACCCGGATCGTGCCCTCGACCAGGTCCGCCGACTCGCCGTCGAACACGACCGCGTTCACCAGCGTGAGATCACCGTCCACACCGCCACCCTAGGACCGCCGGCGGAGTGGATCATCGGCCGGTCAGCGCGGCCGGCGTGGACGCACCCGGTTGGCGGCGGTCTGGTCTGTCGGCCCGGCTGGCCGGTCAGGCAGGGTGGAACTGGGTCAGCGACAGGGGTGTTGCCGTCGGGGTCGCCATCAGCGGGGTCAGGTGTCGGCGCCGGGCCACGGGTCTAAAAGATCTTGGCGGTACGTGTCGATTGGGCGTCGTGCCGTTCGAGGCGTCGGCACGAGGCCGGATGAGCCGGCCCCGACCGAACGGAGCACGAGCCATGGCTATGTCCCTCGAGCGGGCCACCGGGTCCAGCGGCGCGGCAGCGACCACCTGCGACAGCCAGTCGCGCGTCACCAGGTCGCTGCTGGGGTACGGCGTGATCGCCGGGCCGATCTACGTCGCGGTGTCCCTGGCGCTGGCGTTCACCCGGCAGGGCTTCGACGTCACCCGGCACGCGTGGAGCCTGCTGAGCACCGGCGACCTCGGATGGATCCAGGTCACCAACTTCGTCGTGACCGGGATGATGACGGTCGCGGCCGCGGTCGGTCTGCGCCGCGCCGGCATCGGCCGGTGGACACCACGGCTGGTCACCGCGTTCGGGCTGAGCCTCGTCGCGGCGGGAGTCTTCCGCGCCGACCCGGCGGACGGGTTCCCGGTCGGCACGCCGGCCGGCCCGGGCGCCGTGAGCTGGCACGGCATGCTGCACCTGCTGTCCGGCACGGTCGGCTTCAGCTGCCTGATCGCGGCGTGCGTGGTGACCGCCCGGGCATTTGTCCACAGTGGTCGGCGCGGGTGGGCGCTCTACTCGGGCGCCGCGGGCGTGGCGCTGTTCGCCGGCTTCGCCGCGATGGCGTCCGGACCGCACGGCGGCGCGACCACCCTGCCGTTCGCCGCGGCGGTCGTGCTTGTCTGGTCGTGGATCCCCCGTACTCCGTCCACGTGTACCGGCACGCCAGCTGAACCCGCCACGCCGACCGACCGCCCAACAACACAGTCCACAGGAGACACAACGTGCGGTACATCATCCTGCTGACCAGCGCCCAATCCACCTCCCCGCCACCGCCCGAGCTGATGGACGCGATCATGAAGCTCGGTGAGGACGCCATGAAAGCCGGCGCGCTACTGGACACCGCGGGCCTCGCGCCGAGCGTGGCCGGCGCCCGGGTCGAGCTCAGGGCGGGCCAACTGACCGCGACCGACGGTCCGTTCACCGAATCGAAGGAACTGATCAGCTACGCCCTGTATGACGTGCGGGACAGGGCCGAAGCAGTCGAGTGGGCGGAGCGGTTCCTCCGGCTGCACCGCGATCTGTGGCCAGGCTGGGAAGGGTCCGCCGACGTGCTGAAGGTCATGGGCCCGGAGGACTTCGCGCCGCAATCCTGAACCTGGGGCCCGCGGACGGCCGGAGGCGACACTGCCTCCGGCCGTCCGCTGATGGTTGGATGCCCGGTGTGACCGACATCGCCGCGCACCGGGCGATCGAAGCGATCTGGCGGATCGAAGCCGCCCGCGTCATCGGCGGTCTGGCCCGGATGGTGCACGATGTCGGCCTGGCCGAGGAGTTGGCCCAGGACGCGCTCGTACTCGCGCTCGAGCAGTGGCCGCGGACCGGTGTCCCGCCGAACCCGGGCGGGTGGTTGACGTCCACGGCCAAGCACCGGGCGATCGACCTGCTGCGCCGCCGGACCGTGTACCGGCGCAAGCTTGCGGAGATCGGCCGCGATGTCGAGCAGGCCGCCGAGCCGGACCTGGACGTGGAGCTCGACGACTACATCGGTGACGACCTGCTGCGGCTGATCTTTATCGCGTGCCATCCCGTACTGTCCGCCCAGGCACGGGCGGCGCTCGCGCTGCGCCTGCTCGGCGGCCTGACCGCCCAGGAGATCGCGCGCGCGTTCCTGGTGCCCGAGGCGACCGTCGCGCAGCGGATCGTCCGGGCCAAGCGGACGCTCGCGGCCAAGAAGATCCCGTTCGAGCTGCCCGCTCCCGCCGAACTGCCCGACCGGCTGTCGTCGGTGCTCGAAGTGCTGTACCTGATCTTCAACGAGGGGTACTCCGCGACCGGCGGGGACGACTGGACGCGGCCCGACCTGTGCTACGAGGCGGTGCGCCTCGGGCGGGTCCTCGCCGGGCTGATGCCGGACGAGCCCGAGGTGCACGGCCTGTGCGCGCTCATGGAGATCCAGGCGTCCCGGCTGCGCGCCCGGCGTGGCATCGACGGCGAGCCGGTCCTGCTCGCCGACCAGGACCGCCGGCTGTGGGACCGGCTGCTGATCCGGCGCGGGCTGGCCGGCCTCGACCGGGCCGAGACGCTCGGCCGCCCGGTCGGCCCGTACACGCTGCAAGCCGCGATCGCCGCCTGCCATGCCGGCGCGACGTCCACAGAGGACACTGACTGGGAGCGGATCGCCGCGCTCTACACCGTGCTCGGCCACCTCGCCCCCGGCCCTGTCGTCGAGCTGAACCGGGCCGTCGCGGTGGGCCTGTCCGCCGGTCCAGCCGCCGGCCTGGCGATCGTCGACCGCATCGTCGCCGCGAACACCCTCACCGGCTACGCCCACCTCCCCGCCGTCCGCGGCGATCTCCTGGCCAAGCTCGGCCGCCTCGACGAGGCCCGCCAGGAGTTCGAGCACGCCGCGACTCTCACCGCCAACTCCTCCGAACAGGCCCTATTCCGCCAGCGCGCCGCGACGCTTACGTCGTAGCGGTCGATCGGTCCCGGTCCGGGGCGGCCGCAGGGAGATGGACGAGGCTCAGCCTGCCGAGGGCTGGCTCAGGCGACATGGACGCACGAGCCCGTCGCCGTACGTCGAAGATCACGTTGTGACGTCGGCAGCGACGGTGTCGGACAGGAGGGCCAGGAGTTGTTGGGTGTGTCCGGGCAGTTCCACTTCCGCGAGGCCCGTGATGATGTCTCTCAGCGGCAGCGGCTGATCGATCAGGACAGTGTCTTTGGACAGCAGCAAGGTGGGCACCGGTGTATCGAGTTCGGCCTCGCTCAGCACCGGCCCGCCGAGTACGCAG